>JAUIAC010000143.1 GCA_030425545.1 bacterium | reverse complement strand
AGGTCTTGACGTAGAACTGCGCCGTGCCCCGGCCCACCAGCATGTTGCCCTCGAGCCACCACGGAGCGGCGCCGTTGCGGAGCAGCTCGTTCCACGCGGCGACCACGTCCAGCAGGGCGTCGTGGCGTTGCAGCAGCCCCCGGTCGGGCGTGGCGAGCTCGTGCAGCGTGGTGAAGAGGTCGGTCAGGGGCGGGCTGGCGGCCAGCGCGTCGAGCAGGGTCTGCTGAGCCGCCTCGGCGGCCTCGTCGTCCTCGTTGCGTGCGATCACCCACGACGTGAGCAGGGCCCCGTGGACGTGCTCCAGGTCGACCCCCGCCAGCGGCGCGTCGCTCGTCCACGCCTGCCAGCGAAACCACGCCCGCCGGGACTGGCGTCGCAGCCGCTCGCCGTGGCTCCAGCCGAGCAAGAGCAGGAGCAGCGTCACCGCGCTGGCCGCCATGAGCCGGGTCCGACGCCGCGCCTGGAGCTGGAACGCCCGCTCGACCGCCTCGAACTCGGGGTCAGGTCGAACCGGCCCTTGAACGGGCGCAAAGAGGTCCTGCAGCTCTGGCGGGTCCGTCGGCATGGCACCTGCCAACGTGGCAGGAACTCGGCGTCTTTGCGAGGACTCTCGCCGCAACTCGGGCCGCCTTCACAGTCTTTCAGGGGCGACTGGCGCCGCCGGGGGGGCAGGCGCGCTCACCACCCGCACCCCTTGGCGAAGAAGTCGGTCGGCGCGTTGGCGATCTCGTCAGCCCAGTACTTCCACTGATCCTTCGCCCGCTTGGCGAGCTCGGCCACATCCTTGTCGGTCTTGCTCGCTTCGACCATCCACACGCCGTCGAGTTCGATGCGGCCGTCAGGCGTGCCCAGGCCGGGCACACGGGTGGAGAGACGTCCAATGTCGCTGTGTTCGCCCCAGGGATCTGTCGGGTCGGTCGTCGGCACCATGCCTGGCAGGTCGGACCAGGCCTCGATAAAGGTCATCTCGCCGGCGTCGTTGAACACAAACTCTTCGTAGATGGGGCAGGCCCCGCCCTCGTATTCGAACACCACGCGGCAGCGGGCGAAGGGTTGCACGGGGAAGTAGCGGCAGTCGCGCTTGGGCACGGTCGACGGATCGGCCTTCTTCAGCAGCTTGCCGGTGCTGATCAGGGTCTCGGCGGTGTAGCCGGTCAGCAGCAGCCAAGGTGGCCACTCCCAGCGCACGACCCGCGGGCTGTAGTTCGGCACGCTGTCTGGATCGGCGTCCACGTCCAGGGTGTCGAAGTACTTGTTGGCCTGCGCCACGTAGTACTCGGGCGTCTGCGTCGGCTGGCCGCACGTGGCGGTGGCGCCCTCTGTCCCAGCGTTGCGGCAGAGGTCTCCTTTGGCGTCGGGGGAGGCTGCTCCACCCGTGGCGTGATCACAGGCCGAGAGCGCGCAAAGCGAGGCCAAGATGGCCACCGCGAGTTTGTGTGTACTGTGGTGCAAACCTGTCTCCCTGTTCTGTCGCAAAGCGGGCACCGCCCCCCCCCCCGCGATGGGCAGGGTTGAGTCCACCGCCGGGCGCCTCGTGGGCTGGCGCCTCAGACAGGTGGCCACCGCGGCCAGGTAGGTCCACCCTTTGACGTTGCCAGTGTACGACGCGCCGCCGCCCCCGCGGGTGATGCAGCGATTCGCCGCTCGCCGGACGCGACCTTGGGCGTCGACCCGCGCTCCGGCTTCGGGCCGCGAGCCGCGTAAGCCTGGCCCGTCCCACTGCATGCCAACGCGCACTTGGTGGCCGCTGTGGGAGAGCTCACGAGGCCCGAGCGTCGTCGCGTGTGTCGACGTGCTCCACGCCACTGCCGTCCAAGACACAGAGCTCGGGACGGCGGTCACGCAGGGGACGCACGCTGCCTTGGTCCCGCACCCGGGCCAGCTGCGCGAGGTCGACCTCGGCGATGGCGACGCCCTCCAGGTTGTGCGGCCCGACCGCAGCGATCCCGCCCGGCGGAAAGCCGATGTCGCTCGGCACCAGGACGGCCGCCTGCCCGTAGGACAGCTGCGCGCTCGGGTGGTCGATCGTGCCACTCAAGCCGGCGAGCGCCACGCAGACGCTGTTCTCGATGGCCCGCGCTTGGGCGCAGGCCCGCACCCGCTGGTACGCCGCGGCGTCGTCGGTCCAATACGGGACGAAGAGCACCTCCGCACCCGCCAGCGCCAGCTGCCGCGACAGCTCCGGAAATTCGACGTCGTAGCAGACCTGCAGGGCGACCGTCGCCCGCTCCGTGTGGAAGACTCGCAGCCCGTCGCCCGCGGAGATGCCGAAGTCCTCTACCTCGGAGGGCGTGATGTGCAGCTTGTCCTGCGAGTAGACGCCTCCGGTCGGGGTGAAGAGATGCGCCACATTGCAGATCCTCGCTCCGCGGCGGATCGGGTGGCTCCCGCCGATGATGTGCAGGCGGTAGCGCGTCGCCAGGTCGCGACACGCCTGGACGTACGCGTCGCGCTTGTCCGCCAGCTCAGCCGCCGCCTCAGCCGGTGGCGTGTCGGGGGCACCGGAGAGGTGTTGCACCCCCCACAGCTCCGGCAGCACGAGAAAATGGCAACGGTACGCGTCTGCGACAGAGGCAAAGAAGCGCACCGACGCCAACGCGGTGTCCCAGCTCCCGGTCCGGTGGACGGCGAGCTGCGCCGAGCAAATTCGGACCACGCGACTGGCGTGGGCTGGGTTCGCCTGCGTCATCCCGCGAAATCTAGCACAAGGCGCCGTGTGGGACCGCTCATTGGACCGGGGGGGGCTCTGCCCGAGCTGTGGCCGTGCCCGCCAGCGGCGAGCGGGGACGCTGCGGCTCCAGCGGGCGCTGCACATCCCGCTGCGCGTTACCAATCGGTGACGCTCAACCAAGGGGCCCGTTACCCATTCGTAGTGTCGGGCTCCACGCCCCCGACGGGCCACTTGAGATCCGAAGGCGTGATTTCGGTGCAGTAGGAGCGCTCGCCAAAACTGGCACGGACCTTGCTTCTGTCTGGGCGCCGCAGCGGCGCGCCGCGCGGCCGCCCGCCACCCTGTCCACGCACCACCCCATGTCCCCAGACCCCCGGCACATGCGATGACCAAGACCCGTGCCGGCTGACGAGTTGCCGAATGAACCTGTCCACCTACGGCCGCCACCTGGTGGCGGAGTACCACCGCTGCGACCCTCGGCTGCTCGACGACGTCGACGCGATCACCGACCTGATGCAAGCGGCCGCCATCGCTGCTGGGGCGACCATCGTCCGGACCGCCTTTCACCGCTTTGCGCCAACGGGCGTCAGCGGCGTGGTGGTCATTCAGGAGTCTCACCTGTCGATCCACACCTGGCCTGAGCAAGGGTACGCCGCGATCGACTTCTACACGTGCGGAGACTGCGACCCCAAGGTCGCCCACGAGGTCCTGGCGCGGCGGCTGGACGCGCAGGTGGGCGAGCTGATCCTGCTGGAGCGCGGCATCCCAGGCGCGTCCATGCGCGGCACGCGCGGCAACTGGGGGCCAAGCACCTCGGTCCGTTGGGCGCGCGAGACCCTGTTGCCGGACCCCACGGCCTACTTCGTCGTCAACGGCAGCGGAGAGGGTCGAACAACGCTGAACGCCTTTGACCACGCGCTGTTGGACGCGGGCGTCGGCGACACGAATCTGGTCAGGATGAGCTCCATCGTCCCTCCAGGGCTGACCCGAATCGCGCCCACGTCGCTGCCGGCCGGCGCGCTGGTGCCCATGGCCTACGCAGAGATGACGTCTGACCGGCCCGGAGCCACGATCAGCGCAGCGATCGCGGCCGCCATCCCCGCGGACCCCACGCTGCCGGGGCTGATCATGGAGCACCACGCGGAGGAGCGGCTGGCTGAGGTTCAGGCGACGGTGGTGCAGATGGCCCTCGACGGGATGAAGCACCGTGGGCGTGAGGTCGCAGACGTCATCACGGCGGGCAGCGAGCACGTGGTCCGTGAGATCGGCTGCGCGTTCGCGGGCCTCGTCCTGTGGCAGTAGCCGAGCAACGTGGAGAGCGCACGATGAAGTGGATCGATGAAGTCTACGAGGAGCGACGCTTCGGAGCGCTTGGCCAGACGGTCTTTGCGTCGGAGAGTCCGTTCCAGCGGATCGAGGTCGTCGAGACGGCCGCCCTGGGTCGTGGCTTGCTGCTCGACGGCATGTGGATGACGGCGGAGCGCGACGAGAAGGTCTACCACGAGATGCTCACGCACCCGGCGCTGACCACGGCTGCGCAGGTGCGCGACGTGTTGGTCATCGGCGGTGGAGACGGCGGGACGGTCCGCGAGGTGTTGCGGCATGGCGAGGTGCGGCGCTGCGTGATGGTCGAGATCGACGGCGCCGTGGTCGACGCCTGCAAGCGGCACCTGCCGACGATCGGGACGGCGTGGGACGATCCCCGGCTCGAGCTGCACATCGAGGACGGCGCGGCCTTCGTTGCGCAGGCGGGAGACGCGTCGTTTGACGTGATCCTGGTGGACGGCGCGGACCCTGTCGGCCCCGCAGCGGTGCTCTTTTCGGCGCCCTTCTTCGCGCAGTGCCGCCGGGTCCTGCGCCCTGGCGGTGTCCTGTGCGCGCAGGGCGGCTCGCCCACGGTCCAGGCCGCCGAGCACGTCGGCGCGGTGCAGGCGTTGCGCAGCCATTTTTCCCAGGTGGCGCCGCTCTACGCCCCCGTGGGGATCTACCCCGGCGGCGCGTGGAGCTTCGTTTGGGCTGGGGACGGCAGCGTCGACCCGCGTCGACCGAACGCCGGCCGGGTCGCCGCCGTCGTCGACACCTGCAGCTGGTACAACGACGACATCCACGTGGGCAGCTTCGCCGTGCCCAACAGCGTCTGCGTCGCCCTGTCCGCGAGCGCGTAGCCGCGGGCCGGACTGCGCAACGGCCGTCAGCGTGTCAACACAGCGCCGACGGGGACGACGCCCGTCGGTGGTGCGCTAGCAGGGGGAGGCATGGGCGCGATAGTTGACCAGCTGCACGACGACGGCCCCGTGTTTCTCGCCGCAGAGCGGTCCCCAGCCGCGTGCGACGTGGCGATCGTCGGGGTTCCTTTCGACGGCACGGCATCGTGGCGCAGCGGCGCGCGCTTCGGGCCGGACGCGATCCGCGCGGCGTCCGTCGCGCTGGAGACCTATTCGCCGCGCTTGGACCATGACCTCGAGGACATCGCGCTGGGCGACTACGGCGACCTCGAGGTCGGGACTGGGCGCCCGGAGCGGGTGGTGGCTGCTGCGGAGCGGGTCGCCGGGCAGCTCTTCGGCCGCGGAGCCAAGCCCCTGCTGCTCGGGGGCGACCACAGCTGGACCCCAGGCGTGGTCCGAGCGGCCCTCGCGCGCTGGCCAGACCTGCTCGTCGTGCAGCTCGACGCCCACGCAGACCTGCGAGATGGCTACCTAGGCGAACCCTACAGTCACGCGGCCGGCATGCGGCGCTGCTTGGACTTCCTGTCGTCGTCGGCGCTGCTGCAGGTGGGGATTCGCTCCGGCACCCGTGAGGAGTGGTTGGAGCTCCGGGGGACCGGGCGCTTCGTGCCACCTTCCGAGCGAGCGCTTCAGGCTGCGCTGGCGGGTGCATCGCGCCGCCCCGTGTACGTGACCTGCGACCTGGACGTGTTCGATCCCGCGTACTTCTCCGGCACAGGCGTGCCCGAGCCAGGGGGGATTGACTGGGTCACCTTCGCCAGCCTGTTGGACGTGCTGCGACCACTGAACCTGATCGGCGCCGACGTGGTGGAGCTGGCCCCCGGTCTGGACCCCAGCGGGGCCTCGTCTGTCCTCGCGGCCAAGGTCGTGCGCGAGCTGGCGCTGGCCATGGCGGCTGGCTGATGCACTGGTTGCACCCGGATCTGGCGCGGCGCGACCTGGACTCAGGCGGCGCCGGCGTCTTTGCCATGGCCCCCATTGAGCAGGGCGAGCTGCTGACCGTCTGGGGAGGGCGGGCAGCCACCTGGGCTGAGCTCCAGCACGTCGGGGACGCGCAGCGCACGCACGCGATCCAGGTCCATTGGGACGTCTTCCTGGTGCCCGACGAGCCGCTCCACGCCGCCGACTACTTCAACCACAGCTGCGCGCCCAACGCCGGGTTTTCGTGCTCGGTCACCCTGGTCGCCATGCGGCGGATCGAGGCGGGTGAGCAGGTGAGCTTCGACTATGCGATGTCGGACAGCGCGTCCTACGACGAGTTCGACTGCGGCTGCGGCGCGGCGAGCTGCCGGGGCAAGGTGCGCGCGTCGGACTGGCGCGACCCAGAACTGCAGCGGCGCTACCGCGGCTACTTCTCCTCGTACCTGCAGCGGGCGATGACCAGCGCCGACGCACCTGGGGCGTGCGCAGGGCCTACGCACCCCGCCGGACAGCGTCGAAGCGTCGCGGACCCAGGCGGCGCCGCGATCGATTAGTGGTCTGGTTCACGGGTGTTGAACGCACCGTCTCCCTGAGACGGATCCTAGCGCTGCGGCGTGCTCTGCGTGAGCTTGGCGAGGTCCACGCGCAGCGCGAGGGTGGCAAAGCCCAGCTGCGCCCAGTTCTTCAGGTCCGCGCTCGGCACATCGGCGCCGCCGCCGTAGTAGCGCAGGCGGAAGCAGACCTCCGTGCTCTCGGTCACGGGCACGCCGAGGGTGAGCGCCACGTCCCACACCGCACCCACGAGCCCGTTGGGGAAACCAAAGGTGGAGAAGCCGGCCGCGTCGAGCTGACCGTAGACGCCGTTGTCGCGTGTGTGACGCACCATGGCAGAGACCGCGCCCACAGGTCCGATATCGGACTCCGCTGCCTGCCGCTTGCCCGCCACGTCGCTGATCGCCACGCGGGCGTTGCGCAGCTGAAAGAGGCCACCGACGGCGACACGCCAGCGCGGCCCCTGCACCAGGTGGTACAGGTAGGTCAGGCGGGTGCCGTCGAAGAGGTAGCGAAAGTCGACGACCTCGCCCGCGGCGAAGGCGGTGCCATTGAAGTTGATGTCCTTGCCGAGCGTCGTGCGCGTGGTGACATCGACGGGGATGTAGGTCGCTCGGACCTCGTGTCGCGCGGCGAAGCGCAGCCGCAGCGACAAGCGCTGCACCGGGTAGACGTTGTCCGTCTGCGCGACATCGTCAGCGCTGAAGGGCGTGCCCTCTGCCCCGTAGCGGCTGTCGTTCTGGAAGATGGCGCCGAGGCCGGCCTCATAGTCGACGACCACGGCGTCGAGCGGCGCTGCGTCGACAGGACCAACGCCGACAGCCAGCGTCAGCGCGGTGGCGAGCAAGAGCAGGGGCGTGCGCATGGGGATCTCCGTGGGTCGCTCGAGGTGCCGATCCGGTGGCTGGTTCGTGGCCAAACAAACACAGCATAGCGCGCGTCACCCCGCCGCGTTGGCCAAAGCGCAGCGGCGCGAGCCAGTGAATGTCGCCACGCTCGAACCAGCGCGCCTGCCCTGGCGATCGCCGCTCAACAAATCGCGCCCGCCCTGGCGATCGCCGCTCAACAAAACGCGACCACTGGAGTCCGAACTTCGTTGTGGCCGCCTCAAGATGCTGCTAGCGTGAGGAAACCAAGCCAGATTATCCCCTCGTCCCGCACCCCCGCGGCGGCGGTCTGGTCGGGAGAGCGACGTGGTGTGGTCCCCTCGCACAGCCGGCGCCGCAGCTGCGATGCTGCTGCTCTTCGCCGCCGGCAACGTCCACGCCAAGTGTTGGTCGGACTTCCTCTGCTGCCAGGGCAGCAAGCGCATGAAGTGCGCCGCCGGCAAGGCCACCGCGGCGCACGACACCTGCGGCGGCGGCCAGGTCTGTCTGGGCACCAACACCGGTGTCCCAGAGTGCCAGCCCGCCAGCGTCTCCTCGTATTTCAAGTACCACGACCAGGTCAGCTACTGCCAAGGGTCCTGCCGCGTCGACTGCATCGGCGGCTACTGCCAGGGCGACTGCACCGCCGGGACGGTCTGCAACGCCGGCACCTGCGAGCAGAGCACCTGCGGCACGCCCTACGAGTGGCACAACGCTTACGACTCGTACTACCCCAACGGCAAGGTGCCAGCCACCAGCGGCCTGCGCTCGGTCTGCATGTCCGACGTCGGCTGGGGCTTCGGCGTTCGCTCCGACGGCTCGCTCTTCTACTGGGGCAAGGGCAAGCACTACGAGTCCCAGGGCCCCGCGTGGGACGGCCTGTTCACGAACGGCAACGTCACCGCCATCAAGGACGCGGTCCAGGTCGCGTGCCTGCGCTACTCGGTCATGGTGCTGCGCAAGAACGGCACGGTCGCCCACTGGGGCACCATGACCCGCAACGAAAAGCACGTGACCTACCCCACGGGCATGCCGGCGTACTCCGGCATCGTCGCCATCGCGGCGGGCAACTACGCCGGCGCGGTGCTCGACAGCAGCGGCAAGATCTCGATCTTTGGCTTCGAGAAGAACAACATCTACGCCGACTTGCAGGGGAAGACCGGCTTCAAGGCCATCGGCGGCGGCGGCGGCGGCTTTGTCGGCGTCAAGGCTGACGGGACCATCGCGGCCGCCTCGGGCGACAAGTTCGGCAACAAGCACGCGGCGCCGCCTGCGATCAGCAACGTGATCCAGGCGACGCTCGGGGCCGGCGGCACGGGCATCGCCCTGCAGTCCGACGGCAAGGTCGTCGTCTGGGGATCAGGCGCCGCCAAGCCGCCCGCTGACCTGCTCAAGGTCACCGCCGTCGCCGCCGACACCGACAACGTCGGCCAGCGCTTTCTCGCCCTGCAGGTCGACGGCACCGTCCGCGTCTGGGGTGGCTACAACACCAAGATCGCCAAGGAGACCGACGCGCTCACGGGGATCAACTTCCTCGACCCCCACGGCAGGGCGGCGCTCGGCTGCCCCAACACGACCTGCGGCGCCATCTCGGACCTCGGCTGCTGTTCCGGGGGCAAGGTCTACCGCTGCAGCGGCGGCAAGCTCACGAGCGAGACCTGCAGCTCGGGCAAGTGCGGCTGGAACACCACCGGCGGCGCGCACACCTGCGGCACGGCCGGCACCGGCGTCAGCGGCGGCTATCACCTCCAGGCCTGCGTCTGTGTGCCCAACTGCGCGGGCAAGCAGTGCGGCAGCGACGGCTGTGGCGGCACCTGCGACACGGGGACGTGCGACGACGGCGACCCCTGCACCGCCGACGACAAGTGCAAGGGCGAGAACTGCACCGCCGGGCCCTTCAACCCGGCCTGCGACGACAACAACCCCTGCACCAGCGACAGCTGCAGCAACGACGGGGGCAAGGCCGCCTGCAAGCACACCGACAAGGCCGGCGCCTGCGACGACGGCGACCCCTGCTCCACCGGGGACGCCTGCGAGGCCGGCAAGTGCAAGGCGGGGAGCAAGCCCCTCGACTGCGACGACGCCAACCCGTGCACCGACGACAGCTGCCAGGTCGGCAAGGGCTGCCAGCACGCCCACAACACGGCCAAGTGCAACGACGGCGACGCCTGCACCGCCGTGGACCTCTGCAAGGACGGCAAGTGCGGCGCACAGCCGTCGGGGTCGTGCGCGGGCAGCACGTCGACCGTCGAGCTCACCTGCGACGGCACCATCACCGAGATCACCTGGGCCAAGTACGGCCTGGCCAACGGCGCCTGCCCGAGCTGGAACTTCTACGGCTGCCAGACCGACGCGGTGAGCTGGGTCAAGGGGCTGTGCGTCGGCAAGGCGAGCTGCAAGCTGGTCAACCCACACCTGAGCATCGGCGACCCCTGCCCGGGCAAGTCGAAGGTGCTGGCCGTCAAGTTCAAGTGCGACAACAAGAGCCCGAAGAACGCGACCGACTGCGACGACGCCAACCCGTGCACCGACGACAGCTGCGACGCGAAGAGCGGCTGCCAGCACGCCAACACCACCAAGCCTTGCGACGACGGCAGCACGTGCACCGAGAGCTCGGCCTGCCAGGACGGCAAGTGCGTCGGCAAGGGCCTCGACTGTGACGACGGCAACCCGTGCACGGTCGACAACTGCAGCAGCCCCACCAAGTGCGCGCCCAAGACCGACGTGGCCGACGGCAGCAAGTGCCACGACGGCAACAAGTGCCACGTCACGGGCACGTGCAGCAGCGGCACCTGCACCGGGCTCAACGCCGTGACCTGCGACGACGGCAACCTGTGCACCAACGACAGCTGCGACCCCAAGACCGGCTGCGTCTTTGCCGCCAACACCAGCTCGTGCAGCGACGGCGACGCGTGCACCGAGGGCGACGCCTGCGCCGACAAGAGCTGCAAGGCGGGCCCGGCGCTCCAGTGCGACGACGGTGATCCTTGCACCACCAACGCGTGCGACGCCGGCAAGGGCTGCCAGTACCCCAACAACACGGCGAGCTGCGACGACGGCAACACGTGCACGCTCAAGGACACCTGCACCGACGGCAAGTGTGTCGGCGACGCCAAGACCTGCGAGGACGGCAACGTCTGCACCACGGACAACTGCAACCCGCAGCTGGGCTGTCAGCACGGGCTGCGCAACGTCGCCTGCGAGGACGGCGACGTGTGCACCCAGGGCGACAGCTGCCAGGGCGGCAGCTGCAAGGCCGGCGTCGCGCCGCCCTGCAACGACGGCAACGCCTGCACCGCCGACAGCTGTGACGCCAAGAGCGGCTGCACCTACACGCCCAACAGCGCGCCCTGCAACGACAAGAACCCGTGCACCCTCGGCGACGCTTGCGGCGGCGGCAGCTGCCAGGCCGGCAAGGGCGTCCGCAACTGCGACGACCAGAACCCGTGCACCAACGACACCTGCAACAGCACGGTCGGCTGCGTCCACACGCCCAACACGGCGGCCTGCAACGACGGCGACATCTGCACCCTCGGCGACACCTGCGTCGGCGGCTCTTGCAAGGGCGGCTCCAAGCCCTGCGACGACGGCAACCCGTGCACCCAGGACGCCTGCAACGCCCTGGTGGGCTGTGTCCACACGAACCTCAAGGGCGGCGCGTGCGACGACGGCAAGAAGTGCACGTTGGGCGACAGCTGCAGCGGCGGCACGTGCACCGGCGTCGCCAAGGGCTGCGACGACGGCAACCCGTGCACGCAGGACTACTGCTTCGAGCACATCGCCGGCGGCTGCTACCACAACACCTTCCCGGCCGACGGCAAGGCGTGCGACGACGGCGACAAGTGCACGGTCGAAGGCAGCTGCGCGGCCGGCAAGTGCGTCGGCAAGACCAAGTGCCTGTCCGGCGGCTGCTCGGTGGCGGCCAACGGCGCGCCCTACTGCGGCTGCGGTGACGGCGAGGTCCAGCGGCCCTCGGGCAACTTCCTGTACTGCTGCAAGCGCCAGTGCACCGCCGACTCCGTCTGCGGCGACGACGGCTGCGGCGGCACCTGCGGCGCGGGCTGCAAGGGCGACGAGTACTGCACCGACGACAAGACCGCCTGCCTGCCCAAGGTGGCCTGCTACGGCAAGGCGCCGGTGGACGTGGGCTGCTGCGACGGGCGCACCGTGCGCAGCTGCGCCGCGCCAGCCAGCTTGACCACCGAGGACTGCAGCAAGGCCGGCGCCTTCTGTGGCTGGGACGCGGCCAAGCAGCGCTACGGCTGCACCCCCGACGGCAAGCCGGCGCCCAACGCGAGCCAGCACCCCTTCGCCTGCCCCAAGGCCGACGCCTGCGTGCCGGACTGCAAGGGGCGCGTCTGCGGCCCGGACGGCTGCGGCGGCACCTGCGGCGCCTGCACCAAGGAGGGCGAGGTCTGCGCCCCGTCGACGGGCACCTGCGCCGTGCCGTGTGGCGGCGCCTACCCGCTCCATGGCTGCGTGGCCGAGCAGAGCGGCATCGACGTCGTCACCTACTGCCCGTCGGCGGACTCCAAGCCCGGCGACGCCACCCAGGTCGCCTGCGCCCAGGGCGTGAAGGCCGGGTGGAGCGCCAAGGAGCAGCGCTACGTGTGCGGCGGCACCGACAAGGCGCCCGCCGACAAGGGCAAGGCCTGCCAGGAGAGCTGCTTCTGCGGTGTGGGCGCGACGGCCTTTGACTGCGGCAAGCTCAGCTGCGGGGTCGACTGCGGCACCTGCGGCAGCGGCAGCAGCTGCGTCGACAACCGCTGCTGCGAGCCGGACTGCGACGGCAAGACCTGCGGCGCAGACGGCTGCGGCGGCACCTGCGGCACGTGCAAGGGCGACAAGGAGCAGTGCATGCCCTGGGGGCAGTGCGCGGTCGTCGACTGCGGCGACGTCGACCACAACGGCACCTGCACCGGCGACGTCGCGAAGTTCTGCGGCCCGAGCGGCGTGGTCACCCACGACTGCGCCGCCCTGGGCGCCACGTGCGGGACGCTGCCGGGGACCGCGCTGAAGGGCTGCCTGGTGGCCAAGCCGGCGCTCTGCGCCACCAAGGCGTGCACCAGCGGCGGCGCCGGGCAGTGCAGCTGCGCGCCGGGCTGCGTCGAGAGCGGCACGTGCTGCGCCAACTACGACTGGACCTGCGGCCCCAAGGGCGCCGGCAGCTGCGGCGACGGCACCTGCGCCGCGTCGGCCGGCGAGACCTGCGACACCTGCGCCAAGGACTGCGGCACGTGCAAGGCCCAGGCCGCGGCCAAGCACGTGCTCCCCTATCCCCACGTCCTGCAGCACACCGGTCGGCCGGCGCAGCACGCCGCGCTCGGTCCGGCGCCGCTCGACGACGTCCGCCCGTCGCCGCCGCCGCTGCCGGTGGACGGGCTGCTGGCCCACGTGGCCCAGCGCGGCGCGGTCGAGGGCTCGCCGCGGACGCGCGTTGTCGAGGACGACCTGGCCCAGGACCTCAACAAGATCCACAAGGTCACGAGCTTCTCCGGTCAGCTCAGCGACGTGCCCAAGGGCCGCGCGGGCATGGGCTTCAGCTCCCGCAAGGGGAGCGACACCACCGGCGGGGGGCTCCGGGTGACGAGCGGTCACCGCATGGCGAGGGCGGCGCGCTACGACCGACACGGCCGCGGCGGCTTCACCGTCGCTGGCTGGGTGCGCACGCCAAAGGCCGCGCGCAAGCTCCCGATGCCCCTGGCCTCGTCCGTGTCGCTGATCCCGACCAGCTCGGGCCTCTACGGCTTCTCGCTCGACAGCGAGGTCTGCGCCGTCGCCCGGCCGGGTGACACCAGCGTGCACCTGAGCTGCGGCCACCCGAAGAAGCACATCGCGCAGATCCAGGTGTACTGGGGCAACACGCCGACCAAGCCGTGGCCAGCGCCCGCCGGCTCGGACGTCTGTGGCTGGGTGGACGCGCTGCCGCGGAGCTACGGCTGCGGCGGCGACATCAGCGAGCACTTCGCCTCGGCGGTGGGCAAGACGTCGGTCACGGTCAACGCGCTGAGCGAGGTCGGCGACGCGTGTGCGGGGCCTGCGACCCAGGGGACCCAGTCGACCCTCATCGCGCGCGCCGTGTGTCGGCTGGTGGAGCGGCCAGCCCAGTTCACGCTGCTGGTCGAGTCCGACGCCCAGGGTGGGCGCCTCGCGCTGCAGCGCGGCGAACACAGCGTCCTGCTGCGCTCGAAGAGCCCGCTGCCGGCCGACAAGTGGGTGCACGTGGCGCTGGTCTTCGAGCCGCTGCACGCCAGTGACCCCAACGCGCTCACCGCCGGTCGCCTCGG
>JAUIAC010000802.1 GCA_030425545.1 bacterium | reverse complement strand
GAGGGCGCGGCGCTCTACGTCGCCAAGGGGTGCTCGGGTTCGGGCACGGCGACCGACGCCATGGGCGACCTGTCGACGGCGGTGCAGCAGGCCACGCCGGGCACGACCATCGTCCTCGGCGCGGGGGACTGGGCCCAGTCGGTGTCGATCCCCGCGGGGGTGCATCTGCAGGGCGTCGCGGGGGCTGTGCTGCGCCCCCCAGCCGGAGAGCGCGGGATCACCGTCTCAGGCGCGGGCGCGACCACGCTTCGCGGGCTTCGCATCGACGGCGCTACGGGCTACGGCGTCGGCAGTGACGGCGCCTCGCTCACCCTCGAGCAGGTGGAGATCACGGGCACGCTGGAGCAGAGCCCGGGCCAGGGAGGGCACGGTGTTCAGGTGGTGGCGGGGGCTGCGCTGACCCTGCGGGCCAGCTCGATTCACGACAACGCGGGGGTCGGTGTGCTGGCGGCGCGGGTGGGGGCGGTGAGCATCATCGACCCGGACTTCATCATCGACCCGGACTTCATCATCGACCCGGACTTCATCATCGACCCGGACTTCAAGCCGGGCGCCAACGACCAGGCTGGGATCATCGACCCGGACTTCAAGCCGGCCAGCAGCGTGGCGGCCAACGCGGGCGGCGGCATCGCCATCATCGACCCCGACTTTGCGCCCAGCGGTGACACCGCCGCGGCCAGCCTGCAGCTCAAGGCGACCGACGTGACGCGCAACAAGCGCTTTGGCGTGGGCTTCTGGGGCGCGGGGCAGCTCGACATCGAGGCGAGCGCCGTGCGGGGGACCACCGCGCGCACCGGCGAGGACTTCGCCGACGGCGTGATGGTGGCGCCCGCGACCCAGGGGCCGACGCAGGCGCTCCTGGCGGTGAAGGTGGGAGCCCACGCCGCCGTGGGCGGCAACGGCCGCGTCGGGCTGCTGCTCGGGCGCAGCGGCACCGCGACGGTGGCGGGCGCGCTCGGGCACAACGGCTGGGGCGGCGCGTGGGCCCAGGGCAAGGGGGCGGCGCTCGCGGTCACGAAGGGCGCCCGGGTCGCCTACAACCGCCTGGCGGGGCTCGCGGGCACGGACGAGGCGCGGGTCGACGCCACCGGTGCGCTGATCTCCGGGACGCGGCCACGCACCTTCGCCGTCCCCGCGGGGGGCGCGCCCTTCGACGTGGGCGACGGCTTCGGCGTCTTTGCAGGCGCGCGCGGGGCGCTCGTCGACTGCACGGTGCGGGGCAACGCGCGCGCGGCCGTGATGGTGCACGCGGCGGGCACGACCGCCCAGGGCGCGGTGGACGTCGTGGCCAGTGGGTGCGCCTTCGAAGAGGCGACCCTGGGCTTCGTCGTGAACAAGGGCAGCGGCACCGTGGACGCCAAGCAGCTGTCGACCGACAACACCTGGTCGGGCGCGAAAGAGCCGGTGACCGAGGGCGCGTCGCTGGGCGTGCAGCTCGCCCCCTGCCAGCCGGGCGCCCAGGCCTCCACCGCCTGCCAGCCCGCGGCGCCGAAGTAGGGCGCCGCCACAGCTCGTGCCTACGGCTCGTCGTGGAGCTCGAGCACCTGAGTGGTGGCCGTGAGCTGCGCGTTGCTGACGGTGATGTCTTGCAGCAGCACCTCGCCTGCGGCCACCAACGTGTCGTGCCCCATGGCCCGCGCGAGGCGCACCGCCTCTTCAGCCACGCGCTTGGCGCCGCCGAGGTCGCCCTGCTTCAACAGGACGGCGCCGCGCAGCCGCAAGATCTCGGGCAGGCTGCCCCGCATGCGGATCTGGCGCGCCGACCGCTCCGCAGCGTCCAGCGCTGAGCGCGCCTCGCGGAGCTGCTGCTGGTCCAGCAGCGCGTTGCCCAGGTTGGTGCCCGCCATCACCGCGCCCCGTGGGTAGTCCACCGCCTCGCAGGCGGCCACCACCTCGCGATAGACCTGCTCTGCCACGGCCAGGTCGCCCGCGCGATACGCGACGTTGCCGGCGCTCAAGCGGGTCATGGCCGCGGCCACCGGGTCGTCGATGCGCTCAAAACACGCCGCCGCCTGCTCGAGATGCGCCCGGGCTTCGTCAAAATC
>JAUIAC010000801.1 GCA_030425545.1 bacterium | reverse complement strand
TCGGGGCGCAGCCAGTCGAGCGTGCCGTCGCGGCGGGCCGTCTCGAGCTGGCGGGTCAGGCCGTGCGCGAGCGCCACCGGCAAGGGCATCAGCTGCTCGGTCTGCGTGCACGCGTGGCCGAACATCAGGCCCTGGTCGCCGGCGCCCTGCTCCTTGTGCAGGCCAGCGCCTACGTCCACGCCGTCGGCGATGTCGGTGCTCTGCTTGTCGATCGTGGTGATCACGGCGCACGAGCGGGCGTCGAAGTGGTCGGCGGGGTCGTTGTAGCCGATGTCGGAGATCGTCTGACGGATCACCTCGGGCATGTCGACGTAGCAGCTGGTCGAGATCTCGCCGGCGACCATGGCCATGCCGGTGGTCACCAGGGTCTCGCAGGCGACGCGGGCGCCGGGGTCTTCGCCGATGATGGCGTCGAGGATGGCGTCGGAGATCTGGTCGGCGACCTTGTCCGGGTGACCGCCCGTGACCGACTCGCTGGTGAAGGTGAAGTTTTTCAAGGCCATGGTGCGCTCCACGGGTGGATGAAAGGGCGCGGAGCATCCGCGTCCGTCGATCCCCTGTCAAGCGGCCCGAATCGGCCCGCTTTCGGGAGTCTGGGCGGCCTGCGGCCTGGGGCACGGTCGTGGACGGGCGTGCGGGTCGTCGTGGCCTCGTGACCCTACGACAGGCAGTCCTGTGGCGCGGTCCATTGGACCCCGCGATCGAGCTCGCGCGCTGTGGGGGCTGGCGCCAACCCGTCCGTTTCCTGGCGAGACCCCGCGGGGTTGCGCTACAATCCGCGCCTGCCGTCGACGTCACTGCTCGGCGGACGGCTGCGAACCACGTGGGCCCTGCCGTCGCCCCGAGCCCCCCACACCCCCCAGAGGACCTGTGCGCCGACCCTCCTCCCTGCTGCGCCCGCCCCGCTCCGACCACGCCCTGCGGGCGCTGGTGTGCGTGGCCTCTGCGCTGCTCCTCGGCAGCTGCGGCTCGGACTACGAGCTCGGCACGACGCCCGTGAGCTCGGGTGGGGGCTGGCAGTTCACCGAGAACCCCGACGCGGTGATCGATGCGCAGGCTGGCGGCGCGACCGACGTCCCCGCCACGGGCGTCGACTCCGGCTCTCGCACGGTCCCAGACGGCGCCGCGCCCGCGACAGACGTGGCGCTCGCAGACGCCGTTCTGCCCAACGCGGACGCCGGAACCACGGGCCCGAGCGACACCTGCGCTGCGCTGTGCTCCGCCGCCAGCCCCTGCCCCGCGAGCGTCGCGGCCGGCCAGCCCTGCAAGCTCGCGGTGTGCATCGACGGCTGCTGCCAGCTCGCGGCTGCGCCTCCGGACTCGCCCTGCGACGACGAGAGCGCGTGCACCGCCAACGACCTGTGTGGCGCCGACGGGACCTGCGCTGGCACGCCCAAGAGCTGCGACGACGGCCTGCCGTGCACCATGGACGCGTGTGACGCCCAGACCGGGGCCTGCAGCCACACCCCCGTTGCGGGGACCTGCGCCATCGCCGGAGCGTGCGTCAACGCCGGGGCCACCGCCGCTGGAAAGCCGTGTCAGCTCTGCGACCCTGCCGCCAATCCCCTGGTCTGGTCGGCCAAGTCGGGCTGCTGCGCGGCGGACAGCGACTGTCCCGCGGCTGGCGTGTGCGACGCGCCTACCTGCGAGGCCAGCACCGGGACCTGCAAGCCGGGCAAGAAGATCGGCTGCTGCACCACAGACAGTGAGTGCAACGACGGCGACGCCTGCACGACGGACACCTGCGACGCGCTGACGGGCGCGTGCAAGATCGTGCCGAAGGTGTGCGCGGACGCGTCGAAGTGCCTGCAGGGCGTGTGCGATCCGCTCTCGGGCGCCTGCACCCAGAAGCTCAAGTCCGGCTGGTGCGACATCGGCGGCAGCTGCGTCGTGGAAGGGACGGCGAAGCCTGGCGCGCCCTGTGAGGTCTGCGCCTCCTCCGCAGCGGCGACGGCGTGGACCGTCAAGGTCGGCGCGCCTTGCGACGACGGTGACGTCTGCACCAGCTCCGACACCTGCGACGCCCAGGGCAGCTGCAAGGGCGCCGCGC
>JAUIAC010000800.1 GCA_030425545.1 bacterium | reverse complement strand
AGAGCCGACGTCGGGCCGCGCGAAGGCGAGACCGCTCGTCTGCTACAGCGTACCGGCCACGCACTTGTCGAAGGTGGGGTCGCAGTTGGACGCCAGGCACGCCGAGCAGGCCGAAGATCCGGCGTCGACCGCGCACTTGGAGATGCACTTCTTCGCCCCGCACCACCCCTTCCACGTGCCGTAGCAAGCCGCGCAGCTCGCGCTGAGGCCGTGGGTCTTGCTCAGGGGAAAGTCGAGCAAGCAGTCCCGAATGCAGTCCTGCTGGGCCGCGTCGCCGCTCTTGGCGAGGCAGCCCTTCTGCAAGGTGCAGGACGCCACCAGCGAGGTGAACTGCTGGGCGGTCGTCGCGCTGGAGTTGAGCAGGGTGTTGAACGCGACGTCCTTCGCCGACGTGCAGCCCTTGGGCGCGGCCGTCGCGCAGTCGGCGGCGCAAGAGCTCGCGCTCTCCCCGGCTTCGCAGGTGCCGTCGCCGCAGACGGGTCCAGACCCGCCAGAGGTGCCCACGCAGGCCTCGAACGCCGGGTCGCAGTTGGACGCCAAACAGGTGGAGCACGACTGCGAGCTCGGATCGACCGCGCACGACGAGAGGCACTTCTTGGCGCCGCACCAGCCCTTGTGCTCGCCGAAGCAGCTGACGCAGCCCTGGCTGACCGACTTCGACGCGAGGGCAGGGCTCGTCATCAGACACGCGGTGATGCACGCCTGCTGCGCCTGGTCGGAGGCCTTGGCCATGCAGCCCTGGGTCAGGGTGCAGTCGCCGATGGCCTTCGCCAGAGCGTTGGTCAGGCTGGCGCTGGAGTAGAGGAGCTTGATGAAGCTCTGATCGGCCGCGCTGACGCAACGCAGGGGGCCGGTGGAGCTCGTGTCCGTGCCGCCCGTGTCAGGTGTGCCCGTGTCGGGTGTGCCAGTGTCGGGTGTGCCAGTGTCGGGGATTCCAGTATCGGGCGTGTCGGTGTCGGGCATTCCTGTGTCGGGCGCACCGGTGTCGGCAACGCCGCCGGTGTCCGCGACCGCTCCGGTGTCAGCGGCGGCGCCGGTGTCGGCCGCCCCGTCGGCGCCACCCGCGTCGACCGCGCCGCCGCCGCCCACGACCACACAAGAGGCCAGCCGCATGGCCGCGTTGGCCGGGTCGAGCGCCTCGGTGCAAGCCTGTCCGGCCGGGCAGGAGTCCAACATCGTCCAGAGCTTCGTCGTGGCGTCGCACGTCACCCGAATCGCGGTCCCAGGAGCGCAGCCCTGGTTGTGCACGCTCGGCTCGCACGGGGTCCCGACCGCGCCGCCGACAAAACCGCCGCCACCGCCGCCGCCGCTGGGCGAGGCGCAGGCGGTCAGCCCGGCGAGGCCGGCAAGACCAGCGAAGAACAGGGTCTGTAGCGAGAGCGAGGGACGAGAGGGCCTGTTCATGGCGGTACCTGCACAAGTTGGGGGCAAAGCGCGCTGACGCATGGGCGGGAGTCTAGTCGGAGCGACGGCTGGAAAGCGAACGGCCAGCCGAGGCCGCCGATGCCGAACTCGGCCCCGTCCCCGCGCCCGTTTCGGCGGCTTCAGCGAGGCAGCATGTCCGCAACGCCCGCATGCAACGCAGCCGAAGTCACGGCCTGTCACCCCGGATCGTCCAGCCGAGATCCTCCCCACGGGTGCACATGGGCCACGGCAGACCGCTCGACACGGGCGCGCCGCGGCTCACCGCCCAGCAGCTGGTGACCCACTGTGCTACGTCCTTCGCTAGCGGCCGCGGCTAAGCGCCAGCCGCCTCAGTCGAGCAACGCCGACCCGGCAGCTGTCGACAGCCCGCGGCACTGCAGGTAGTCCCGCCGAAAACGGAGCTGGAGGGCCGCCAGACCCACACGCAGGGTCTTGCCAGCGACGGTGTAGGTGCCACTCTCACTGAGGTTCCCCTCAGGCACGCTCACGGCCCACTCGCAGGGCACCCCGGTCTGCGCCAGGGTGGCGTCGCAGGCGACCAGCACGTCGCGCAGCACGGCCTGCCCGACCTTGTTGCCGCCGGTGAGCACGATCCCGCCAGGGAAGGCCCCCTTGGGCGGCAGCTG
>JAUIAC010000799.1 GCA_030425545.1 bacterium | reverse complement strand
CCCCGTGAGCGAGCTCGAAGGCCAGGCCGCGCCGCCGCGCCGCAAGGCGGTGTGGATCGCCGCGGGTGCGTTGGTGCTGGCCGCTGCGGTGGGTGTCGGCGTGTGGGCACAGCGGGGCGCTCCGGCTCCTGTGGCGTCGCCGCCGCCGCCGCCGACCGACGGTGACGCCCTTGACCTGCCGGCCTCCGCCACCGCGGGCATGCGCCCTGTGGTCGACGTGTCGGACCTGCTCGCCAAAGACCCCGTGGTCACAGACGCGCTGGCGCGGTGGCGGTCGCGGCGGCCGGTGAGCGACGCTGCGCTGGCGCGGGCCTTTGTGGCCCTCGAGGCCGCCTACTTTCTCCGCGATCACGCCGTCGCGATGCGGCCTGGCGCCTTTGCGCCCTATGTCACCACCCTCTTCGCCCGGCTGGAGGCCGCCGCGCGCCCGGCCCTCGACGGCGAGCCTGGCGCCGACCCGCAGGCGGCCCACGTCGCCGGTGCGCGGGCCATGGGCGAGCTCAAGGCGCGGCTGCTGGCGCGCTGGGGCACGCGCTATGAAGCGGAGCACGACTACCTCTTCGACTTCGTGGTGGACGGCTTCGTGCAGTGCCGGAGCGGCACCTACCTGACCCTGCTGGGCTGGCTGCTCACGCCGCACGCCGCCGGCTCGCGGCCGGTCATCGTCTACACGCCTGGCCACGTGCAGCCTGGCCTCGTGGCCCAGGGGCGCGCGTCTGTGGTCGAGGCGACGCAGCGGGGCGGCGTGGTCAAGACGCGCCCCTTCGCCCAGCTCTCGCCCGTGCGGGTGGTCGACGCCCGGCTCGCGATGCAGGCGCAGATCCGCGCCGCGGCCGAAGACCCCGGCGCCATCGCGGTGGGAAAGCGGTCGGTGATCTTCGACCACGGCGAGGCGCCCGCCATGGCGGACATCGCCGCCCCCAGCGCCGGCATGCGCCAGGACGCAGCCTCGGAGCCCTGGGCCTTCGGCACCCGCGCCAAGCCCCAGGGTGAGCGCCCGCTGGCGCCGCCGCCGATGCGGGACCCCCACCCCGGCCGAGACGTGTCGGCGCTGGAGCGGGCGGCGCTCGCGGCCCAGCAGTGCGGGCCCAGCGACGGCTTCAGCTGCGTGACGCTGGCCCTGACCTTGGCCGAGACCCGCCTCGGGAGCGCCGCGGAGATCGCCGACGCCCTGCGGCGGGGGTGCGAGGTGGGCGTGGCCGAGGGCTGCGCGCGCCTGGCGCGACGGCTGGAGGCGCTGCCCGAAGCTGCGCGGCGTCGACTCGCCGGCCGACTGGGGCTGCAGACGCCGCTGCGAGCGAGCGCCCTGCTCGACCGCGGCTGCCAAGACGGGTGGATGCCGGCCTGCCGTTGGCTCGCCAAGGGGCAGCCCGACGCGCTGCGCGACCGACTGCTGGACCGCGCCTGCACCGGCAAGGACACCGCGGCGTGCGTGACGCGGTGTGAGCGCGTGACCGCCGGCGCGTCCGAGCAGGTGGACCTCAAGGGGCCCATCGCGGCCTGCGACCGCGGCTGCGCGCAGGGCGCTCCGCAGGCCTGCACGCTGATGGGCCACGTGTACGCGCGGGGCCTGATCGCGGGGCAGGAGCGCGACGATGAGGCTGCGGCGGCGCTCTACCGGCGGGCGTGCGAGAAGGGCGGCGACTGTCACGCCCTGGGGCTCGCCAACCTGGCCGGTGAGGGCACGGCGAAGCGGCCGCGCCGCGGCCTGCACCTGCTGCGCATGGCCTGCGCCAGCCTGGACATCGCCGCTTGCGGAGACCTGCAGGAGCGGCTGGCCGAGCGCTGCGCCAAGGGCATGGTGTCGGCGTGTGTGCAGCGGGGCGCTCAGCTCGCCGACGCGTCGCGGCTCTTCCCCGGCGTGCCGCTGGCCGAGATCCCCGTGTGGCAGGCCTGGGGCGAGGCGGCGGCCCGCGCCTGTGCGAGCGACACCACCGACGACCGCGAGCGCTGCGCCTGGTGGCAGCTGCGCAAGCTGCGCGGCGAAGGCGCCCGGTCCGGGGCCGCCGCGGCGGCGAAGCGGCTCCGCAAGCGGTGCGCCGGCCGGGACAA
>JAUIAC010000142.1 GCA_030425545.1 bacterium | reverse complement strand
CCGCATTTGCACACGGCTGCGCGGTGCTCTAGCTTCCCGCCGCCCGCAGCGCGCGGGCCGCGCCCCTCGGGCGCGCAGCGCGGGCCCGCCCGCACCGAACAGCACCCACGACGCACAGAGGCACGCACATGGCGAACCCCACCGCAGAGTTTCAGACCACGCTCGGCAACTTCACCGTTGAGCTCTTCCAGGACCAGATGCCGATCACGGCGGGCAACTTCCTCAAGCTCGCCGGTGCCGGCTTCTACGACGGCCTGCACTTTCACCGCGTGATCAAGAACTTCATGATCCAGTTCGGCTGCCCCTACTCCAAGGACCCGAACAGCGGCCGCGCCGGCACCGGTGGCCCGCCGACGGGCAACATCCAGGACGAGTTCACGGTCAAGCTGTCGAACGAGCCGGGCACCCTGTCGATGGCCAACACCGGCCGCCCCAACAGCGGTGGCTCGCAGTTCTTCATCAACACCGTGCACAACACCTACCTCGACTGGTTCGACAACAGCTCGCCCAGCAAGCACCCGGTGTTCGGCAAGGTCATCTCGGGCATGGACGTGGTCACCGCCATCGGCACCGCGCCGACCGGGCCGCGTGACAACCCGTCGACGCCGATCCAGGTGACGAAGATCGTGGTCAACAGCTGATCGCGCCCCCGCACGCACGCACGCACGCCAGCGACGCCCTCGGCCTCGCTGGCGTGCTGCGTTTTGGGCGTGCTGCGTTTTGGGCGTGCTGCGTTTTGGGCGTGGTGTGTTTGAGAGCGTGCTGCCATTTCCTTGCCAACCGAACATCTGTTCAGTACAACCACAACCTGAA
This sequence comes from bacterium, assembly GCA_030425545.1. Taxonomy (GTDB): domain Bacteria; phylum Myxococcota_A; class UBA9042; order UBA9042; family UBA9042; genus UBA9042. The sequence goes on along the minus strand of JAUIAC010000142.1, from coordinate 12,786 downwards.
CAAACGTTCTCCTGGTCGCAGCACGACTGGGCCCCATCCCCCGTTCTGGAGCCAGCCATGCCCGCCCGCAAGACGCCCCTCAGCAAGCGCTCCGCCTCCGATCTGACGGCGCGTCAGCGGAACATCTTCGACTTCCTCGTCGAGCACATCAGCGCCCACGGCTTCCCGCCGTCCATGCGCGAGGTGGGACAGTTCTTCGGCATCAAGTCGACCAACGGCGTCAGCGACCACCTGCGCGCCCTCGAGCGCAAGGGCTACATCAGCCGCTCGGCGCAGAAGGGCCGCGGCATCCAGATCTTGAAGACGCCCGACGGGGTGGACATCGCCCGCGTCGCAGACCCTGAGGAGGCGGGCCGCGTCGCCGCGGCGCAGACCCCGGCGCCGGCCTCGGCGGCGGCGGAGCCGAGCGGGCGGGCCCAGGCCGCAGCGGGCCCGACGGCGGCCAACAGCGACGTGGTCCAGGTGCCGGTGCTCGGCAAGGTCGCCGCTGGCAAGCCCATCCTCGCTGTGGAGCTGGCTGACGAGGTGGTGTCCTTCCCGCGCTCGTTGATCCCCAACGGCGGCGCGACCTTCGCCCTGCGCGTGCAGGGCCGCTCGATGATCGAGGCCGGCATCCTGCCCGCGGACCTGGTGCTGGTGCAGCCGCAGCCGAGCGCGGACAACGGCGCAATCGTCGTCGCCATGGTCGACGGGGAGGCGACGGTCAAGCGCATCTACCACGAGGGCGATCGGGTGCGCCTGCAGCCGGAGAACCGGGACATGGCGCCCATCTTCGTGAGCCAGGACGCCGAGCTGGAGCTGCTGGGCAAGGTCGTCGGCGTGTGGCGGCAGCTGAGCTGAGCGCCTGCGAGCGCGACGCAGCGCTGGCACACGACACGCTGGCACACGACACGCTGGCACACGACACGCAACGACCCAAGAAGCGACGCTCAAGCAGCGAACACCGACAAAATCAGCGCGGGCCCGACCGAAGTCGAGCCCGCGCTGCGCCCTTCTGAGGCGGCGTCGCGTGACGGTGGCGTCTGGCGCTGGCGCGCCGGCCCTGGACTACATGTTCGCCGTGAGCAGCTTCGCCCACTTCTTGCCGTCCAGGAAGGTCTCGCCCTCGTCCTTGTGGTTGTCGTTCGCCATGGCCTCGATGCGGCGGGCGACGATGTCGGACTTCTTGGTGCCGGCCTTCGCCAGCTCCTCAGCCTTGGCGATCTCGCGGGCGACCATGGACTTGAGGGCCATGTACGAGCCCCAGCCGACCTGACGCATGCCGTTGACGAAGAAGGCCGGCGTGCCGCCCGCGCCCAGCTGCTCGGCGGACTTGGACTCGGTCTTCACCCGCGCGACGATCGACTGGTCGGCGAGGTCCTTCTGGAACTTGGCGACGTCCAGGCCGAGGCTGCGCGCGTGCTCCAGCAGGCCCGCGTCGTCGAGCCGACGGGTCTCGAAGAGCTTGTCGTGGTACTGCCAGAACTTGCCCTGGCGCTGCGCGGCGATCGCGGCCACCGCGGCGGGCTGCGAGCGGCCGTGCATCTCCAGCGCGTTGTGGCGGAAGACCACCTTCACCTTGCCGGGGAAGTCCATCACCAGCTGCTTGATCGGGTCGGCCGAGCGGCGGCACACGGGGCACTGGAAGTCGCTGAACACGGTGACCAGCACCGGCGCGTCCTTGGCGCCGAGGTAGGGGACCCCGGTCTTCGGCGAGGTCGCGATCTTGGCGAGGTCGGCGCCCTTGCCGGCTCCCTCGTCCGTCTGGCTGCCCAGCCCCGAGGGCTTCGCCTTGGCAGCAGGCGCGGGTGGCGGGGTCGCAGCGGCGGCGGCGGCAGGCGCCGGAGCCGGAGCGGCGGGCGCAGCGGCGGCCGGGGCAGCGGCGGGGGCAGCGGCGGGCTTGGCGGGCGCGACCGCAGCGGGGGCAGCGGCGGGCGAGGACGGCTTCGCGTCCCAGCGGCCGACCAAGAAGCCACCGACGGCGAGCAGCGCCGCGATGGCGTAGGCGTTTGACTTGTCCATGGGTCCTTCTCTCCTCAGCTGGCAGACAGCTGACAACCTTAGGGGGCCTCAGCCCAACTCCGCAACGGCCCGCGGGTCCGACATGCGGCCAGCGCAGGTGACGCCCGACACTGCGGGAGGCCACGACCCTGCGCAGCGTCCTACCCCAATGCCTCAGCGGCGTCAGGAATTCCACCGGGCCCGCGCGGGGGCGGACCCCGGCGCGGACACCGTCGGCTACTTGCTGGTGTCGAAGTCGAGCATGTCGTCCGACAGCGGCATCAGCTTCCAGTGCTCAAAGCTGTAGGTCATGATCCCGCGGACGGACTTCAGCTTCTGGCCGTCGGTGAGCTTGGTCGCCCACTTCTTGGTGTCCTTGTCGTAGGTGTAGAAGGTCACCGGCCACTTCAGGTCGGCCTTGACCATGAGCCCCTGCTCGCCGGTGCTCTTGCCGATCCAGAACTCGCCGTGGGGCTTGCCGTCGGTGCCGAGCGCCTCCTTCTTGGCGACGACCACGTCCTTCAGCGAGACGAACGCGGCCTCGTAGCTGTTGGCCTTCTCGGGCGTCGCGGCCTCGCCGACGTCGGCGAGCGTGACCGTGACCGAGGCCGGCATCTCCACCGCGGCCGAGGTCTTGGTGACCTTGGTCACCGACACCTGGGTCTCGCAGTAGAACACGACCAGCTGGCCCTCGATGTCGATGGTGTCACCGATCTTCAGGTCCTTGAACGACTTGCCCTTGTCGCCGACGAGGCGCAGGCCGCTCCACGCGCCGCCGCCCTTGGCCTGCACGAACACGCCCTCGAGGGTCGCCGACGCCTTGTAGACCGGGCTCACGATGACCAGGCCCTTGACCGCGATCTTCTTGCCGGCGGGCGGGTTCACGAACTGCGGGCAGGTCTTGACCTTGGCCTGCGCCTTCTGCGCCATCTCCAAGACCTGCTTGGCCGTCAGCTCGGTCGCGCCGCCGCCGCCGCCGCCCGTGTCCTGGCCGCCCGTGGAGCCGGTGTCGCCGCCGCCGGTGGTGCCGGTGTCCGTGCCCCCGGTGGTGCCGGTGTCCGTGCCCCCGGTGCCAGCGTCACTGCCGCCGGTGCCGGAGTCGACGGTGCCACTGCCGGCGTCGGTGTTGGCGCAAGCGACCGAGAGCGTCGCCGCGAAGCAGAGCACCAGGAGGGTGCGAAGAGCGCGAGGGAGGGTGGTCATGGTGGAGTCCTGCGTTGCCGAGCCCGCGAAGCTGCGGGGATGCTGCCGTCGACCGCGCGTTGCCGACCCTTGGGCCGCGGCTGCCCCGCCCCTCGGACGTCGTCGTCTGAGCGCGGGCACCCTGCACGGGATGATTGTCGAGACCCGGACCGCTGCGGGGTGGACGACACTCGCGCCAACCCGACCCGATTCGAGTCGCCGAGAGGGTAGGGATCGCCCCCAGGGGCGTCAACGGGCGATTCCCGCGCGGAGATAGCCGGTGGCTCAGATCGTAGAACCGACTTCAACACCATGAAATCTTATGGACAAACACGTTAGCACGGGGGCTTTTGGGTTTCTTGACGCTACCTGGACCCCCCTCTAGCCTCTCCTCTGTGGACGTCTGCCCCAGTTTCCGGCAGAGAACCCCGTCCGCTCCGCCGCAGGTTCCCCCGAACTCGCGGCAGCTCTCCTCGTGCCGGCGCCGACGCCTGCAAGGACGCGCATGGCCTCCAAGAACGTCATCGGGCTCGACATCGGCACGTCGTCGATCAAGCTCGCGCAGCTGAAGGAGACGAAGAAGGGCACCCAGCTGGTGTCGTTCGACTCCATCATGCTGCCGCCGGACACGATCCGGGACGGTCAGGTCATGCACGCGCCGCAGCTCTCGGAGCGCATCCAGGAGCTCTTCTCGCTCAACAAGCTGCGCTATCGGAAGGCGGCGGTGTCGCTCTCGGGCCACTCCGTCATCATCAAGAAGATCTCGCTGCCGGAGATGACCAACGAGGAGCTCGAGGACTCGATCCAGTGGGAGGCGGAGCAGTACATCCCCTTCGACATCAAGGACGTCTTCGTCGACGCCGAGATCATCAACCCCAACGCCGGCCAGGGGCAGATGGACGTGCTCCTGGTGGCGGCGAAGAAGGCCATCATCGAGGAGATGCTCGACGTGGTCCGCGACGCCCGGGTCGAGCCCCTGGTGGTCGACGTCGACGCGTTCGCGCTCTTCAACGCCTTCGAGCTGAACTACCCGGTGCCCACCGACGAGACCGTGGCGCTCATCAACGTCGGCGCGGCGACCATCAACATCAACGTGGTCGCCGACGGGCTCAGCACCTTCACGCGCGACATCACGGTGGGCGGCAACCAGCTGACCGAAGAGATCAGCAAGCAGTTCGCTGTGCCGTGGGAAGAAGCCGAGCACATGAAGACCTCGAGCGAGACGACGCTGTCCATGAGCGGCGTCCTGCGCGAGGTCCAGCGCATCAGCGAGCGCGTGAGCGAGAACCTGGTCAGCGAGATCCAGCGCTCCCTCGACTTCTTCGCCGCGACGTCCATGAACGCGAACATCACGTCGATCTACCTCTCGGGCGGCGCCGCGCTGCAGTCCGGGCTCATCGAGGGGCTCGAGCGTCGGCTCGGCGCTCAGGTCAAAGCGCTCAACCCCTTCAACAACCTGATTATCGATCCCAAGAAGTTCGACCTGTCTTCCCTCCAGCGCCTGGCGCCGGTCGCCGCGATCGCGGTTGGGTTGGCGCGCCGAGCGCGGGACGAGCGCTGAGGAGCTGAGCGGCCGCTCGTCGAGAGCGCGCACGTGACCGTCATGATTCGCATCAACCTCATTGCGACGAGCAAGGGCAAACGCCGGCGCAGGCCGGGGCTGCCAGACATCCCCAACGTGGGGGTGCTGCTCTTTGTGTTGTTGCTCGTCATCGAGGGGGCGGTGCTCTACTCGATGCACGCCGACGCGACCGAGCAGTCCGACCGCTACGCCCGCAAGCTGAAGAAGGTGAAGCGCGACCTCGAGGCGGCGAAGAAGACCCACGCCCAGCTCACCAGCGTGCGCAAAGAGGTGAGCCGGCTGAAGGGACAGGCGCTGCTCTTCGACGAGCTCGAGGCCGAGAAGCGTGGGCCGCTGGGCGCGCTGACCTACCTGAGCTTCATCCTCAAGCCGCGGGACGAGGCCACGCACCCCGGCGACGAGCTCAAGCGCATGGAGTCGGCGGGCTGGCGCGTGAGCTGGGACGCCAACCGCGCCTGGTTCACCGGGATGCGGCAGGACCACAGCACGGTGACCCTGCGCGGGTCGGCCATGAGCCATGACGACGTGGCCGAGGTGCTGCGCCGGCTCGAGTCGAGCCCCTACTACCGCAACGTCCGGCTGGTGTGGCAGGAGCGGCGGCACGACCAGCCGCTCAACAAGCACTATGTCGACTTCATGCTGCGCTCGGACCTCATCTACCTGGTGATCCCCTACCTGACCGCCGAGCAGCGCGCCGCCAAGGAGGCCGCCGAGGCGGAGAAGAAGGCCGCCGAGGCGGAGAAGAAGGCGGCGGCGGACAAGGCCGCGGGAGGCCAGGCCGCCGGCGACGACAGGGGCGACGACAGAGGCGACGACAGGGGCGACGCGGGCGAAGCGGGCGACAAGCCCCAGGCCGGCAAGCTGCCGAGAGACCTGCCGAACCTGCCGAGCGCCAAGACGCCCCCGAGCGATCGACCCGCCGCGCCCACCGACGCAGCAGCGGCGCCCGAGGCCGCGACGGCAGGCGACGACGAGGCGACACCCGCCGCGGCTGAGGAGGCCCCCTGATGCTCGAGCAGTTCATGAAGCTGCCGCCGGCGCAGAAGGCGGGTGTGTTGGCGGCGATCCTGGCGGTGGTGGGGGCGGGCGGCTATTTCATGCTGATCGACCCTGAGTTCGCCAAGGCCGACAAGGCCAAGAAGGACCTGCGCCGCGTCGAGGGCGAGCTGCAGGGGCTGCAGGCGTCGGCGCGGGACGAAGAGCTGGTCAAGCTCCGCAAGATCAAAGACGAGCTGGTCGAGCGCGACAAGGAGAACCGCAAGCTCCTGCCGACCTCCGACGAGCTGCCCAACTTCATCGAGAACGTGCACAAGGACGCGCTGAAGGCGGGGCTGCGGGTGCGTCGCTTCGAGCGGCTGAAGACCAAGGAGCGGTCGATGGTGCACGCCATCCCCGTGAAGATGGTGGTCAAGGGCTCGATGATCGACTTCATCAAGTTCTTGCGGGTCTACGCCGGCCCCAAGCGGCGGGTGATCCACCTGCGCGACATGAACCTCGAGATCATCCAGCCCGACTACGGCGTGCTGGGGCAGGAGCTGCGGCAGTCGCGGCCGGTGGAGGAGCAGAAACGGGCGTTCACCACGCCGGAGGAGAACATCCTCGAGCGCATCCTGGTGACCGAGCTGGCGCGCAAGCGTACCCATGTGCTGGCGACCTTCGTCGCCTATGCCTTCATCTGGACGGGCAAGGAGCCCGAGAACCCCGAGCCGCCCGAGGTCGAGGGCAAGAAGAAGAGGACGTGATGCAGGTGCGCACGCCCCAGACTCCGACCCGCCGCGAGACGCCCCTGCCCTGGGGTGCGCTCGCGCTCGCGCTCGCCGCGACGATGACCCTGACGGCGTGTGGCAGCGACGGCGGGGGCAACCGTCGGCCGCCACCGCGAGGCGCGCCGCCACCGCCGCCGCCGGAGAAGGACCTGGTCCTGGAGAACTGGGAGCTGCTGGGCGAGAACCCCCGTTGGGTCCCGATCCACGACATGTTCACGCGCTATGAGAAGGCCAAGATCGAGGAGCTGGCGAACCCCCTGCAGCCGAACCTGGTGACCTTCGTGCCCAAGCCCATCATCGACCGGAAGCCCAAGGTCATCGACGACGGCCGCGGTCAGGCGATCGTCACCGACGCCGACAGCGAGAAGACCGAGATCGACAAAACGGATCCACGCCGCCAGTGGACCCTCGACCGCTTTCAGCTGATCATCCTCATGACGGGGACAGCGAACCCGATCGCGGTGGTGGTCGACCCGAAGGACAACCGCTTCGAGCTGCGCCGGGGCGACCCCATCGGCAACGAAGGCGGGCGCGTTCGCGCCATCACCCAGTACGCGATGTTGGTGGCGATCCCGGGCAAGACCAAGCCCCACGTCATCAGCCTGCGTCCGCCCCTGGCCAAGCTCGGCACGGCGGTGGAGCAAGACGCAGCGAAGAAGAAGAAGGCGGAGTTCTAGCCGCAGCAGCGCGCGCTGGTCTGACCCCAACGGGTCGGCGTGCAGACGCGGGGGAGACCCCGCACGTGGACCCTGGGGACTCGAGCGGGCGACAGGCGCGCCGGGAAGCGCACGACAAACGTGCTGATCTGACAGGGAACGTGGTCCAGAATGTACGGAGTTGACACGTGTTGGCCCCCCTCTACGATCCGGATCGCCCGCGTCAAGGCCCAAGACCCGCGGCAGGAGCACGCTCGATGAGACCTGGACTACCCCCGACAGAACGCCTCGGTCGGCGGGCAGCGTCTCTCGCGCTGGCCTTGCTGATGGCGTTGCCGGCGCCTCACGCCCTCTTCGCTGCGACGCCCAACGCGACCGCCAACGCGCTCACGAAGCTGAGCGTGCAGGAGGCGGCGGACACCACCGTCATCACCATCGTGGGCAAGCGGGCGCCGACCTTCACCACCTTCCGGCTGGAGCGGCCGGCGCGGCTCTTCGTCGACGTCACCGGCGCCGATGTCGGCTCGATCTCCCGCCCGCAGAACGTGGGCAACGGCGTCATCGAGCGCATCGAGGCTGTGCCCTTCCGCCGCGGCGGCGCGTCCTACGGCCGCATCGTGGTCACCTTCGCCAAGGAGGCGCTCTACCACGTGCGCGCCGACGGCAACGCCGTGGTCATCGTGGTCGACGGCACCGACCGCAAGCTGAGCCGGGCGCAGACCCAGGCCATCGCCAACGACAGCGAGGCCGCCAAGAGCGCGGCCGCCCGCGAGCGCGAGCTGCTCGAGACGCTGCGCAAGATCCGCGCCCGCGAGCAGGCCGCGGAGAAGCGCCGGGCCGACGCGCTCGCCAACCAGAAGAAGCTGGCCGACGAGCTGGCCAAGCTGCGGAAGAACGAGGCGAACAAGTCCGCCGAGATCGGCGCGCTGTCCAAGCGTGTGGCCCAGGCCGAGTCGCGCCTCGGCGCCCGAGACAAGGAGCTGCAGCGGATCCAGGGCGAGGCCAGCACCCTGCGTGCGCAGCTCAAGGCGGAGCGCAAGAGCCTCGCCGCGGCGGTCACGCAGCGCCGCGCCGAGGAGGCGCGCATCGCGCTGTTGCGGGCGCAGATCGCCAAGGAGCGCAAGGCCGCGGGCGCCCAGAGCCAGCAGAAGGTGTCGGCCCTCGAGACCCAGCTGAGCAAGGCCCGCACGCAGGCCGAGCAGCTGCGGCGCCAGGTGAAAGAGGCGCGCGAGACCCGTCGAACCGCCCAGGCCGAGGAGGTCGCCCGGCTCAAGGCGCAGGTGGCCAAGCGCGACGCGGAGCTCAAGCGCCTGGGGGACGCCGGTCGCAAGCAGGCCGCGAACCAGAGCGAGATCGCCCGACTCAAGCAGCAGCTGAACGCCCAGCGTGCCTCGCTGAAGACGCAGCAAGATCAGCTGAGCACCGCCCGCAAGGCCGACCGGCAACGCGCCGAGGCCGAGCGCCGGTGGAAGGCGGCCGAGGCCCGCGCCGAGCTGGCCTTCAAGAAGCTCGCCGAGCGCACCAAGCAGCTCACGGCGGCGAAGAAGGCCATGGCCGACATCGCCAAGCAGGAGGCGGCCTCGCGCCAGCGCGCCACCCAGATCGCCGCGCTGCTCTCGCGTCGCGAGGCCGAGCTCAAGGCCGCGCGCAACCAGCTGCAGTCTCGCGAGAAGGCGCTGTCGAGCGCCCTGGTCGCGGCGCGGGAGCGCGAGCGGCGCGCCGTGGCCGCAGGAAAGAAGGACGAGGCCAGCACCGCCGCCAAGGAGCGGGCGCGCCTGGAGGCCGTCCGGAGCCGCCTGGGCAAGCAGCTGGCGGACCAGGGGCGCTCGCTCGCAGCCCTGCGCAAGCAGTCGGAGACCAACGCCGCCGCCCGGTTCAAGGCCGAGGGCGAGGCGCGCAAGCTGCGTGAGGCGCTGGGCGCGCGCGAGGCTCGGATTCGCAAGCTGGCGGCGCAGGCCAAGCGGAGCCACAAGGCCGAGAAGCAGGTGGCGTCGCTGCAGGCCGAAGCCACGCGACTGCGCAAGCAGCTGCGCGACCAGGCGAGCAAGCGCGACAAGCAGCTCGACGGCATCGAGGTGCAGCTCGGCAAGCAGATCGCGGCCGTGCGCAAGGAGCTCGACGCGGCCCGCAAGACCAACGACGACCTGGAGCGCGATCTGGCGCAGGCGCGGGCCAAGGCCGCGTCGACGGAGGCCGAGCTCGGCAAGGCGCGCAAGCTCGCGGCACAGCGGGCGGCGGACCTGGAGCGGGAGCGGCAGCGCGCGGCCAAGCGGGACAAGGAGCTGGAGCGGCAGCGCCAGGTCAGCACGACGAAGGCGGCCGAGCTGGAGCGACAGCGCCAGCTGGCGGCCAAGCGCGCCGCGGCGCTCGAGACGCAGCGCAAGCAGGCCGAGGCCAAGGCTGCTGAGCTGGCCAAGACCAAGCGCCGCGTCGCGCGGCAGGACGCCGCGTTGGCCCAGGCGAGGGAGCGGGCGGCCAAGCTGACGCGAGAGCGCGAGGCCGCAGCCAAGCAGGTCGCCGCGCTGGAACGGCAGCGCGACGCGGCGAACACGAAGACCAAGGCGCTCGAGGCGGCGCGAGCCGAGGCCAAGCGCAAGAGCGTGGAGTTGGCGAAGGCGCGTGACGTGGCGGCGAAGCAGACGGCGGCGCTGGAGAAGCAGCGCCGACTGGCCGCCGATCGAGCGCAGGAGCTGGCGCGCGTCAAGCGTCACTCGGAGAGCCGCGCGGCGGAGCTGGCCAAGCAGAAGCGGCTGGCCGCGGCCCGGGCGACGGAGCTGTCTCGGACGCGGAAGCTGGCGTCGGAGGCCATGGCCCGCGCGGACCGGGTGGCCAAGCTGCTCGCCGCTCGCGAGAGCGAGCTCGGGCGCATGCAGAGCGAGCTGAAGCGGCGCGAGAGCGTGCTCAGCGACGAGCTGAGCCGGGCCAAGGCGCGCGAGGCGAGCGCGCGCAAGGCCGGCCGCAAGGTCGAGGCCGCCAAGGCCGCGCGCTTGAGCAGCCGTCTGGACAAGGAGCGCACGGCCCTGCGCCAGCGCCTGCGGGCGCACCAGGCTGACCTCGCGGCGGCCCGCGCCGAGGCGAACAAGAACGCCAAGGCCCGGCGCGCTGCGGAGAACGAGGCCAGCACGCTGCGGCGACAGCTCGACGAGCGCGAGGCGGCCCTGGCCGCGCTGCGCAAGCGCGACAGCCAGGGCAAGAAGGCGGCGAAGGCGCTGCGCGCCAAGGCCGCGGAGATCCAGAAGCTGCGGCAGCGGCTGACCCGGCAGCTGCAGGCCCGCGACACCAAGCTCGCGTCCCTGGAGAAGACCCTCGACAAGCGGCTGAGCAAGGCGCGGACCGCGCTGACCCAGGCGCGGCGCGACAACGACGCGCTCGAGCAGCAGCTCGCGGACGCGCGCGGTCGCGAGGCCACCGAGCGGCGGCGCGCGGACGCCGAGCGCAAGCGCGCCAACCGGGTCGGGCAGCTCCTGGCGCAGCGCGAGGGCGAGCTCAAGCGGCTGCAGTCGGAGCTGAGCAAGCGGCAGCGGGCGGTGCAACAGGCGCTGGCCAAGGCCAAGCGGGCGGAGAGCGCGGCGCGCAAGGCCGGTCGCGCGGGTGAGGCCAAGCGGCTCGCCGCCGAGCGGGGTCGGCTGGAGCAGGACCTCTCGGGGTTGCGCGACGACCTGGGGCGCTCGCAGCGGGACCTGCAGAAGGCCCAGGGTGAGGCCAAACGTCACGCCGCGGCGCGGAAGGCGTCGGAGGCGCGGGCGGCCAAGCTCGCCAAGGCCCTCGCCGAGCGGGAGCAGGAGCTGCGCAAGCTCAAGCGCGCCACCAGCAACGACCAGCGGCTCGCGGACGCCGAGGCCCGGGTCGAGCGGGCGCGCTCGCAGCTCAAGCGGGCGCAGGACGACCAGGCCCAGGCTCAGAAGCGCTTCGCCACCGAGCTCGAGCGCCGCGTGTCCGACGCGCGCGCCGAGATGAAGCGTCAGGAGGCCAAGCGCCTCGCCGCGCTGAAGAAGGCCCACGAGCGCGAGCTGGCCGCCGCCAAGGCGAGCGCCAGCCGGGCCGTGAGCGCCAGCGCCGAGCGCAGCGAGCGCGTCGCCAAGCTGCTCAGCCGCCGCGAGCGCGAGCTCCAGAGCCTCCGCCGGGAGACCAAGGACCGGCTGACCCGCCTGCAGCGTGACCTCGCCGAGGCCAACGCCAAGGCCCGCGCCGCCAAGAGCTCGGGTCGCAAGCACGAGGCCGCCTCCGCTCGCAAGCGGGTCCAGCGCATCACCGCCGCGGTCAAGGCCGCCCGCAAGGTGGCGGCGAAGCGGGAGCAGCAGCTCGCCAACGCCCGCGCCGAAGCCACCCGCGAGCAGCGCGCGCGCCGGGACGCCGAGGCCCGAGCCGCCAAGCTCAGCCGGGCGCTGCAGTCGCGCGCCGAGGAGCTCTCGCGGCTGCGCAACGACCGCCGCGCCTCGTCGCGCCGCATCGCCGACGCGGAGCGCGCCTTCCGCAAGACCCAGCGCAACCTGAAGGACGCCAACACCAAGCTCGACGCCGAGGTCAAGCGCACGCGGGCGCGGCTGCAGAGCCAGATCGCGCAGGTGCGCAAGCAGCTCGCGGCGGAGTACGCCAAGAAAGAGAGCGCGCTCAAGACGGCCCACGAGAGCCGGGAGAAGGCGCTGCGCACGGCCCTCGCCAGCGAGCAGGCCCGGCGCCGCGAGGCGGAGGCCAAGGCGCGCGTCGCGGGCACCCCGGCCAAGGACAAGGCGGGCATCGGCACCTACCTGCAGCGGCAGCAGACCCGCATCGCCATCCTGGAGAACCGGGCGGCGCGGGAGCGCGAGGCGCGCGAGAAGCAGCACCGCGAGACCCTGAGCGAGCGGGAGCGCATCGCCAAGCTCGAGCGTCAGCTGGCCGCGGCGAAGAAGAAGACCGGCCCCAAGCAGAGCGAGGCCGAGATCCAGCGCCGCGCCGCTGCGATGGCGGCCCGCATGGTCGCCGAGGCCAAGCAGCGCGACGCTCGCGACGAGGCGGCGCGCCGGGCGGACGAGGAGCGCCGCCGGATTCGCCAGCAGGCCGCCGTGGAGCGTCGGCGGGCGCGCCAGGGCACGGGCTCCGTGGCCAGCGGCAAGGGCAACCGCGTGCTCGACGTGAAGATCACCGCCGAGGGCTACCACCGCGGTCAGGTGGCGCTGCCGATCACCGGCCAGCCGCGCTACGAGGTCCTCGAGACGGGCAAGCGGCGAGCGGTGCTGCGGCTCCACGGCACGGTGCTGCCGAGCCACCTGCAGCGCGTGTTCGACACGCGGCAGCTGCGCGGGCCCATGGAGCGGGTCACCGTGTTCCGGCCGCAGAACCACCCCAACGAGACCCGCGTGGTCGTCGACCTGGTGCAGCCCACCAGCAACGTCGTCTCGGTGAAGAAGGGCCGCCTGGTGTGGGACTTCGTCCGCGCGGCGCAGCGCCACACCCGCGCGCCGGGCCCGCGTCAGTTCGCCGCTGGCGGCTCGCTCGGCGCCCGCGCGCCGCAGCCCATGGCGCCCCGTGGCGCGGGCGGTGGGGGCGCCCCGCCGGCCGGCGCAGGGGTCAACAGCAACCCGATCCGCACGCCGTGGCGGCAGGGTCGCCGCTACACCGGCAAGCGCATCAACCTGAC
>JAUIAC010000798.1 GCA_030425545.1 bacterium | reverse complement strand
CGCGAGGCCGGGCGCATGTTCAAGCGCGGCCGGGAGCTTCGGCTGGCCATCCTGCAGGTCTGCCGCCGCGAGGGATGGCCGATCGCCCAGAACCGGCTCTTCGCCGAGACCCTGCAGGTGGGGCGCGCGCCGGACACGGGCCCACGAGACGGGGCGCTGTAGCCGCTGCCCGGTGACCGGGGCTCGTTTGCGCATCGCGGCCTCGACGCGTCACCCTGCGCCACCGGGCCACCGTCTGGTCCTCAGGAGCCGTCATGAGCGTCGACAACGCACCGATGGGCGCCGCCGTGATCCCGGTCACGCCGCTGGCGCAGAACTGCACGCTGCTGTGGTGCACGGAGACCTCGGAGGCCGTGTTCGTCGACCCGGGCGGTGAGCCGGAGCGGCTGCTGGCGGCGGCGGAAGCGCAGGGCGTGACGGTGCGCGCCGTGTGGCTGACCCACGGCCACCTCGACCACGCGGGCGGCGCGGCGGAGATCCGCGACCGGCTGGGCGTGCCGATCCTGGGACCGCACGAGGACGACGCCTTCTGGCTCGACGGCATCGAGTCGCAGGCCAAGCTGTACGGCATCGACGGGCTGCGCTGCTGCACGCCGGACCGCTGGCTGGTCGACGGCGACACGCTGTCCGTGGGTCAGCTCACCTTCGGCGTAGCGCACTGCCCGGGGCACACGCCGGGCCACGTGGTGCTGCACAACACCGCGCTGGGGCTGGCTTTCGTCGGCGACGTGCTCTTCGCCGGCTCGGTGGGGCGCACCGACTTCCCGCGCGGAGACTTCGACCAGCTGGTGACGTCGATCACCACGAAGCTGTGGCCGCTGGGCGATGACATGCAGTTCGTGCCGGGGCACGGCGCCATGAGCACCTTCGGCCACGAGCGGGCGACCAACCCCTTCGTGGGCGACGCGGCGCTCGCGTAGCGGCCTTGGCGGGAGTCGGGCGCGCCTCCTTTGTACGCCTTTGTACGTGCCAGGCGATTCGCAAAGAGCCTGCCTCCGAATGGAGCCGCCCGTTCGCCGGCGTTTTGCCGCGCGAGCTGCGCCGTCAAGCGAGCGATCTATGCGGCTTTCGGCACTGATTCATGTCGTGCTGTACGCCACGTGCTCGGCTGGTATGGGCCTCGAGATGACCGTCAAACCTCCCCAACCGCCGCCACCCGCCCGCGGCGCGCCAGCACCTCCTCGAGCCGCCGATCCCACTCCGCGCGCGCGACCTCCGCGCCGTCCAGCATCGCCTGCAGCCGCTGTTCCGAGACCCGCAGCTTGGCCTCGGCGGCACGCGTCCGCTCGCGCACCTGCGCCTCGCGCTGTCGCCACAGGTCTTCCAGCCCCCGCGCCCAACGCTGCCGCAGATCGCTGCTGTCCAGCTTGCCTGCCACCCTCTTCGCCAGCCGGCGCTGCCACGACTCGCCGAAGATGGACCACAGCAGACCACCGAGCATGAGCACAACGCCGCCGGCGAAGCCCAGTGCCATCCCGACGAGCAGCCCCAGGCCACCGGCGAGGGCGCCGCGCTCGTCGAACGGGATCTGAACGAGCCGGTCGAACGCGGCGCCGGGGTCGGCGTGGGAATCCAGCGCATAGCTGTGCAGGACTCGCGCCGTCAGCGGACCCAGACGCTGGCGCTGCTCCTGGTCGAGCCGCAACAGGTCGTGGCGCAGCAGTTCGACTACAGCAGACAGGGTCAGCCGACGCGCGTCCTGCGTCGAACTCGGCCCCTGGTAGCGGAGCCGGACCAGCTCCTCGATGGCGTCGACGTCAACACGTGACGCCCAGCTCCGCTCCAGGCCGCCAAGGGCGGTCGTGCGGGACTCCTCCATGGCCAGCAGCAGCCGCCGTAGCTCCTCGTGACGGGCCGCCTCACGGAGGCTCGCTCCCCTGGCTGCCTGGGCCCGGGCCTTGTCGGTCTCGATTCGTCTGTCGCGCGCCTGCGTCAGCGCGCTCCGCTCCCGCTCGATGGCGAAGAGCTGGCGATCGCGCCAGCCACGTAGGTCTCGTCGGATCTGCGCCTTCACCGCGGCGGGCAGCTGTTCGCGCAGGCACGTTCCGACGGCCT
>JAUIAC010000797.1 GCA_030425545.1 bacterium | reverse complement strand
CCGGAGCGCGTCCCACCGCGGCGCTCCACGCTCCTGGACGACGCGCCGGAGGTGAAGCCATGAACAGCGGACGCATCTTGCGTGAAGACGACCACGCCCGCGACGGCGCCGGCCTGACCTATGTCTACCCGGTGATCTCGCGGCGCGCCGGCGGTGTGTCGGTCGGCATCAACCTCAACCCCAACAACGCCTGCAACTTCCGCTGTGTCTACTGCCAGGTGCCGGGGCTGGTGCACGGCAAGGCGCCGGCCATCGACCTGGAGCAGCTCGGGCGGGAGCTCGCCGGCTTCCTCGACCTGCTGCTCAACGGCGACTTCATGGTGCGGCGGGTGCCGCGCGGCGCGCGGGTGCTCAAGGACGTCGCCTTCTCCGGCAACGGCGAGCCCACCAGCGTGGCCGACTTCGACGCGGTGGTGCGCGTGGTCATCGACGCCATGGACGCAGCCCAGGTGCCGGACGACGTGCTCCTGCGCCTCATCACCAACGGCTCACTGGGGCACAAGGCCCACGTGCAGCGCGGGCTGGCGCGCATGGCCCAGCGCAACGGCGAGGTGTGGTTCAAGCTCGACGCGGGCAGCGACCACTGGCTGTCCAAGGTGAACAACTACAGCGGCGGCGTGGCGCGGCAGCGGCGCAACCTCGGCGCGGTGGCGCGCGCGTGCCCGACCTGGCTGCAGACCTGCGTCTTCGCGTGGCACGGCGCCCCGCCGCCAGACGAGGAGCTGGCCGCCTGGACCGAGGCGGTGCGCGCAGAGGTCGACGCGGGCGTGCCGCTGGAGGGCGTGTACCTCTACGGCATCGCGCGGCAGTCCTTTCAACCCGAGGCGTCGGAGCTCTCCGCGCTGCCAGCGGACTGGATTCACGGCTTCGCAGCGCAGATCACCGAGGCGACCGGGCTCCGCGTTGAGGCGCGTGTGTAGGCAGGCAGCGCCGGCGCCGTGACCGAAGAGCGCCTCGCCCCGTCAGATCGGATCGTAGCGCACCCAGGGCTTGCCCTGGCAGCCGCCCGTGGCCGGGTCGGCGTCGCTGGCGGTCTGCGCCGAGTCCACCGCGCTGTCGAGGTCAGGCAAGCCCTGGTCGACGATGCAGCCCCAGAAGCCCCCCTTGACCGGCTTGGTCCACAGCAGCTTGCTGTAGCGGTTGGCCTCCACAGCCGCCTGCGGGCTGTTGCGCAGGTAGGCCTCACGCTTGCTGTTGTCGAAGCCGGCCACCAGCTTGTCGCCCCACCAGTAGCGGGTGATGTGCTGCAGCGCCCCGGACTGCGTCGCGTAGCTGCCGAGCACCGAGAGCGGCTCCAGCCGGGTCCAGCCGAAGCCGTTGCAGCCCGAGACGTCGGGGTCGCTGTCGTCGACGCTCGCGGTCGACGCCTTGGCCTCCGCCAGGGTCTTCAGCCCCGCGGCGACTTTGCAGTACCAGACCGGCCCCTTGGCGAACTCGGTCCACACGATCTTGGTGTGCAGCCCGCTCGCGCTGCCGATGCCCTCGGGGTTGCGCGTGTAGACCACGTTGGCGGCGTTGTCCCACTCCACCACCTCGGTGATGCCCATGAGCAGCGGGTCGATGACCTCGTTGCCGCCAAAGCTCGACTGCCACACGCCCGCGAGCTCGAAGGTCTTGAGCTCGGTCCATGGCCCCAGGTTGCAGCCGCTGCTGAGGTCGCTGGGGTCCGCCGTCTTGGTCGACTGCAGCGCCGCCACCTCGGTCGACAGGTTGGTGTCGACCTGGCAGAGGTGGGTCACGCCCGCCTTGGGCTCCACCCACTGGTAGACCGAGAACACGCCCTCGCGCGACACCCCACCCGGGCCGCTGACCCCCACCGGCGCTGTGGTGTAGGCCAGGTTCTTGGTGTTGTCGTAGTGGACCACCTGCACCTTGCCGAAGGCCACGGAGTTGAGGTGGACGTTGGCGAAGTCGCCGATGCGCCAGAGGCCCGTGACCTCGATGGCCTCCGTGGGCTTGGTGACGCCGCCAAAGGTGCCGACGTCGACCTGCGCGCCCGCGTCGCCGCCCGACGCCGCGTCTGTGCCGCCGTCGCTAGCGCCGCCTGAGCCCGCGT
>JAUIAC010000796.1 GCA_030425545.1 bacterium | reverse complement strand
GGGTATGATTTTTTCAGGAGATTTACTACATGACCTACGCACCATCACTGATTTTGACTCCCGGACACGTCTATCGCACGGCAGATCTACTCCCCTGGGGAGCCAACCCAACCCGACTCGCTGGTCGCTTGGTCGATGAGGGACGGCTGGTGTGTTTGCGCCACGGCCTGTACGCGGCTCCGCGCCAGAGCCGCTTTGGACCGGTGCCGCCCAGTCTTGAGGCGCTGATGGAAGCGTTTCTGAAGGGCACGCCATGGCTGCTCACGGGCCCACCGCTGTGGAACGCGCTTGGTCTGGGGGCCACGGCGATGTTCGCGAGCCCGTTGGTCTACAACACCAAGCGCTCCGGTCGCTTCGACCTTGGCGGCGCTGTCGTGGAGCTGCGTCGGACGCGCTTTCCCCGGCCAGCTCCCGCTGAGTGGTTCGTCGTTGACCTGCTGATGAACGCCAATGCGGTGGGCCTGTCTCGGCAGACCGTGGGCAGGCACCTTTGCCAGGCCGTGGAGGCCGGGCGCTTCGACGTGGAGTGCCTGCTGCGCATGGCCGCAGACTACGGCACCAAGGCCGTGCAGCATGAGGTCCGGCGAGCTGTGGAGTCGTGACCGGCTTCATCCATGAAGACAAAGAGTTCGAGGCGCTGCTGATCCTGGCTTCCAATGACGTAGGCGTCGCACGCGCCCTCGTGGAGAAGGACTATTGGGTCACCCACGCCTTGTGGGCGATTCGCCAGCAGGGCTGGGATCTGTGGTTCAAGGGGGGCACGTCGCTGTCGAAAGGCTTTGGGTTGATCCAGCGCTTCTCTGAAGACCTGGACCTACGTCTCGATCCGGGGGGCCTCGCGATCCAGGAGGTCCGCAGTTGGAAGAGCAAGAGCGAAACCGCCAAGAACGACCGACTTCGGTACTTCGAGGAGGTTGACAGAGCTCTCGATCTTCGACCCATGCAGGTGGAGTTGGACCGCGCCAACTTCGATCGCCGTTGGTACGGAGCCCAGCTACGCGCGACCTATCCGACCAGGTGGGCCGCCGAACTCCCAGGTGCCATGCGTCCCTACGTGCTCCTCGAACTGGGAGTCGCACGGGTCGCGCCCTCAGTCGAGGTCGACATGACGTCCTGGGTGCACCGTCAGGTCGAGAAGGCTGGTGTGACGGACGAGTTCATCGACAACCGTCCCCGAGCCGTCGCCTGCGTCCACCCGTGGGTAACGCTGATCGAGAAGATCGATGCCATCGCAGGCCGCTTCCCTCGCGAGGGGGTCGCAGCCGCCAACTTCGTTCGGCACTACGAAGACGTTGCGCAGATCCTCCTCGCCCTGGAGGGATTGCCGGCTCTGCATGAGGGCGTGGCCGATGTTTGGACGTTGGTCGCGCTGATGCGGGAAGCGAGGGACATCAAGCCGCTTCCCCCGGCGCACGATGACGCATTCGTCCCCGGCGATACCGCCCGCTGGCAGGAGGTGGAGGCGGCATATGCGGCCATTCAGCCCATGTTCTGGGGCCCACGCATCCCGCTCGCGGCGTGCTGCTGCCTCATCCAGGACTGGCTGGCGGGTCAGCCTGGAGCGTGACACGGCGCGCCCCACGGGGGCCGGCCTCCGCGCTCGGCCGAGTGGCCGACTGCGCTGAGTCGCCGGGCTACGCGGTGAGCAAGCACCCCGACTCCGTGAACATCAAGATCGTCGACGACGCCTGGGTCTACTTCAACAAGGACGTCAACGGGCGGCTGCAGATGGTGCTGCACTTCATGGGCCCGCACGAGAAGGCCAAGTCCACGGACCCCATCGCGCAGGACACCCGCCGCAAGGCCGACGGGATCTGGCGCTGCGCCCAGGGTCGCCTGTCCGCCGCCCCCGCCGCGCCGCCGGCCGCCCCGGTCGCCCCGGTGGCCCCCGCCGCCCAGCCCGCTCCGCCCGCGCCCGCGCCAGCCCCGCAGCCTGCCGCCAGCGCGGGCTCCTGGCCGACCCGCTGCGCGCAGCTCGTCGCCTGCTACGCCGACCTCACGCGTCTGCTGTGCAACGGCGCCAGCTCGTGCAAGAGCGAGGTCAAGGTCAAGGGCTCGCCTT
>JAUIAC010000795.1 GCA_030425545.1 bacterium | reverse complement strand
GCCTGCACCCCCGGCCCCAAGCCGACGCCACCGAGGCCCCATGCGCGACCTGCTCTCCCTGCGACCCGACGCCCCGTCACCCACTGGCCCGCTCTCGGCGGTGAGCCCCAGGCCACCGACGCGACGTGTGTGGCTGGCCGGCCTCGCGGCCGCGCTGCTGGCGCTGCCGGGCTGCGGCGACGTGGGCAGCGCAGACGCAGCGAACCCTGACTCCGACAACACGGGCGCCGGCGGCGTCGACGGTGGCAGCGTGGACGGAAGCGCTGGTCTGGACGGCGAGGCCCAGCGGAGCGGCGGCGCCCCGGTGTGCGAGGGCGACGGGCCGAACCTGCTGCGACCGGCGGGCTGGACCGCCGCGAGCCACTGCGCGGGGGTCGACGCGGACTACGCCAAGCTCTTCGACGACACGGTGGTGCACCGCATCGACATCGTGCGCACGCCGGAGGTGGCCAAGGCCATGGCGGCCGATCTCACGGCCAAGATGGCCGCGACCGGGGGCCAGGTCGACGACGGCGCCGACGAGCCGGGCTGGTTCGACGTGTCGCTCGCCTACGAGGGCAAGACCTGGACGCACGTGGGCATGCGCTACAAGGGCAACTCGTCGCTCAACTCGGCCTACCAGAGCGGCATCAAGAAGCTCAGCTTCCGTTTGAACTTCGACAAGTTCGAAGACGCGCACCCCGAGACCGACGACCAGCGCTTCTACGGCTTCAAGAAGATGACCTTCAGCAACGGCTTCAAGGACAGCTCGCTCATCCGCGACAAGCTCGCCGCCGACATCTTCCGCGAGGGCGGCGTGCCAGCGGCGCGAGGGGCCTTCGCGCGGGTGTACGTCGACTCCGGCGACGGGCCCGTGTACTTCGGGCTCTACACGATGATCGAGGACCCCTCGAACAAGCTGATCAAGACGCAGTTCAAGGACGGCAGCGGCAACCTCTACAAGCCCGAGGGCACCGGCGCGCAGTGGGGCACCTTCGTCGAGGCGGACTTCGAGAAGAAGACCAACGAAGACGAGGCCGACTACAGCGACGTCAAGGCCGCCATCGCCGCGCTGCACGCCGATCGCAGCGCCGACCCAGCGGCGTGGCGGGCGGGGCTCGAGGCGGTGTTCAACGTCGCCGCGTTCCTGCGCTGGCTGGCGCTGAACCAGGCGATGCAGAACTGGGACACCTACGGCTCGATGAGCCACAACTACTACGTCTACGGCGACCCCAGCGACAAGGGTCGGCTGGTGTGGATGCCCTGGGACCTCAACGAGTCGATGCTGGCCAAGGGTGGCGGCGGCGGCGGCGGCGGCAAGCCCGGCGGCGGACCGGGGGGCGGCAAGCCCGGCGGTGGACCGGGCGGCGGACCGGGTGGCGGACCCGGCGGCGACAACTCTGCGGTGATGCTCGAGTCCGTCGGCAACGACTGGCCGTTGATCCGCTTCCTGCTCGACGACCCTGTGTACGTGGCGACCTACAAGAAGGAGCTCCAGGCGGCGCTCGACGGAAGCTTCGCCGTGGCCAAGGTCACAGCGCGCATGCTTGTGGTAGGCCTCCATGCGCGCTGTGACCTTGGCGCTCGACGGAAGCTTCGCCGTGGCCAAGGTCACAGCGCGCATGGAGGCCTACCACAAGCTCATCGCGCCCTACGTCACCGGCGCGGAGGGCGAGCAGGCGCCCTACACCTTCCTCACCAGCGCGACGGCCTTCGAGACCTCGCTGAGCAGCGCGCAGGACGGGCTGAAGGCGCACGTCGCCGCCCGGCACGTGGCGGTGAAGGCGGCGCTGGGGCAGTAGCGTCTGGGCGCCAGCCACGCCAGGCCGTGGATCCCCTCGCCCAGTCGACCGACGAAGCCGCCGTGCTGGCGCGCGCAGCAGGCGCTCACGGCGCCTTGCGCACGAACACCGACCACGCGCCGTGCTGCGGGTTCGGCTGCGGACCACCCCACGCGGACTTGGTGCACACGGTCATGGGCCCGCCGGTGAACGCGGTCTTGGTGTCGGCGCACTTCGCCGTGCCAGCGGTGCCGGGGATGATGTAGGCGTCGGTCACTGCGCCGCCGGCCGCGCAGCCGAAGCCAAA
>JAUIAC010000794.1 GCA_030425545.1 bacterium | reverse complement strand
GCGGCGGCGGCGGCCCAGCACCTGGCATGGGTGACGCGCCGGCTCCGGACAGCGCCATGGACGACGACATCCCGTTCTAGGCGCTCCCCGACGGTCCGGACAGCGCCATGGACGACGACATCCCGCTCTAGGCGCTCCCCGACGGTCCGGGTGCCCGCCCGACTTTGCGGGCCGCGCGCTGCGATCCGGCTCCAGCCCGTGGAGCCGGGGACCTCGTCGCGCCCCCCGGTGTCGTTCGAGGGTCGGAGCGAAGGTCCCGGACGATCGCGCCTCTGCGCGGTCCCGCCGCAGCACGTGGCCTGGGCGCCATGGGTGCTGTCGTGACATGCTGCGCCCCGCGCCAACGTCATCCATGGTGCGAGGCTCTTGTGTGGCACCGCGGGTCGGGCGCACGTCTTCGATGGCACGCACACACCCGCCAGCCCAGGAGGTTCCATGGCCAGCCGACTCGGACCCTTGATCGTCCAACACACCTACCGCGTCGCGGTTGCGGACGGCGATCAGCTGATGAAGCTGCTCGCGGTCGTCGACGACTGGGCAGCCGACCTAGGCGTGGCGTCCATGGAGGTGTGGCAGGACACCGACGACCCTGGGCGCTTTGTCGAGGTCCACGTCTATGACTCGTGGTCGCACTACACCCGCGTCAGCCAGAAGTCAGCGCCGCCCAAGATGCGGGAGGTGTACGCCGACATGGAGCGGCTCATCGAAGGCGGGCTCGAGGCGATCGAGACGCACGTGTGGGAGCCGCGCGCGATTCGACCGGAGGGCTAGATGCCCCCGACTCAGATCGGGCACACGTCGGAACGCCGTGCGGCCTGCGACTTGCGAACCCTGCAACCCCTTGAATGGACACGGCCGGCCCTGCGGGTTTCGGGAAGCACAGGCTGTGCATCTCAACGCTCTGACCGCGTCGAGCCTCGCGTCGAGCACGTCTAGGTGGCCCGACGCGAGGTCGCGCCGCGCGAGCGACCAGGGAGCTCGGGGATGGATCGCGCCCTTCGACGCACGCTCGACCAGGTCCGCGACGACGTCCGGAGCCATGACCTGTGGCGGCAGGGTGCGCGGCTCCTCGTCGCGTGCAGCGGGGGCCGGGACTCCATGGTGGCGTGGGAGCTGCTGCGCCTGCTGGCTCCCTCGCTCGACCATCATCTCGTCGTCGCCCACGTCGACCACGGGCTGCAGTCCGACGCAGCGGCGGCGGCTGTGATCCACGGGCGGGCCGCCGAGACCGACACGCAGGTCGTGACCGCGGCCTTGGCGGTGCATCCGGGCGCCAATGTGCAAGGGCGGGCCCGCGACGCGCGCTACGCCGCGTTGGAGCAGCTCGCAGACCAGGTCGACGCGACGCGCATCGTCACGGCGCACCACGCCCAGGACCAGGCCGAGACCGTGCTGCTGCGTGCGAGCCGGGGCGCCGGCCCGGCGGGGCTGGGCGGGATCCATCGCCGACGGGGCCGCGTCGTGCGGCCGCTCCTGGGCGTCACGGCGGACGCGATGGCTGCGGTCGCGCGGGCCTGCGGGGTCGCCTGGTGGGACGACCCCACGAACGCCGAGCCCGGCTGCACCCGCAACAAGCTCCGACACAGCGCGCTCCCAGCGCTCGAGGCCGCCATGCCGGGGGCCACGGCCGGGCTCGCCCGGACCGCCGACAACCTGCGGGGCACAGGCGCAGCCCTCGAACACTGGGTCGCCGCGGCGATCGGACCCGTTCACGTCGACGGGGGCACCGTCGTGCTCGCGCGCGCTCAGGTCCCCGCGACGGCGGAGCTGCTGGCCCCGCTGGTCGCCCACGTGTGGGCCATGTTGGAGGTCGACGCACCCTCTCGCCGCGCCGTGCGTCAAATCTCTCAGACGTTGCGTCGTCCGGGAGGCGGACGCTGCAGCGTCCGGGGTGTGGACCTCGTCGCCACCCCGGAACACGTTGAGTTTTCAGCGCGATCGTGGCCCCCAGAGGCGTCGCGCCGAGCTGAACCGCCGGGAGCGTCATGAGCCTGCCGAAGCGAAGCACCAGCGCCAGCGCCGCGCGCCTCGGCGAGAAGTTCACCCCCCTCGCGTTGCGTGCCCCCCAG
>JAUIAC010000793.1 GCA_030425545.1 bacterium | reverse complement strand
GCCTGGGCTTCTCCGTCTTCCTGACCGGGTCGCTGGCGCACCTGCGCCGTTTCGGCAGCCTCATCGCGCTGACGGCGGTGGTCGCGCTGGTGGTGGATCTGGTGCTGGCGCCGGCGCTGCTGCGCGCGCTCTACAAGCGTCGCGACGGCTCCAGTGGGGCCGCGACGCGCTGAGCGGCCCCTGAGCGATCATGACGCAGGGCGTCGCGCTCTTGACGCGTCGCGTTGAGGCAGAGCGTGACGCCTTGCGTCAAACGCCTGCGATCCGCAGCATGACAGCCCATGGAGGTCGTCATGCACAGCCAGTCTCCCGAACGCTCCGCCTGCGGAGTCGGCTTTGTCGTCAGCCGCCAAGGTCGCGCCACCCACGCGCTGGTCGAGACCGGCCTGCGCGCCCTGCATTGCATGGAGCACCGCGGCGCCGTGGGGGCCGACGGGCGCACCGGCGACGGTGCCGGGCTCATGACGGAGATCCCCTTCGCCCTGCTCGGAGCGACCCCCGGCGAACACGCGGTCGCGACCCTCTTCGCCAGCAGCGACCCGACCCGGCGCCGCCAGGCCCTGCGCCTCTTCCGCGAGGTCTTTGGCTTCGCGGGCTTCGAGGTGGTCGACCGCCGCACCGTGCCGATCCTCCCGGACGTGCTGGGACCTCAAGCCGCCGAGCGGCTGCCCAGCATCCTGCACCTGCTCATCGCGCGGCCGGCCTGGGTCCGGACCGAGGCGGCGTTCAACGCGCAGCTCTACTTCGCTCAGCAGCGCGCTCGCAGCCGGCTCCGCTCGGCCGGGCTCACCTTCGACCTCCACTTCGCCTCCCTGTCGACGCGCACCATCGTCTACAAGGCGCTGACGCGCGCGGAGGACCTCGGCGCCTTCTATCCCGACCTGGGCGACCCTGCCTTCGTGTCGCGGTTCTCCCTCTTTCATCGCCGTTTCAGCACCAACACGGCGACCTCGTGGGATCGCGCCCAGCCCTTCCGGCTCATCGCCCACAACGGCGAGATCAACACCATCGCAGGCAACCGCTCGTGGTCGTACGCGCGGGAGCAGAGCCTGGGGCTGCCCCGCGACGAGCTGCTGACCCACGGCCACACGAGCGACTCGGGCAGCTTGAACCAGCAGGTCGAGGCGCTGCGCTATCGCAGCTCCATGCCCCACACGGAGGACATTCTCGGCATCCTCATCCCGCCCGCCGACAAGCCCTCGGGCTACACGCGCTTCTGGGGCCGCGCCATGGAGCCGTGGGACGGACCCGCGTTCGTGACCTACGCCGACGGTGAGGCCGTGGGCGCGCGCCTGGACCGCAACGGCTTCCGCCCGTGCCGCTGGGCCATGACCGACGACGCCTTCTTCCTCGCCAGCGAGGCCGGCATCTTCGGGCTGAAGAGCGCCGACATCATCGGCAAGGGCACGCTCAACGCCGGCTGCGGTGTGCGGGTCAACCTCGGCGACGGCGCGGTGCACTTTCGCGACCCAAGCCAGTCGCGTGAGAACCGCGGCGCGCAGTTCGACTCCCGGCTGATGCCCCTGCCGGCCCCGGACGCCGACCAGAGCGCGGCGCCCCCAGCGAGCGCGGGCGCGAACAAGGACGACGAGCTGGCCGACCTCTTCGCCCTCCACGGGGTCAGCCGCGACGAGCTCGACCGGGTGCTGGCGCCGCTCATCGCCACCGGCAAGGAGCCCATCGGCTCCATGGGTGACACCGCCCAGCCGGCCGTGCTCTCCGAGGTCCGTCGCAGCCTGTACGACTTCCTCTTCCAGGACTTCGCGCAGGTCACCAACCCGCCGCTCGACTTCCTGCGAGAGCGGCTGGTGACCGAGCTGCACACGGTGCTCGGGCGGACGCCCAACATCTTCGCGCCCAAGGAGCTCTTGCCCGCTCAGCCGGGCTGGCTGCTGGCGTCGCCCGTGCTGTCGCGGGCCCAGGCCGACGTGGTGCGCAACCTGTCGGACTGGTCCGTGGGCGCCCTGCGCATTCACCAGCGCGTGCTCGACGCGACCTTCGCGCGCGAGGGCGGGGTCGACGCGCTCGAGGAGGCGCTCGAGGCCCTGGCCGACGCGGCGGTGAGCGCCGTGGGCGCTGGCGC
>JAUIAC010000792.1 GCA_030425545.1 bacterium | reverse complement strand
GCGTCGGTCACGGTCCCCGTGCAGCTCAACAACCCGACGACCCAGCCGGCTGTGCTCGCCTTGGACGTCGCGGGTCACGAGGTGCACGTCCTGCTCCCCGCGGGGAAGCAGCGGGAGCTCAAGCTCAGCGTGCCGTGCCCGCTCAAGGGCGAGCCAGCGCGTGTCAACTGGCCGGGCATGTTGGCTTATCGCTACGACTGCGAGACACGGGTCTCGGTCAAGACCAGGGGGCTACGCGCCATCGCAGCGGAGCTGAAGACCGACCGCGGCGCCGGCAGTGAGCAGGTGACCGTGGCGACCATGGCCAAGGTGCTCAAGGCCCACCCGGCCACGCAGCTCGGGCCCGCGTGGGCCAGCTGGATGCAGGCGCGGCTGCGCGCCGCGGCGCACAACGTCGGCGCGGTGCGCTTGTCGGTGCGGCGGGCGGGCAAGGGCGACGGCCGCAGCGTTCCGCTGGAGGTCCGGGGCCACAACACCAGCCGCCGGGCGATCCTGGCGCTCTTCGACGCCGGCACAGGTCGGGTGGAGAAGCTGCGCCTCGCCGCCCGCAAGAAGCTGAAGCTCAAGCTCTTTGGCCGGGACGCGAAGATCACCGGCCGCGTGCTCAGCGTGCTGCCCAACCCGCGCACGGCCGCGTGGCTGACCGGCGTCTGGCGGCTCGGCGGGCAGGCGCTCCTGGTGGGAGACGACGCCAAGCTGGCGCTCGTGGTCACCTTGGATCGCCTCACCGGGTTCTCGTCCGGTCACGTCGCGCCCCTCGAGCGCAGCGACAACGGCTTCGGCTACGCCATGCCCACGCCCATGGCCGTGCTGCGCGCCTGGTTTGGCGACTTCGACATGCTGCCCATCTCCTGCAAGGACCCCTGCCCGAGTCGCCTGCAAGGCACCCTCTCGCGCCAGGACAAGGCAGACGCGGGCGGGGCACGCACGCTGCTGGTCGACATCCTGGCTGGCGGCCGCCGCAAGCGCCTGAACCTAGTGTCCGCGTACTGAGCCGCCCGGCCTTCCGGCAGGATACGCCCGGTCTACTAGGGCTCTTCGGGCGGCGGCGGCAGCTCGCAGCGCTCGCCTTCCTGCACGGCGGTCTGCGCCTCGATGGCGGCGATGACCGCCGCGTCGCTCGGCGCGTCGACCGGCAGCATCCGCCGCAAGAACCCTTCGCCGCGCGAGGCCACCAGGGCGTCGTCGAGCCACACGTCGAACTGGCCGAACTTGCCCTCGTCGACGTCCACTTCGGCGCCGAAGCGTCGCCCCAGCTCCGCGGCCAGCCCGTGGGCGCGGTCGTGGTAGCCGCAGTGCCGGCAATAGCGAATGCGAACGCGGGGCATGGTCTCCTCCAGCGGTCAGGGTAGCAGGGGAGACGCGCGCTGCGGTGGCCTCGCTGTCGACCGTCACTGTCGACCCTCGCTGTCGACCCCCGCCCTCGCTGACCCGCCCGGACGAACGCAACGGAGCGCGCGGGCGAGCCGGGCCCGACGCACGCCCCGCTGAACCGGCGTCTGCGTCGACCTGAGCGCGTCGAACCCTGTCGTGCATTCCCCCCCGGCGAGTTCAACGACACCGGCGAGTTCGACAACGCCAGGGAGCTCAACGAAGACAGGCGCTTGAGGCCGAAGATGGTCGCCGGCTACCTCAGGGTGTGGTCGTCGCACGAGCGAGCTGTCGCTGCTTCCTGCGGACATGATCGCCAGGGGGGGGCATGTGGGGCCGGACCCGCGGCGCTTGGAGTCTGGGACCTCGGTCCGCGGTCGCGTCTCCAAGCGGGGCAACCGTTACGTTCGTCAGCAGCTGTACATGCCGGCGTTGGGGGCGATTCGGCACAGCGCCGAAGTGCGCGGGATCTACGAGTCCTTGGTTGGGCGCGGCAAGCCACGGATGAGCGCGGTCGTTGCGGTCATGCGCACGCTGTCTGGGGGATGCCCTGACACGGGTCTGAGGCGGACGGCTCGCGCTTTTTCCGCCTGGTCGCTGCGAGCGAGTCGGCTGGGTGCGGGGCACCTGCACCTGTCTGAGTGGGACGGCTCGCGCTTTCTCCGCCTGGCCGCCACGAGCGAGTCGGCGGGTTGTGGGGCAACTGGACCTGTC
>JAUIAC010000791.1 GCA_030425545.1 bacterium | reverse complement strand
TGGCTGATGAAGTGCTTGACGACGCCGAACTCTACGTCGGCCTCGAGCAGGCTCTGGCGGATGTCGACGAGCACCTCGTCGAGGGTGTCTTCGTCGATCTCGCGGTAGCCCTGCAGGCGGTGGCGGGCGGCGCGAAAGCCTTTGGTGATGGTCTCGAGCATGGCGGTGTCTTCTCCGAGTGCTGGCGGCGCGGGCGTGCGGGTGCGCGTGGGCCGCGCGGGCCGCAAGGGCGCGGAGGCTAAGGGTCAGTGGCCTTGTTTTCAAGGTCGCTTCGACGGCTCGCGCTCGGCTCGGAGACGGTGGCGACGAGGGTGGCGGTGGACCCACAGCGCGGCTGGCCGCTGGCTGGGACGAGATCGCTCGCGGCGAAGAGCGGTGCCGACGCCGCGTGGCCCTCAGTCGCAGGTGGCCGTGACGCTGGGCCAGCCCTTGCCGTGGTACGCCAAGAGCACGTCGGCGGCCCGACCGCCGCTGGAGACCCGGCCCTTGACGTCGCCCTTGAGCGCGCCGTTCCACGTCCCGGAGAAGCCCAGCGGCCCGGCGCCCAGGTCGAGCACCGCCGACCCCTGCGTCACCTGAACCCCCAGCAGGTGGAAGTTCACCAGCGAGGTCTGAGCGGCGGTGCGCAGCGGCGCCCGGGGCGTGCCCGCGTCGTAGCGCACCTTGGAGCCGTTGGCGGTGCTCGCGTCAAAGCGCACGCGGCCGCTCATGTCCAGGTCCAGCAGCCGGGAGAAGGGGCCAAAGAGCACGGGCGTGCCCACCGCGTCGCTCGCGTCCACGAGGTCGAGCAGCGAGAGCTTGAGCACGATGGGGTTGGGCAGCTTGCCGCGGGGGCCGATGAGGGTCGCACCCAGCGGCCCCAGGGCGTCGTAAGTGAAGGTGTACGTGTTGGCCTTGCTCGGCTGCGCCTTCATCTGCGCGAAGGTGAGGTCGTAGCTCAGCTTCACCCCCTGCAGGTAGCTCGCGAGGACGAAGGGATCTGGCGTCACCAGCCCCAGCTTCTTGTGGTGAAAGCGGGCCTCGAAGACCACGCCGTTCGCGCCGGTGGCGGCGGCGTTCATGCGCCACACGCCAGGGGCGACCTGGCTGAAAGGCAGCGAGGTGCCGTAGATGCCGAGGCCCTGGCGCACGGCGGTCAAGGTCTCGGGCTCGAAGTCGAACACGTCGGGGTTGTTGGCGAAGAGCGCGAAGGCGAGCGTCCGCGCGAGCGCCACCTGCGCGCCGCCACACTTGATCAGCTCGTGAATCGAGTCGCCCGCGCCGTTCACAGCGCGCCCCGCGTCCACCGCGGCCTGTGTCGACCAGCCGCAGCCGAGCAGACGCGCCTCGAGGCCGTTGACGTGAGGGGTCGTCTGCCGAGGTGCCGGGGTCGACTGCCCCGGCTGCCCCGGCTGCCCCGGTTGAGCCGAGAGATCTACCGGACTCGCGGGGACCGGCGACTCGATGACGATGCCGCAGCCGCACAGGGCGAGACACAGGAACAGCGCGCGATGGGACAACATGGGGGACTCCTCGGTCAGGGGCAGGTGGTCTTTGCGAGCTTGAGCTGCACGGCCACGGAGATGGCGTCCGGCGTCTTGTCGCCGTCGGTGTCGACATCCGGCTTCAGGACGCCGCCGATGAGGGACTTGATCGTGGCCTTGTCGAAGCCCATCTGCTTGAGCACCTGGTCGGGGATCTCGTCGATGGCCTTGTCGAGGGCGACCGCGGGCAGGAGGCCGCAGACCATGGGCGAGGCGCCGACGGCGACAGGCTCGCTGCTCTGGAGGCGCGCGAGGGCGAGGTCGAAGGTCAACGGCAACCCCAACACGTTGAGCGAGAGCTGAAAGCGCCCGCCTGAAACGGCGCCCTTCGTTGGCAATCGATACCAGGGCGCGCACCACCCGGTGCCGGGGGTGGCGAGGT
Organism: bacterium; assembly: GCA_030425545.1. Lineage (GTDB taxonomy): Bacteria > Myxococcota_A > UBA9042 > UBA9042 > UBA9042 > UBA9042. Next base: position 189 of record JAUIAC010000791.1, on the reverse strand, counting down.
CCCAGTTGAAGGGGTCACCCGCGCACGAGGGCGAGCCGAGGGTCTGGTAGTAGGCCCCTTTGCCGCCGCCCGGCGTCAGCCACATGGACACGCCGCTGTCCGTCAGCGTGCCCGCGTTGACGCTCGCGTAGATGGCGACGATCTTGCCGAACACGTTGTCCGGAGAGGCGTCGTCGTTGAGGTCACAGC
>JAUIAC010000141.1 GCA_030425545.1 bacterium | reverse complement strand
GGGTGCGGGCGGGGGCGGCCGAGGCCACGCCGCTGGCGGCCAAGGTGGCGGCGAGCGCGACCACGGCCAGGGCCGCGGGTGCCGCCGGCAGGGCGCTCCGGTGGCTCGAGGATGGGCGCCGGGGTGACTGGCGCTGGGGTGACAGGCGCTGTCGTGACTGGCGCTGTCGTGACTGGCGCTGGGGTGACTGGCGCTCAAGCATGGTGGACGTCTCCTCGTTCGATTGCGGAGAAATGCTGCGGCATGGTCACCGCGTACGCAACCTGGGCTGATGTGTCGCCGCGATCCTTGCGGCGCGCGTCCGACCGGGCGCTGACGGGGCGTCGGGGCCGACGCGCACCTGCGGGGCGGCGCCGTGGGCACAACGGGGGGCGACGCGGCGACATTCAACCGCGCCGCTCAGCCCTCTCGAGACGTCCGGGTGGCTGCACTCTGACCTGCTCCGAGCCCGTCAGGGTCTGCGCGGCCGAGTCGACGGCTGCGGGCAGGGGGCCGCCCCGCTGGCGTGGCCGCGGGCGAGGCCCCGAGGTGGTCGAGCACGGCGTTGTTGAAGCGGTCGGGCTCCTCTTCCATGGGGCAGTGGCCGCTGGCGGCGAAGGCCTCGACTCGGGCGTCGTGGAGCCGGTTGGCGACCCGCCAGGTGACGCGCTCGGGGATGACGCGGTCGCGGCCGCCCCGGATGACGAGCGTCGGGTGCAGCACGCCCCGCAGCCGCCGGTCGAGGTCGGCGAGGTCGCGGTTGAAGTGGCGCGCGGCGTCCAGGGCGGCGCGGCCCGCTCCCCGCGTTCCGAGCGGGGCGAGAAAGTGGGCCATGTAGGCGTCGTCGATGGGCAGCTGGGCGTAGGCGCCGTAGCGCAGCCCGAGTTTGAGGCCGAAGGGGATGCCTGGCAGGGCCAGCAGGGGCGCCCACGCGCGCGTCTGCAGCCGCGCGAGCTGCGACATGGGGTAGGCCCCAGCCCCGGCCGGGTTGACCAGGACCAGCCGGTCGACGCGGTCCGGCGAGAGCGCCGCGAGCTGCAGCGCCAGCGCCCCGCCCAGGCTGTTGCCCACGAGGTGGGTCTGCTCGATGCCCATGCGATCGAGCCACGCGAGCACGCGGCGCGCCTGCAGCAGGAGCCGAAACGACGCCCGCGGCGGCTTGGCCGACCAGCCGAAGCCGGGCACGCAGAGCGCGTGGACCGTGAAGCGCTCGGCCAGCGCGTCCAGGTTGTGGCGCCACGCCCAGCTGGCTTGCACGAAGCCGTGGAGCAGCACCAGGTGCGGGCCGCGGCCGAGGGTGACGGCGTGGACCGAGAGGGAGCCGGGGCCGTCACCGACCGGGACCGCGACGAAGTGGCCCTTGGGGTGCCAGGAGAGCGCGGGGCCAATGGGCACGCGCTCTCCCGCGAGCGCCGCCGTGAGGTCGGCCGGACGTGGACGCCGCAGCCGGTCGAAGAGCCGACCGGTGGGGTCGGGAGGCGCTCCCTTGCGACGCTGCGCGGCCACGCTACTTGCCGCCGTCCTTCGCCGGGAGCGTGAAGCCGAACACGCCGGAGATGTCGACGTACCAGTCGGGCTTGTCGCAGATCTCGGCGTTGTGCGCCGCGTTGCACGGGTCGGGGAAGCTCGTGTCGGGGAAGGTGGCCTGCAGGCGGCCCTGGACCTTGCCGCTCATGGTGCCCCCCTCGACGTTGCTGTAGCTCTCGATGTCGAACTTGCCGGCGAGGTCGGCGCAGGTGGAGCGGTAGCTGAATCCGTCGAGCAGGATGCGGACCTCAGGCGGCGTGCACGAGAAGGGGTAGACCCCCGCCTTGTCGACGCTCACCGGGTTGACCGACGAGCCGACCACGAGGCCGTAGTTGAGCATGACCTCGACCTGGCTCTGGGTGCCGTCGAGCTCCACGCCGATGGTGTCGGTCATGGCGAAGCCGACTTCGCCGTGGGTGTAGTGCGTGGAGCCGAAGCTGAACACGGTCTGGATGCCGTAGAGATCGCGCTCGACCCGGAACTTCTGACCGTCGGCCGGGCCGCCGTGGAACTCGAGGTCCAACGTGTAGCCTTGGGCCCAGTTGTTGGTCAGGCCCGCGTCTTTGGCCGCGCCGCCCGAGTCCGTGGCGCCGGCGTCGCTGGGGGTTGGGTCGTCGCCGTCGCCGCCGCAGGCCGAGAGCGCGAGGGCCAGCGCGAGGAGGCACGCGAGCGTGCGGAGTGCGTTGCGGTCCTGGGTGCGTCGCCGGGCCGACGAGGGTGTGGGCGACAGGGCGAGGCGGGGCAGGCGGTCGTGGGGCTGGTCCATGGGGGCGCTCACAGAGGGGGGGCACGGCACGGGACCGTGCGAACCGGCCCCGCACGAAGCATGGGCACTGCGCGACGCGCACACAAGAGACGGGCACCGCTGGGGCAGGCCAGGACCACGGAGCGACGCGCGCTCACGTGCCAATTTCGTCGGCAGCCCTTGCGCTGGCGGCCTCCGCGCCCTTGGGTGTCCGTCACGGCTGCAGCAGGGTAGGTTGCGCGTCGCGCACGGACTCACGCGCCTCTGTCTCACGACGTGGCCCGCGCTCCCGAACGCACCTCCGGTCGACACACAGGAAGTCAGATGGCGTGGAATCCCTACGAGGACAACAACAACACCGGTGGTGGTGGCGGTGACGGGGGGTTCGAGACCCCCGAGATCTCGCTGCCGCCCAACCTCATCGGCTGGGCGGCTGTCGCTGTGGTGGTCCTGGGCCTGCTGATCGGCGGCCGCAGCGCGTTCTACACGGTCGGGCCCGACGAGCAGGCCGTGGTGCTGCGTCTGGGCAAGTTCGCCGACGTCGCTGAGCCGGGCTTTCACTTCAAGCTGCCCTTCGGCATCGACCGGGTGAAGGTCTACGCGACCACGCGGGTGCTCAAGGAGGAGTTCGGCTTCCGGACGCTGCGCGCCGACACGCGCACCGAGTACAGCAAGCAGCGCTTCGACGAGGAGTCGCTGGTGCTTACGGGCGACCTCAACATCGCCGACGTGGAGTGGATCGTGCAGTACCGCATCCGCGACCCGCAGATGGTGTGGTTCAACCTCGCCGAGCCCGAGCAGACCGTGCGCGACGTGGCGGAGAGCGTGGTCCGCCGCGTGGTGGGCAACCGCACCGTCGACCACGTGCTGACCACCGGCCGCAGCCGCATCGAGGTCGAGGCGCTCAAGCAGATGCAGCAGGTGCTCGACGAGTACAAGTCGGGCATCCGCATCGTGGCGCTGCAGCTGCAGAACGTGACCCCGCCCAAGCCGGTGCAGTCCAGCTTCAACGACGTCAACCGGGCCGAGCAGGACCGGGAGAAGATGGAGAACGAGGCGCTGGCCAAGGTGAACCGCGAGATCCCCAACGCGCGCGGCGAGGCCAAGCGCAGCGTGGACCGGGCCGAGGGCTACAAGATCGACCGCATCAACCGCTCGCGCGGCGAGGTGGCGCGCTTCGTCAATTTGCTGCGCGAGTACGAGAAGGCGCCTGAGGTCACCCGGCGGCGCATCTATCTCGAGACCTTGGGGCGGGTGCTGCCCCACACCACGGAGGTCACGGTGCTCGACTCGGACCTCAAGGGCGTGCTGCCCATGCTGCCGCTGAAGGGCGGCACGGCCGAGGCCATCGCGCCCGCTGCACGCGGCAAGAAGGGAGGTGCCCGATGAGAGGCCTCTCGAACCGCGCTGGGGTGCTGGTGTTGGCGGTGGTCCTCGCCGTCGTGTTGCTGTGGAACAACTGCGTGCTCATCGTGCACGAGTACGAGCAGGTGGTGCTGACCGAGTTCGGCAGCCCGGTGGGCGACGCGCGCACCGACCCGGGGCTCTACTTCGTGCTGCCCTGGTACAAGCGCCACGTGTTCCCGCGGCGGCTGTTGCGGTGGGACGGTGAGCGCGCGCAGATCCCGACCAAGGACAAGCGCTTCATCCATGTCGACGCGACGGCGCGGTGGAAGATCGAGGATCCGCTCAAGTTCTTGCAGGCCGTTGGCAACGTGCGGGGCGCGCAGACGCGCATCGACGACATCATCGACTCCAAGGTGCGCGAGGTGATCTCCAAGCACGATCTCATCGAGGCCGTGCGCAGCTCGCGCAACCTCGTGGGCATGCCCAAGGGCGCCACTCGCACCGACGACCTCGAGGTGGAGAAGGGGCGCGGCGCGCTGCAGAAGGAGATCGTCACCAACGCGCGGGTCAAGGTGGCCGAGTACGGCATCGCCCTCATCGACGTGCGCATCAAGCGCATCAACTACATCGAAGAGGTGCAGAAGAACATCTACAACCGCATGGTCGCTGAGCGTCGCAAGGTGGCGGAGCAGTACCGGTCCGAGGGCAAGGGCCGCGCGGCGGAGATCCTCGGCCGCATGGAGCGGGAGCTGAAGTCGATTCGCTCCGAGGCCTTCCGAAAGGCCCGCGAGATCGAGGGCGCTGCGGACGCCGAGGCGGCGCGAATCTACGCCGAGGCGTACACCAAGGACGCGGAGTTCTACGCCTTCCTGCAGACCCTGGCGACGTGGGAGAAGGCGCTTGGCGCGAAGCGGCTCCGGGGCACCAAGACCACGCTGATCCTGGGCTCGGACACCGAGTTCTTCCGCTACCTCAAACACCCAGGCAAGCCGGCCGCAGCCTCCAAGTAGCCGTGGTCGGTGCGCTCAGGCGACAAAATGTCGCGTATTTCCCCCGGCGAGCTGAGCGACACGGTGACGTGCGCGGCGCGGACTAGGGGCGGAAGTACTTGCTCAGGGCCGGGCCGCGCTGTCGCGCGTAGTGGCTGCCGATGCCCCCGTGATAGAGCCGCTCGGGCAGGGCGGCCAGACGCTCGTAGACCATGCGGCAGATCGGCTGGCGGTGCCGGATGATCAGGTCGTCCTCGAAGCCGCGGACCTCGAGCACCGCCGGGGTGCCCTGCTCGTCGCCGTCTGCGCCGTGGCCGAAGCCTGGATCGAAGAACCCAGCGTAGTGCGCTCGGAACTCTCCCGCGCTGGTGTCGTAGGGCAGCATCTCCACCGCGAACCACGGCGGCACACGGATGAACTCCCACGTGCTGAAGATGTAGAAACGCCCGCGCTCGAGCCACAGCATCGGCTGCTTCGGCCGCTCGATGGGGGTGAAGAAGTCGGCCGGATCGAGCGAACCCACGGTCGTCAGGTCCACGGGTTCGTAGGTCTTCTTGGCCACCCAGCCGACGCAGGGCTGGTCGAGGTCCAGGCTGAGGAAGACGCCGTCCTCCTGCCATCGCGGGTCCTTGACCAGCGGCCCGCCCGTGCGCTCGTAGAGCAGGGGCGCGAAGGGCGCCAGGTCGCGCTCATTGCACAGCTCCCGGCCCGCGAAGAAGATCGCCTGATTGAGCGCCACGCCGGCCTGGACGATGACATCGAACGAGCGCGGGATGACCTCCAGCCACAGCTCCCCGTGGTAGCCGGAGGGCACCTTGTCGTAGCGCGGGTTGTGGTCGCTCAGCGTCCGCGTCGCGAGGTCGATGCGACCGACGGAGGACTTGCTGTTCGTGTAGGCGCCAACGCCCTCGGGCAACGCGAGCTGCTCGCGCAGGCGGATCAGGTAGACCTTGTCGCGGTCGAGCAGCGTTGGCTCACTGAGATCGAGCTGGCGTCGGCCGACCTGCGCGATGAGGTCGCGGACCCGCTCACTGCGCAGCGGGAGGATGCTGCCGGGCACCTGCCACGCCTCCGCGCTCAGGGTCAGGTCGAGGCTCGCGGGCTGGATGCGGTCCGCGTCCGGGGTGCCGGGCGCCCGAGCGTCTCCCTGAGTCCCATGGACGCTGCGCACGGCGCCGCTCGCGATCAACGCTTCGATGGACTGGCAGGGGAATGTGCCGCGCAAGGTCGCGAGGCTCGGCGCGGCGGGTGGCGTGGGCATGGTGGTCTCGGTGCCGGCCGGGGGGCCGATGGCAGCGCCGTGGAGGCGGAAGGGGCGGTCGCGCTCGCTGGGGCCGCGGGGTCGGTCGCGGTGGCGCGGTCGACGGCGGCGCGTCCCGGCGCCGGCTGCGCCGCGTGACGTCCAGCGCCGGCGGTGTCGAGCCGACCGAGAGTAGAAGCGCAGGTCGCTCGCCTGCAAGCCGTCGACACACACCGTGAGAATCCGGCCAGGACGCCGCACCCACCCGACCCTGGCCCAGTGACCCGCGGTCGGCGCCCCTGACCCACGAACGTTCGGTCACGCCCTGCAAGTTGTTCACGACAGCGTTGACAACTCGCTTAGCATTGCCCAGGGTCCGGTCTTCATCGACGCTGGCACCGCCCTCGTTCTGCCCGTGTTGAAAGGGGCTACGCCATGCTCTTCGAAAATGTTTCAATCCTAAGTTTGGCGCATGTTGACGCTCCGGTGCGCGTGACATCGGCGGCCATCGACGACCGGTTGGCGCCTGCGCTCGCGACGTGGGGAATGCGCCCTGGGCTGCTGGCTGGGTTGAGCGGCATCGAGGCGCGTCGCTACTGGGAGCCCGGCGTGCAGCCCTCCGACGCCGCGGTGCGCGCGGCTGAGGTGGCGATCGCCCGCGCCGACCTGGACCGCTCGCTGATCGGCGTCTGCGTCAACACGTCGGTGTGCCGGGACTACCTGGAGCCGTCCACGGCCGCGCTGGTGCACGGCAAGCTGGGGCTCTCGCCGCGGTGCCTGAACTTCGACCTGGGCAACGCCTGCCTCGCCTTCCTCAACGCCATGGACATGGTGGGGGCGCTGCTCGAGCGCGGCGCGGTCGACTATGCGCTGATCGTCGACGGAGAGAACAGCCGCGACATCACCGACAAGACGGTGGACCGACTCCTGCGACCTGGCACGACATCCGACGACTATCGTAGTCAGTTCGCGTCGTTGACCTTGGGTTCAGGTGCGGCGGCGATGATCCTGACCCGCTCGGACCTGGCGCCGGAGGGGCATCGCTACCTGGGCTGCACCAGCGAGGCGGCGACGAACTGGAGTCACCTCTGCCGGGGGACCGCGGACTTCATGGAGACCGACACGCGGCAGCTGCTGGTGCAGGGGCTCGCGCTGGCCAAGCGCACCCTGGCGCGCGCAGTGGTCGAGCGGGACTGGCGGCTCGACGAGCTCGACGCCTTCATGCTCCACCAGGTCAGCAAGGTCCACACCGAGCAGCTGACCAGCCGACTGGGCATCCCCTTCGACCGGTGCGAGACGATCTTCCGGGAGTACGGCAATATCGGCCCCGCCGCGGTGCCGATCACGCTCAGCAAGGCGGTCGAGTCGGGGCGGGTCACGCGGGGGAGCCGCGTCGCGTTGATGGGCATCGGCTCCGGGCTGAACTGCTCCATGGGCGAGATCATCTGGTAGCCACGCCGCTTCACGGGCCATGGCCCGCACCCAGGACCGGACATGACCCTGCCTTCTCCGCCCGCCCCCACGCCTGACCCCTCGACTGCGTCCACTGCCGCGCCGCCGACCGCCGAAGATCTGGGGGTCGACCCCGCGCTCTTTCCCTTCGTGGGCCGTCACCTGCAGGTCGCGGGGCAGCGCATGCACGTGCTCGACGAGGGCCCGCGCGACGCGCCCGCGGTGCTGATGCTCCACGGCAACCCGACCTGGTCGTTCTACTACCGGGACCTGGTGCGGGAGCTCTCCGTCGACCACCGCTGCATCGTACCCGACCACATCGGCTGTGGGCTCAGCAGCAAGCCGGGGGCGGACGACTACCCCTACACGCTCGAGCGACGCGTGACCGATCTCGAAGCGGCGCTGGACCAGCTCGACGTCCAGGGGCCGATCACGCTCGTCGTGCACGACTGGGGCGGGGGCATCGGCTTCACCTGGGCGTCGCGCCACGCCGACCGGCTGGCTCGCTTCGTCGTGTTGAACACGGCGGCCTTCCATCTGCCCAAGAGCAAGCCCTTCCCCTGGCCCTTGGCCCTGACCCGCACGCCGGTGGGGGCCTTCTTGGTCACCCGCTTCAACGCCTTCTCTGGCGTCGCCGCGCGGGTCGCCTTCAAGAAGCCGGTGAGCGCCGCGGTGCGGCACGGCTATGTCGCGCCCTATGACACGCCGGCCAACCGCGTCGCGACGCTTCGCTTTGTCCAAGACATCCCGCTGCGGCCCGAAGATCCGGGCTTCTCGCTCATCGGGGCGGCGGACGACGGTCTGGGCGCGTTCACCGACAAGCCGGCTTTGATCTGCTGGGGCATGCGCGACTTCGTGTTCGACAAGCACTTCCTGGCGGTGTGGGAGGAGCGCTGGCCGCACGCAGAGGTGCACCGCTTCGACACCTGCGGGCACTACGTGCTGGAGGACGCCGGCCCACAGATCCGCGCCCTGGTCCGAGGCTTCGTCGACGCGCACCCGGTGGACCGCGGCGTGGCCTCGCTCGGCGCCGCGCGCGTGCCTGCGGAGGGCTGAGCCGTGGCCCCCCAAAAGGCGTCCGCGCTCGGCCCCACCAAAGGCGTGAACATCGCCCACGCGCTGGCAGACATGGCGGCCCGCCAGGGCGCGACGCCGGCGATCTTCGCGCCCTCGGGCTTCGACGCCTCTGGCCGCCGGCGCTACGTGCACGTCACCTACGCGCAGCTGGACCACGACAGCGACTGCATCGCCGCGGGGCTCGCCACCGTGGGGTTGGACCGCGGCGCCCGCGTGGCGCTGATGGTCCCTCCCGGCCTCGACTTCTTCGCCTTGGTGTTCGGCCTGTTCAAGGCGGGTGTCGTGCCGGTGATCATCGACCCGGGCATCGGCACCAAGCCGCTCAAGCAGTGCCTGGGCGAGGCGGCCCCTGAGGGCTTCATCGGCGTGCCCCTGGCCCACGCGGCGCGGGCGCTGCTGGGGTGGGCGCGGGGTCACAGCCGGGTCAACATCACCGTCGGCAAGCGCTGGTTCTGGGGGGGCCCGACCCTCGCCGACGTGAAGGCGGCCGGCGCCGAGGCGCTCTCACGACGCACGGACGATCCGAGCGCCGCGCGCGGGCGCGTCGTGGCGACGGAGGCCAATGAGCTGGCCGCGATCCTCTTCACCAGCGGCAGCACGGGCATCCCCAAGGGCGCGGTCTACCGCCACGGCAACTTCGCCGCCCAGGTCGCCATGATCCGGGACGCGTACGGTATCCGCCCCGGAGAGATCGACCTGCCGACCTTCCCGCCCTTCGCCCTCTTCGACCCCGCGCTGGGCATGACCACGGTGCTCCCCGAGATGGACTTCACCCGCCCAGCCGAGGTGAACCCGGAGCGGATCCGAGAGGCGGTCGAGGGCTTTGGCGTGACCAACATGTTCGGGTCGCCGGCGCTGCTGAACACGGTCAGCCGCTGGGCGGAGGCCGAGCAGGTGGTGTTCCCGACGCTCCGGCGGGTGATCTCCGCGGGCGCCCCTGTGCCGGCGACGGTGCTGGCGCGGACCCGCAAGATGATCCACCCGGAGGGCGAGATCCACACGCCCTACGGCGCGACGGAGAGCCTGCCGGTGGCGTCGATCGAGTCGCGCATGGTGCTGGAGGAGACGGCTGCAGACACCGACGCGGGCGCGGGTGTGTGTGTGGGCTTTCCGGTGGCCCCCGCAGAGGTCCGCGTGATCCGCGTCAGCGACGCGCCCGTCGAGCGGTGGTCTGACACCCTGCTGGTCCCCACCGGCACCATCGGCGAGATCACGGTCGCCAGCCCCACCGTCACGAGCGGCTACTTCGGTCGCGACGCGCAGACGCGGCTGGCCAAGATCACCGAGGAGCGCCCCGAGGGCCCCCGGGTTGTGCATCGCATGGGCGACCTCGGGTATCAGGACGAGCGCGGGCGGGTGTGGTTTTGCGGCCGTAAGTCCCACCGCGTGCGCACCGCTCAGGGGGACCGCTACACCGTGCCGGTGGAGGCGGTGTTCAACACCCATCCGGAGGTGTTTCGCGCGGCGCTGGTCGGCGTTGGCGCGCCCGGTGAGCAGGTGCCCGTGCTCTGTGTCGAGCGCGACCCGGCGACGGCCAGCTCGAGCGACGAGGACTTGGTCCGCGCGCTGCGCGAGCTTGGGGAGCGTCAGGACCTGACCCGGGGCATCGCGCACGTGCTCGTCCACCCCGGGTTCCCCGTGGACATCCGCCACAACGCCAAGATTGGTCGGGAGAAGCTCGCTGTGTGGGCTTCCAAGCGGGTGTCCACGTGAGCGCGCGGGCCCTGGTGACCGGCGGCGGCGGCTTTCTCGGCGCGGCGATCGTGCGGCAGCTCTTGCAGCGCGGCGTGGCGGTGCGGTCGTTCTCACGGGGCGACTATCCGGACCTGCGCGCCCTCGGGGTCGAGACCGTGCGCGGGGATGTCGCCGACGCGGCGGCCGTCTCGGCGGCGATCGCGGGGTGTGACACGGTCTTTCATGTCGCTGCCCTCGCGGGGATGTGGGGGGACTACGCGACCTTTCACCGCGCCAACGTGGTCGGCACGGAGGCGGTGATCGCGGGCTGCCGGGCGCACGGCGTGCGACGGCTGATCTACACGTCGTCGCCGAGCGTCGTGCAGACCGACGGCGACTGCGAGGGGGGCGACGAGTCGCTGCCCTATCCCCCGACGCACCGCACCCACTACCAGGCGACCAAGGCTGCGGGCGAGGCGCTCGCCCTGGCGGCCAATGGGCCCGAGCTGGCGACGGTGGCGCTGCGGCCGCGGCTGATCTGGGGGCCGGGCGACAACCACCTGGTGCCCAGGCTGGTGGCGCGCTCGCAGGCGGGGCGGCTGCGGCTCGTGGGGCCAGGCGACAAGCGCGTGGACACCACCTACATCGACGACGCGGCGGCAGCCCACCTCTGCGCCTACGACCGGCTGTGCGAGGTGGGCGCGGAGCCGGCGGCCTGCGCTGGGCGCGCTTACTTCGTCAGCAGCGGGGATCCGCGGCCCTTCCGCCAGGTGCTCGGCGACATCCTGACGGCGTGTGGCGAGCCGCCGGTGTCGCGATCGGTGCCGCCGTGGCTCGCGTTCGGCCTCGGCGCAGCCTTGGAAGGGGCGTGGACCCTGCTGCCCTTGAAGGGGGAGCCGCCGATGACGCGCTTCATCGCCCGGCAGCTGTCGACCGCCAACTGGTACGACCTCAGCGCGGCCCGTCGCGACCTGGGCTATGCCCCCACGGTCAGCTGGGAGGAGGGGTTGGAGCGGCTCGGCGCGTGGTGGGGCACCTGAGTGGCCGCTGGGCGCATCGTCCCATCAGCGGAACGGGTTGTTTCGAATTGAACCCATTGTGCCCCTCGCGCGTCTGACCTTCTGTGACCTACAGGAGGCCCCCCGATGCACACCGAGCTCAAGAGCCAACGCCACGACCGAGTCGCCCACCTGCTCACCGGCAAGGTGGCGCTGGTGGTGGGCGGGGACCGCCTCACAGACGAGGTCGTCGACATGCTGCTCGCCGCCGGGGCCGAGGTCGTCGTCGCGAGTCCGTGCGCGGAGCGACGCCAGGGGCTGAGCGCCGCCGAGCGCCCGCGGCTGCACGTGTGGTCGCTCTGCCTGGCGACGGACCACGGGGCGCAGCGGGCTCGGCGCCGGGTCGAGCGGACCTTTGGCCGGCTGGACCTCGTCATCGCTGGGCTGGGTTCGTGGCCGCCACCTGAGCGGGACCTGGAGCAGGTCCGGCTGCGGTGGCGACGCGACCTGGGCGACGCCTCGGTGATCGATCCAGACCTGGACGCGCACTACGCGCTCGCCCGGACCCTGATGCCGCTGATGGCGAAGCAGGCCGGAGCGCAGTACCTGCTCGTGAACGACACCACCACGGGCGCCGCGGCCAGCGCGACCGGCCGCCTGCTGCTGAAAGACGCGGTCGCTGCGGAGGCCCGCGCCATCGGCGTCGGCGTACACACCGCGGTGTTGATGGCGGGTGCGCCCGTGTCGGGGGGCGAGGTCGCGGTGTTGGCCATCGGGCTCATGGTGCGCTCCACGAGCTACTCGCGGACCTTCCGTCTCGGCGCGATGCCCCGCGGCTTGCCGGTCGCTCCGAGCGCCCGTGTCCACCGGCACGCGGCGTTGCCCGCCGTGGCTTGATCTGGCAGCTCAGCTCCCCTCTCGAAGCCAGCGCAAGACATCGAGCCCCTCGCCGTAGGCCCCGGCGTCGCCGTGGCGCTGAGCCCAGGTCGCTGTGGCCAGGCCGTGCAGGGCGATCAGCGCGCGCAGCTGGCGCTCCTGGCTGGCGGAGATCGGCTGCCCGTAGCCGGCGAGGAAGGCGTCCTTCAGCGCGGGCTGCGCGCGCCACGGACCCGCGGCGAGCTTGACCAGGTCCGCCATGGGCGCGTCGGGCCGCGCGTGGCCGAGGTCGATCACGCCGAGGCGCGCGCCGTCCCAGCGCCAGTTTCCGGGCCGGAAGTCGCGGTGGGCCGGCACCCGCGAGACCCCGGCGAAGCGCTCGGGCACCACGGCGGCTGCGGCGACGGCGCGCAGGTCGCCCGGCAGCGTCCGCGCCGACCGCCGGAGCCACCCGTCCCGCCGTCGCGCCACCGCCTCGTCCAGCGCCATCGGGTCGACCTCGGCGACGGGGAGGGCCTGCAGCGCTGCGACGAAGCGCCCCGCAGCTCGGTGCGCGTTGACGACGTGGGTCGGGGGGCCCGCGCTTTGGCGTCGGCCCGCGGCGGGGCGCTCGGCGCTCGCTCCGCTCAGCCAGCTGAGGAGCAGCGCGCGGGGCTGCGTGCTGGCGGCGATGAGCCGGGGGAGCCAGGCTTCGAGCGCCTGTCCCCAGGCCGCGTAGGCTCGCGCCTCGGTCGCGTGGCCCGCGGGCCGGCGGTGCACCTTCAAGACCACTGGCAAGGGCGCTGGCGCGGTCGCCTGCTGCGGCGGGGCTCGCTGCAACACGTAGACGTCCGCTTCGGAGAAGGGCCCACCAAGCTGCGCGACGACGCGGTAAGCGCCGAGGTGCGACCGCACGAAGGCGTCCAGCGCGATGGGGATCAGCGTGTCGTCGGGATCAGCCACAGCGACTCCAGGGGCGATCGGTGCCTGTGATGGAACAGTGTGTTGCGTGGGCCTGTCTAGGCCAAGATCGGCCGCGTGCACTAGGGTGCGGGGGCGGACGAGGTGTCCCGGCGGGAGTCGCCCGCAAAAGGACTCGGCCTACGACGGGGCGCCCGACACCGTTCCCAACTTTTCGGAGACAGACCCATGAAGAAGCATTCCCTCTTGATCTCAGCGCTCTGCGTCACGGCGATGATCGCGACCGCATGTGGCAGCGAGACCGGGGAGTCCGGCGGCTCCACGACCACGGACTCCGGTGCGGCCGCATCCGACGCCGCTGGCGGCGGGAGCGACGCCACGACCGGCAGTGACGCGGCGGCTGGCAGTGACGCCACGACGGGCAGCGACGCGGGCAGCACCGCCGACGCGGGCTCGGCGAGCGACGCCGGGGGGACCGAGGTCTCGTTCTCGAAGCAGGTGCTGCCGATCCTCGCGGACCACTGCGGCTTCTGCCACAACGCCCAGGGCCAGGGCCCCGCGGTGAAGAACAAGGTCTACTACAAGACCAAGGCCGACATCTTCGCGCTCAAGGGCAAGGCCTACACGCCCGGTGACAGCAGCAAGAGCGGGCTGATCGGCATCTTGAAGCAGCAGTTCGGCGTCGGCGCGGGCAAGACCCTGATGCCGCCGCCCAAGTCGGGCCGCCCGAAGGTGCCGGACGCGGAGATCGCGCTGGTCGCGAAGTGGATCGACGAGGGCGCCAAGGACAACTAGTCCTCGCCTGGGACCGGCGGCGCGCCGGCCCGCAAGCTTGAGCCGTTCACGAGGGGCTCGCGGCAGACGTCGCGAGCCCCTCGGACGTTCTAGGCGCAGTCCAGGTACGAGCCGCCGCCGCCGGGGGGCCACGCTCGTCGCCGCGCGCCGGAGCCCCATCGCCGATCACCGGGGGGATCCGCCTCAACCGGCCCGCTCCCCGCTTGCCAGACCGCCCCGACCCGCGGCACACCTTGTGTCCTCACCCCACACGCCCTGGAGGCCCCATGACCCTGCCCGCACCGACCCCCGAAGAGACTGAAGGCCTCGGCCCGCTCGCCGCCCTGG
>JAUIAC010000140.1 GCA_030425545.1 bacterium | reverse complement strand
ATGGCCAGGCTTCACGGCGTGGGCAGGCTGCCTTTGCAGGGCGCCTGCGTGCGCTGGTCGACAAAGAGGAAGGGGGCGAAGCAGTAGGCCTGGGAGAAGCCGGCCTTGGTCTGGGCGTCGAAGGGGATCATCCCCGCGTTCTTGCCGCCCATGCGGGCCCACAGCGCGTGGGCCGGGTCCATGAACACCGTGCCGCGTGGCAGGTCGTAGTAGGAGCTGTTGTTGGCCGGCTTCCACCGCCACGCCCAGGGCGGTCGACCGAAGTCGCTGCCGCCGCCGAGCAGCTTGCTGCCCATGGGCGTCTTCTGCCCGCCAGGGCGCCCCGCCGGCGCCTTGTAGGTGAAGGTGATCGGCTTCTGAAAGAGAGAGGGCGAGGCCCGCCGAGGAAACCAGGTGTCGAACACCGGCGCCAACGCGTAGGCAAAGGTGGGCAGCTGGCCGTCGGGCGCCGCGCCCTTGGCCTCCGCCGCGGTGGCGGCCACGCCCGGCAGGTAGCGCACCAGCTTCATGGTCGACTTCGCCAGGGCGTTGGTCGCGCACACGTCGGGCAGGGTCTCGCCGCCGTCCGGCCAGAGGCAGCTCTGGTGCGATCCGCCCGTGAGATAGGCGGGGAAGCGACGCGGCGTGCAGGCGCCGACGCAGCCGAAGGAGTCGGTCGCCTTGGGGAAGAGCTTGTCCACTGGCCACACCGCGCGCACGTTGACTTGGCCAGGCTTCTTGCCGGCCGGGATCAGCCCGCTCTCTTGGGTCACCCACAGCCAACGGCGCTCGTCGCTGCCCTTCTTGAACCAGGTCTCCAAGGCCACCGGCTCCTCGCTCGGGTAGCGTCGGACCACCACCGTGGCGCCGGCCGTGTCGTTGTCGAAGTCGCTCTGGTTGACGCCCTTCGGCCGGCGCGGCCACGTGTAGACATAGTGGACGAAGAAGTGGCTCTGGGTCTCCGCCACGGCCCAGCCCACCGTGGCTTTGGCGTCGTGGGCGCTGGTGTTCAGCGCGTTGTTGGTCGCGTCCCAGTCGCCGTCGTAGTCGATGGCGCGGAGCAGATCATTGGCCGGCGCCGTGGCCCCCAGCCCCTGGCGGATGTCCGGGGCATAGCGACGCGCCAGCGCCTCGTAGGGGCCCTGGTCCGCGAAGCCCGGCGTGTGAAAGTGGAAGCTGTAGGCCTCCGCGAGGGTCTGCCCCTTGAGATCCTGCACCTGGATCGTGACGGTCACGTCGACCCGGCTCGCGGGCGCGACGTCCTTGTCCGCTTTGAAGCTGAGCACCGGCCCGGCCACCTGAAAGAGGCCTGCCACGGGCTGATTGCCGGGCCCGATGACCTGCACCGTGTAGTCGGCGATGCTCTGGTCGTTGACCGGGTTGGAGAACGTGACGCTGAACGCCGCCTTGGCCGCGTCCGCCCCGGTCGCCATGCCGCCCGCCTTCGGCGCAGTGGAGATCACCTTCAGGTCGACGTAGGGCACGTCGGGCTTCTGGACGTCGAAGGGCAGCCCCGAGCCGAAGTCGCCTTCCGTGTCGGCGACCGTGGTGTCCACGCTGGCCATGGTGTCGGGCGTCGCGCCGCCGTCGTCCACGGCATCGGCCGCGGCGGTGGCGTCGTGGGTCGCGACGTCGCCCCCGATGATCTCCAGCGCACCAGCGTCCTGGGGAGGGGTGCCTGTGTCGGCGCTGGTGGACGGGGCGGGGGCGTTGCCGCACGCGCTGAGCACGAGCGCCATCGCCAGCAAAAGCAGCGCGTGGGCGCGCGTCCACGTGGGCTCTGGGGGCGCAGCGAGGTGCGCGGCGGGGAAGAGCAGGTCGGCCATGGGGCGCTCCAGAGCGGAACGGGGGGGCGCAGCGAGGCGAGCGCGACGGCGCTCGTGTCACCGCTTGCGAGCGGGAGGGCAGAGTGTCAGGTTCCCCGCTCGCTGGCGAGGTCCGGCGCAGGGTGAGGGGCGATGGCAGGGCCGGGCAGACAGGAGCGGTGGGAGTGGCTGATGGCCGCGCGGCTGCTGCGGAGCAAGCGGAGCAGCCAGCTCTCGCTGATCAGCGTCATGTCGGTGGCGGGCATCGCGCTGGGCGTCGCGGCGTTGATCGTCGTGTTGGCCGTGAACACGGGCTTTCAGCAGGCCTTTCAGGACCGCATCCTGGCGACCTACCCCCACATCGTGGCGATGCGGCGCGGGCTCGACATGACCGACTGGCGCGACGTGGCGGAGCGGCTGGCTCGGGTCAAGCAGGTGCGCGCCGTGACCCCGGCCACCTACGACGACATGATGCTGGCCTCGGCCAATGGCCGCGCAGGCGCCGTGGTGCGCGGTGTGCCCGCGGCCAGCCTGGCGGATCTGCCTGAGGGGCTGGTGGTCGACGGTGAGCTGGACACCCACGGCGAGTCTCCGCGGGTCACGCTGGCGGCGAGCGAGGGGCGAGCGACCCTGACGGTGACCGGCGCCACGGCCGGCGCGCGACACGTCTTGATAACGGGGGCGGGCGACGCGGACACGGCGTCGCCGCGCCGGGTCAGCGTCCTGCGTCCACAGCGGGGGCTGGCCGCGCTCGTGCTCTTCGACGCCGCCGGCTGCCGTCGCGCCGGCGAGCGGCCGCGCGGTGTGGTCCGACTCGCTCAGGGCGAGGGCCCCCTGGCCGACACCATCCGCACGTCCAAGCGGCACCGGTGCCGGGTCGTGTCGACCTGGGAGACCCTCGACGGCACGTATCAGGTCCGGTGGCAGGCGGGCGACGACGCGGCCACCGCCACGGTCAAGCTGGTCACAGGCGCCACCACGGTCGCGGTCATCGAAGGCGACCAGCTGCTGGTGGTGCCGCCCCCGGCGACGCCCCCGCCCGAGTCGGTGGCCGCGCTGGCGGTCGTGCACCTCGGCGCGGAGCCCATTGAGGTCAAGCTGCCCGCCGCGGCGCGGCTCGAGGTCGCCGCGGTGGCGCCCGGTGGCCACACCCCCTGGCTGCCGGTGGCTGGTGAGCTGCCGGCGATCGCCCTGGGGGCGGGGCTGGCCAAGCGCCTCGCCGCGAAGGTGGGCGCCGAGGTCCGCGCCGTCTCGCCGATGCGCGACGTCGACGGAGGCCGCGGCAGCCGCGCGTCGGGGCGCTTCCGCGTCACGGCGATCCTGTCCACAGGCTTCCACGACCATGACCAGCGCCTGGCGCTCGCCGACTTTGGCGCGGCTCAGCGCTTCCTCGGCAAGGGCGACGTCGCGCGCTGGGTCGACGCGCGCCTCACCGACCCCATCCTGGCGCGTCAGCAGATCCCGGAGATCCGGGCGGCGCTCGAGCCGGTCACGCTCGGCGACCTGCTGCGCGACGTGAACGCGGCGCGGGCCAAGGTCGACCGCATCCGCACCGAGCTCGTCCCGGGCCTCGAGGTCCGCGCGCCGACCTCGGCTGTCGGGCTCGTCGACAACTGGGTCTCCGGCGTGCGCGCGTTCCGGCAGGCCCGCACGCGCGGCGACAGCATGTACCGCGTGCTGGACTGGGAGGAGATGAACCGCAACATCTTCGACGCCGCCCGCCTGCAGAAGGTGGCCATGAGCCTCTTTCCCTTCATCATCGTGCTGGTCGCGGCGCTCAACGTGGTCGGCACCCAGGCCGTCGTGGTGCACGAGCGCGCCAGAGACATCGCCATCCTCCGCGCCATGGGTGCGACCGGGCGCTCCGTGGGGGCCGTCTTCCTCACCCAGGGCCTCGCCGTGGGCATGCTGGGGACGGTGATCGGCCTCGTCCTCGGTGGTCTGTGCTGCTGGATCGTGGACCTGGTGGGCTATCCGCTCGACCCCAACGTCTACCTGATCAGCGAGCTGCCCGTGGTCATCGAGGCGTCCACGTTCGCGCTGGCTGGCGGCGCGGCGACCGCGCTCTCTTTCGGCGCCGCCTGGGCCTCCGCGCGGCGCGCCGCGACCCGCGCGCCGGTCGACGGGCTGCGTCGACTCGACTGACGCGCGTTCTGCGCTATTCTCCCCCTGGCGCCGCCCGCGGAGGGGTCGCCGAGACCGGAGCCGACGGCCCCCGGTGCCGCATTCAACACTTGCCTTGGACCCCGCGTGGGGGTACACCGGCCCGCAGCCACCCTCCCCGAGGAGCCTGATCTCGTGTTTACCCCCGGCAACGACATGCGCAGCCCAGACCCCCGTGTCGCGCTCCCGTCGAGCGGGGACGCGATGTCGTGGCACGGCGGAGACAACGCCCACGAGACCGTCGGCAAGCGCCTCCGTCGCCGTCGCGAGCAGCTCGGCGAGTCCATCGACAACGTCGTGCGCGACACCCGTCTGGCCCGCGCCGCGGTCGAGGCCCTTGAGGCCGACTCGTACGAAGGCATCTCGTCGGACTTCTACATCCGTGGCTTCCTCAAGATCTACGCTCGGTACCTCGAGTTCGATCCCGAGGCCGTGCTCGACGCCTACGAGCGTCAGACCTCGGTGAGCCGTCTGGTTCACAGCGGTGAGCCCGACGACCGCTCGCTCGTGCCCAACTACTTCCAGGCGCAGGCGCCGACGACCTCGCGCACGCTCTCGCCCGCGCAGGTGTTCTTGCTGCTCATCACGGCGGCGACGCTCGTGGTGTTCATGCTCTCGGTGAACCGCAACGCGAAGACGGGCCCCGAGGTCGCGCGCCGCCCTGGCGTCACCGCGCCCGACACGCCTGCCACGGCGACCACCGGCGGCCGTCTCCCTGCCGTGGTGCCCGTCCGCCAGAAGTGAGCGCGCCGCGCCCCGGGTGCGCTCCGTCCCGCGCGGGCCACCGCCCGTCGTGAGCGCCGACCGCGCCCTGTCCGACAGCCTCGTCCTACGACTGAACCCGAGCCGTGAAGCGGACCTCGTCGTCACCCTCTTCGACCGCGAGGCGGGCAAGATCGACGCCTGGGCCCGCAGCGGCCGCAAGCGCAGCAAGCGTTTTGGCGGCCGCCTCGAGCTCTTTCAGCGGGGGGCTGCGCGGGTGCGCGCGGGCCGGGGAGGGCTGCCCTCGCTCACGGCCTTCGAGCGCACCGAATCGCTGGCCCCGCGGGACGTGGACTGGCCCCGCCTGTGCCTGGCCTCCTACATCGCAGAGCTCGCCGCGGTCGCCGCTCAACCCGCCCAGTCGGACGGCGCGCTCTTCGACTGGGCCGTCGACGCGCTCCGGCTTTGCGACCGGACCCGCGGGCTGAACCTCGCCGCGTTGCTGGTGGACCTCTCGTTCCTGCGCGCCATCGGCGGCCTGCCTGCCCTCGCCACCTGCATGACCTGCGGCGGGCCGACACTCCGCGGCGCGTCCTGGCCCGACGCCACCGAAGGCCTCGTGTGCGGCGACTGCGCGACGCCGACGCTCACCGACGCGCACATGGAGCAGCTCTTGCGCCTGCTGCGCTCGCTGCCCGAGGCGGCCGGTCAAGAGCTGCCTCGCCGCGCCGGCGTCCAGCTGCGCACGCGCGCTGACCGGCTGCTCGCCGACGTCCTCCCGCGCCCGCTTCGCACCCGAGCGGCCCTCCAGGAGGCGCTGGGAGGCGTGTGAGGTCGGAGCCGGCCCGGCGCACGAGGGCGGAACGCCTTGTGGCTCCCCGACACTTGTGCTAGATCGCGCGCCCCCTGGCGGTCCAATTCTGGGCTTGTCAGGTCAACGCACGCCCCACGACGCGGCGCCCTCGGGCCCCGTCACTGGACTCCGTGTCTCGCGTCGCACCCAAGGTGGGCCGACGCGAGATGCACTTGGGGCGGAGGATTCAACGGAGAACCTCATGGAAAAGATTTCTGTCCGCTCGATGCTCGAAGCCGGCGCGCACTATGGCCACCAGACCCGTCGCTGGAACCCGAAGATGCGCCCGTTCATCTACGGCGCGCGCAACGGCGTTCACATCATCAACCTCGGCAAGACCGCGCGCCTGTTCCGCGACGCGCAGAACTTCGCCTCGCGCATCACCGCCCGCGGCGACCAGGTGCTCTTCGTGGCGACCAAGCGTCAGGCCCGCGACATCGTGCGTGAAGAGGCCGAGCGCTGCTCCATGCCCGTGGTCGCACACCGTTGGCTCGGCGGCACGCTGACCAACTTCCAGACGGTCAAGACCTCCATCGAGAAGCTCAACGACTACGAGGCGAAGCTCGCCCCCGAGATGGCCGAGCGGCTGCCCAAGAAAGAGGTCGCCAAGCTCACCAAGCAGCACGCCAAGCTCGTGCGCAACCTCGGTGGTCTGCGGCACATGCCGAAGATGCCGGGCGCCGTGTTCGTGGTGGATCCCGACATGGAGCACATCGCCGTCGCTGAGGCTCGCCGCCTGAACATCCCGGTGGTCGCGCTCATCGACACCAACGGCGACCCCGACCTGGTCGACTACCCGATCCCGGCCAACGACGACGCCATGCGCTCGATCCGCCTCTTCGTGCAGGCCATGGCCGACGCGTGCATGGCTGGCGTGCAGGCTGGCAAGGCCGCGTTCGCGCAGGACTTCGACGGCGTCACCGCCGCCGCGGCCGACACCGCCAACGTCGAGGTCGTGCGCAAGCCACGCAAGCGCAAGGAAGAGGCCGCTGAGGCTGCTCCCGCCGCCGAGGCTGCTCCCGCCGCCGAGGCTGCTGAGGCCGCTCCCGCCGCCGAGGCTGCCGAGGCTGCTCCCGCCGCCGAGGCCGCTCCCGCCGCCGAGGCTGCTGAGGCCGCTCCCGCCGCCGAGTAAGCGACCTGAGCGCGGCCCTGCGCCGCGACCGCATCTCAAACCAACCCATCTGCCTCCGAGGCACACGCCGCGGTCTGTCTGACCGCCGCTGGAGAGAGTCATGGCGAAGATTTCCGCCCTGTTGGTCAAAGAGCTCCGCAACGCCACCGGCGCCCCCATGGGGGATTGCAAGAAGGCCCTGCAGGAGTGCGACGGTGACCTGACCAAGGCCAACGAGTGGCTGCAGAAGCGCAGCGCCTCCAAGGTCGCCAAGAAGGCCGGCCGCACCGCCGCCGAGGGCCTCGTGGCCACCTACGTCCACCACGACGGTCGCACCGGCGTCATCGCTGAGGTCAACAGCGAGACCGACTTCGTCGCGAAGAACGAGGACTTCGGTCAGTTCGTGCGCGACATGTGTATGCACATCGCCGCGATGAGCCCGACCTACGTCAGCCGCGAGGAGGTCCCGGAGGCCGTCGTCGCCAAGCAGACGGAGATCGCCGAGGCGCAGGTCCGCGAGATGGGCAAGCCCGACCACTTGGTCCCGCGCATCGCGCAGGGCAAGGTCAAGGCGTGGTTCTCCGACAACTGCCTGGTGGACCAGCCCTTCGTGAAGGACGACAAGGGCCGCTCCGTCGGCGACTGCCTGACCGAGCTCGCCGGCCGCATCGGCGAGAAGCTGGTCATCCGCCGCTTCGTCCGCTTCGAGCTGGGCGAGGGCATCGCCAAGAAGGAAGACAACTTCGCCGAAGAGGTCGCCCGCATGGCTTCGGGCGAGTAGCCACGACGAGTGGTCCCACGACCAAGACGGCGCACCCCCGAGCCTCTCCGGAGATTCGGGGGTGCGCTGGGTTTTGCGTCAGGGCCAGATCCCGCCACGCGGCTCCCTTGCCCCGATCTCGGCGCCCTTGTGTGTCCTGCGCGTGCCTGATACACCCCGGGCCGCCTGTCGCCAGAGGGGGGGTCATGCCCGCATATCGACGCATCCTGCTCAAACTCAGCGGAGAGGCGCTCGCCGGTGAGGCGGGCTTCGGCATCGACCCGTCCACGCTCGAGCGCATCGCCCGCGAGGTGAAGGCGGTCCACGACCTCGGCGTCGAGTTGGCCATCGTCATCGGCGGCGGCAACATCTTTCGCGGCATGGCCGGCGCCGCAGCAGGCATGGACCGCGCCAGCGCGGACTACATGGGCATGCTCGCGACGGTGATGAACTCCCTCGCCATCCAGGACGCGATCGAGCACCTGGGCGTCGAGACGCGCGTCATCAGCGCCATCACCATGCGCCAGATCGCGGAGCCCTACATCCGCCGCCGGGCGGTGCGTCACTTGGAGCTGGGCCGGGTCATCATCTTCGGCGCTGGCACGGGCAACCCCTACTTCACCACCGACACGGCCGCTGCGCTGCGCGCCAACGAGATGAACTGCGAGGTCATCTTGAAGGCGACCAAGGTCGACGGCGTCTACACGGCCGATCCCAACCGGGACCCCGACGCGGTGCTCATCCCTGAGTTGAGCCACCTCGAGGCCCTGTCGCGGCAGCTGAAGGTCATGGACGCCACCGCGCTGTCGCTCTGCATGGACACCAAGCTGCCCATCGTGGTGTTCAACCTCGGCAGCGAAGGCAACATCGTTCGGGTCGTTCAGGGCGAGCACGTAGGCACCCGTGTCTTGAGCCAGCCTGGCGACACCGACGGCTGACGAGAGGAGTTTCCGATGATTGACGAGATCCTGGCTGACGCCAGCGAGCACTACGACAAGGCCATCGAGGCGTTTCGGCGCGAGACCGGCAAGCTCCGGACGGGCCGCGCGACGCCCTCGCTGCTCGACGGCGTCCGGGTCGAGTACTACGGCACGCCGACGCCCCTCAGCCAGGTGGCCAGCATCTCCGTGGTCGACGCCCGCCTGCTGCAGGTCAAGCCGTGGGAGCGCAACCTGGTGGGCGCCATTGAGAAGGCGATTCAGATCAGCGACCTCGGGCTCACGCCGAACAACCGCGGTGACGTGGTGTTGGTGCCGATCCCGGCGCTGACCGGCGACCGCCGCCGGGAGATGGTCAAGCTGCTCAAGGCCGAAGGAGAGAACGCCAAGCGCTCGATTCGCGCTGGGCGCCGCGACGCGCTCGACATGCTCGACGCGCTCGACAACATCTCGGAAGACGACGTGCACCGCGCCAAGAAGTCGGCGCAGGACGCCGTGGACATCGCCGTGAAGCGGGTCGACACCATGGTCGACGACAAGGAAGCGGAGATCCTCAAGGGCCCGTAGCCGCCGCCTGGGTGGACCGGTCGCTAGCCGCGCAGCGCCCGAATCGCCGCGTCCCGCCAGTCTCGCGTGCGCTGGCCGCAGGCCTGCACAAAGGCGTCCTCAAACGCATGCCCCACGCGCATCGCGCGGCACAGCGCAGCCAGCCTGCGGTCGCCGAAGTCGCGGTGCCATCGGTCGAAGAGCAGGTGCGCCAGGTCGTAGCAGGGCTGCGCCGCCGCCCCCACCAAGGTCGCGTCTGCGTCTGCGAGCGCGTCGAGCTGCGCGATCGACGGCAGCCGTCGGAGCACCGCGGCCGGCGGCGGCCCCTCCGCAGCGTGCACCGCCATGCCCTCCCGAAACCACGTCGGCAGCGCCACGGGCGCCGTGCGTCCGGGCGGGTGACACCGTTGGAAGAGCAGGGTGTGCGCCAGCTCGTGCGTGAGCGTGACCCGGAGCTCCGCCACCGTCGGGGCGGCATGCCACGCCGGCGGAGCGAGCAACACGACCCGGGTGAGCTCGGCGACCGCGCACAGCAGGCCGTCGACCGGCGCCGAGGCGGCGCGCGCCAGGTCGCTCATGCGAGCCACGCTCTCCACCCGCACAGGGGTCGAGAAGCGCCCCCAAGGCGCCAAGCTGTCCGCGAGCGCGTCCAGCTCGTGGGTGCAGAGGTCACGAAGCTGTGGGTCGAGGTCGTCGGCCAGCTCCAACGCGAGCTGCGCGCGCGCGGCGCGTACGAGGGTCACCCGGCGCCGACGTCTGCGGACTGCCAGTTGGGTGCAGGGGCGCCGTAGAAGTGCTGCTGCTGGGCCTTGTTGCCGTTGGTCTGGACGGGCGGCGGCGTGCGCGGCTCCGGCGAGGGAAACTGCCCGGGGAAGCAGCCGCTCACGCTGGCGGCGAGCACGACCAACGCCAAGCCCAGGAGCAGGCGGCGGGGTGTGAGGCGAATGGGCTGCGTCATCGGCGGGTCTCCGGTTCGGGAAGCGCGCCCGCATGCTATCATCCCGCGCCCCGCGAGCAAGAAGCCGCGGCGACACCGGTGCGAGCCGCACCGTGGAGACAGGCGCGATGGCTGGCGTGGTCGGATTCACTCTCGGGGACCCGAGCGGCGTCGGACCTGAGGTCATGCGCGCGGCGGCGTGGGCCACGGATCCGGACGTCGCGCTCCGGGCCTTTGTGCCCGCTCCGCTGGTCGAGACGTGGACCGCGAGCTGGCCGGCCCATGTCACCGTGCAGGCGGTCCCTGCGCCGGCCGCTCCCGTCACCCCCGGCACGCCGAGTCTGGCGGCCAACGCGATGGCGCTGGCGGCCCTGTCGGCCATGGTCGACGCGGCCGTCGAAGGCGCTCTCCACGCCATGGTCACGGGCCCGGTGGCCAAGGGCATCTTCGACGGCATGACGCCGCAGCCCCCCGGGCAGACCGAGTACGTCGCGCGGAGGCTCGGGGCGCGGCAGTTCGCCATGATGCTGGCGGGGCCACGGCTGCGGGTCGTGCCCGTGACCACGCATCTGCCCCTGCGCGCGGTCGCCGACGCCCTGACGACGGACGCCATCGTGGGCGCGACCCGGGCCGCGTGCGGCGATCTCCAGCGCTGGCTGGGCATCGCGGCGCCACGGGTGGCGGTCTGTGGCCTCAACCCGCACGCCGGCGAGGGCGGGCGGCTCGGGGACGAGGAGGGGCGCGTCATCGCGCCGGCCGTGAGCGAGCTCCAGCAAGGCTGGTCCATCGACGCGCACGGGCCCCTGCCGGCCGACGTGGTCTTCCACCAGGCCCTGGAGGGCCGGTGGGATCTGGTGGTGTGCATGTATCACGACCAGGCGCTCGGCCCGCTGAAGACGGTGCACTTCTACGACGGATGGAATCAGACCTGCGGCCTGTCGGTGCCACGGCTGTCTCCCGACCACGGCACCGCGTGGGACATCGCGGGGAAGGGCGTCGCCGACACCCGCAGCGCGGTGGCGGCGCTGTCGCTCGCCTGCCGCATCGCCCGGAGCCAAGGGTGAACGTCGCTGCCTGGGCTTGTGTGGGTGCGCTCGTCCTCGCCGGCTGCGGTCGATCGCGGGCTGAGCGGTCTCCGACGGCCGCCGCCCCGACGCCGCCTGCGGCCCCTGCGGCCCCCCGGAGCGCCGCGCCAGGCGCCGAGCCCGGCGCGCAGGACGGAGACCCAGCCCGATCCAGCCAGGCGCCCAGGGCGCTCCCCGTCGGCCGTGGGACGAACGGGAGCGCCGCTGCGCGCCGCCCGGCGCGGGGCGGCGACGCGCTCTCGCCGCGCGTCCGCCGGGCCTTGGCGCTTGCCGGGGTGCGACCGGTGTCGACCCAGAGCCCGACGCCGCGCCGGATCGCGCTGGCGGCGAAGGAGCCCGGGACGCCAGCGGTGTTGTTGGGCAGAGGCGGCCTGTGGGTCGACGGGCGCCAGGTGCTCGCCACGCGGTGTGCGGGTTCGGCCTGCGCGCGTGCCCTTCAGGCCAAGGCCCGCTGGCGCGGTGGAAGCGTGACGCTCCGGCCGGAGGACCTCGGCGCGCCGACTTGGGAAGGGCCGCGACTCGTGCCCCGCTTGTTGAAGCGGGCGCGCCGGCTGAAGGGGCGCGCCGTGCTCGTGGTCGCCGACCGCGACGTCGCCGTGGGCACGCTGACCGAGGTGCTGGCCACGCTTCGGCAGGGTGGGGCGTCGCCGGCCATCGGCGGGCGCGGCAGCGAAGGGCTGGTGGCGCTGTGGCCGGACGACGCGCCGCGGGACCCGAAGGCGCCGGCGCGGGCCGGCGCGGGCGAGCGACCTCCCGCAGACGTCGAGGCGCTCACGGTGGAGCTGGACCCGCGTGAGACGACGCTCGTGCTCCAGCGCCGCGGCGGCGGCTACATGCGCCGCACCCTGCGGCAGCTCGACGAGCTAGCGGCGTGGGCAGCGCGCGTGGCGGCGGTGAGCCCGAGCGCGCAGCAGGCCTTGTTCGCGGTCGCGCCCGAGGTCCCCGTGCACCGGCTCGTCGCGGCGGTCGACGCTGCGCTCTCGCCCTGCGCCAGCGCGGCCTGCACGTCCCAGATCCGACGCATGGGCCGGTGGCAGCTGCTGACGCTGAAGCCAGGAGGCGCGGCGGGCGAGCGCGACGCACCGGAAGCCCCCGCTGCGCAGCCCGGGCGCGCCGCTGGGGTTCGTGTGGACCGTCCGCGGATGCCGGGCGGTGGCGCCGCGCAGCCCAACGGCCTGCAGCCGCAGGCGTTGCAACACATCCACGGCGCGCGCGTGGACCTCGACCTCCGCGCGCCGCTGCCCGCGCCCCCCAAGGGCCGGAGGCTGCCATGAGCCCGTGGCTCGATCTCGACCGCCGCCCCGCTCGTCGACACCTGCTGAAGCTCTCAGCCGGCGAGGGCCCTCGCCGCGCGACGGCGTCCGTGCCGCCCCTGCTCGCCCGACGCGTCGCGGAGCGCTGGGCCGAGACCGCCGGCGTGAGCGCGGACGACCTTGTCCTGTGCGCGTCTCACAGCGACGCCGCGCGCCTGGTCGCACAAGCGGCGCTCATGGTGGACGACCGCTGTCTGCTCGCCCGCCCTGCGCCACCGGTGTGGCTGGCCGCGGTGCTCGCTCAGGGCGCGGCCTTCGTCGACGTGGGCCGCACCGTCTCTGGCGCGGCGGACCCGGCCGTGCTCGCGGCGTGCCCGCCGCATCGGCTCGCGGTGCTCGCTCGGCCGGCCTGCACGGGCGGTGACGATGTCGTCGCGTGGGAGCTCCGGGGCCCCGCCCTGGACGCGCTCCAGGTCGTTGACGCCACGCTCCAGGGGGCCCTCTGCGGCGTGCCGGCCGATTCAGAGCACCTCACCCTCGTGTGTCTGCGCGACCCGCTCGCGCCTGCGGAGCCAGCGCTCTACGCCGTGGTCGGTCGCGACGCGTCGGCGCTGCAGCTCGTCCAGGGGCCGGCCCAGCTGCCCGCCGCTCTGCTGCGGCGCGCGCTCTCGATCTTCGCCCGCGTGTCACCCGAGGTCGAGCGCGCCTTCACCGCGGGGCTGGCCGAGCGTGCCGCGACCCTGGCGGCGGCCTTGCCGCTCGGACCAGGGCAGGCGTGGCTTCCCCAGGCGGGGGTGGAGCGCGCGGTGCAGTGTCTCGGGGCCGACGGGGACGCCCTGGTCGCCGCCGCCCAGGGCGAGGGTGCCGCCGCGGCGAGCTACCCGGGCTTTCCCGGTGGTGGGCTTGTCCGGATCTCTCTGCTGGTCGCTGCCTGACGTCGCCTGTCGTCGCCCATCGTCGGCTGTCAGCTGTCGCGTGGGCGTCAGCTGTCGCGCTGCGAGCTCCGCAGATGGACGTGGTCCGGCTCCCCCTTGGGCTGCGTCTGCGCCTCGATGATCACCTCGGCGCCGTGGGCCCGGGCCAGATCCCCCAGCACGCCGGCGAGCTCGCCGCGCAGGATCGCCGCCACCCGAGGCGGCGCCTGCACCCGCAGCGTCCACTCCCCCTCGCCCGCGCGTGACAAGGTCTGGCGGAGGCGGCTCAGGGTCTCGATGGCAAGGTCGCTGGCGCCGCGCACATAGCCCCGCCCGTCGCAGGTCGGGCAGCTGTCGGTCAGGCTCGCGTACACGCTCTGCCGGGCGCGTTTGCGGGTGAGCATCACGATGCCGAAGCGGTCCATGCGGCTCATGCGCACGCGCGCTCGGTCGGTCGACAGCTCGGCCTCGAGCACCGCCTCGAGCATGCGCCGGTCCTCGGCCCGCTTCATCTTGACGAAGTCGATCGCCACCAGCCCGCCGATGTTGCGCAGCAGCAGCTGACGCGCCACCTCGCGGGCGGCGGCCAGGTTCAGCTTGAGCTGCCCGTCGGCCAGGGAGCTCCCGCCGACCCGCGCCCCGGAGTTCACGTCGATGACGGTCATGGCCTCGGTGCGCTCGATGACCAGGCTGCCGCCGTCGCGAAGCGGCACCTGCGGTCGCAGGGCGGCCTGCACCTGTTTGTCCAGCCCCGCCGCCGCGAAGAGCCGCTGCGGGCCCGGGTGCACCTCCACCACCACCGGCACATCGGGGTGAAAGCGACGCAGAAAGGACTCCACCCGGTCGCGGTCGCCGTGGTCGTTCATCACCACGCGCTCGGTCTCGTCGTCGACCAGATCCCGCAGCGACCTCAGCGTCAGGTCCAGGTCGGTGTGCAGGAAGCTCGGGGCGCTCGCGTGGGCGTAGCGACCCTG
>JAUIAC010000139.1 GCA_030425545.1 bacterium | reverse complement strand
CTTCTGCAGCACGCCGTCGGCGAGGTAGGTCTGCGCGAGGAGCGCGCGCTCGCGGTCGAGCCCACGCAGGCCGCGGGCCGCCAGGGTGTGCCACCGGCGGACGATGACCCCCTCCGGCGCGCCCCACCCCACGGCGCGATCCCAGGCTTCGGTGGCTCGGTCGCGTCCGCTCTCGGCCGACGTCGCCGGGCGGCCAGGCGGGCCCACGCCGGCGCCCAGCGCGGTCACCGCGGCCAGCGGGAGCCCCCCGATCCACGTCAGGTGGCGGTGGGCGGGCGCGGCGCCGGCGCCGGCGACGAAGCGCTGCGCCCGCTCGCCAGCGCTCAGGTTGGTGGCGGACGCGCCCCAGCGCGCGCTGAGCCCGAAGATGCGGGCCCGCAGCGCGCTGGGCAGGGTCGCGAACACCGCGGCGGCCTCCACCGCGGCGAAGGTGGGGTAGCCCAGCCAGGCCTCGTCGCCGCCGTCGCCACCGAGGGCCACGGTCACCCGCGGCCGGGCCTGCTGACACAGGTGCCAGGTCACCAGCTGCGACGGGTCTGCTAGCGGCTCGTCCGGGCTGTCGAGCAGCGCGTCGCGCGCCCGGGTCGCGTCGGCGAGCGAGAAGGGCACCTCGTGGTGCTGGGTGCCCAGGTGGCGCGCCACATCGGCGGCGAAGCGTGACTCGTCGAAGCTCGGCTGGTCGAAGCGCACCGCCAGGGTCTGCACGTGGGGCTGCTGGGCCGCGGCCTTGGCGGCGACCAGCGAGCTGTCGACGCCGCCGGAGAGGAACACGCCGAGGGGGACGTCGCTCACCAGGCGTCGGGACACCGCGCGGTCGAGCGCAGCGTCGAGGGCCGACACCGCCTCGTAGGGCCTCAGCTGCGGGCCTCGCTGCGGCAGCGGCGCGGCCTGCGTCCGCACCGTGACGGGCCCACGGAGCCCAGCGTGCAGGGTCCAGCGCGCCCCGGGCGGCAGCTTGTACACCCCGCGCAGCGCGGTGCCGGGGGCCGGGATGTAGTCGAGCCAGAGCAAGGCCCGCACGCCGCGAACGTCCAGCCGCGGCGTCAGCGCCGGGTGCGCGAGCAGCGCGCTGAGCTCCGAGCCCCAGAGCACCGTCGCGCCCCCGTCGACCACCGCGACGTAGAGCGGCTTCTGGCCAGCCGGGTCGCGCGCCAGGGTCACGGTCTGCGCGTGCGGCCGCCACACCGCGGCGGCGTACATGCCCTCGAGCTGGTCCCACACCCGCGGCCCCCACAGCGCAGCGCCGTGGGCCAGGAGCTCCGCGTCGCAGCGGGTGCGCACCGGGCAGCCCGCGCGCTCGAGGGCGGCGCGCAGCCGCCGCTCGTCGTAGAGCTCGCCGTTGAGGGTCGACACCACCCGCTCGACCCGCTCCCCCGGCCGGCCCCCGTGCATGGGCTGCGCGCCGTGGGCGAGGTCGCGGATGGCCAGGCGGGTGAACCCCAGCGCGACGCCCGCCCGCCGCTGCGGTCCGGGCGGGTCGACATGGCCGCCCTGGCCGTCGGGCCCGCGGTGCGCGATGGCGCGCTGCATCTGCGCCAAGGTCGCCTCAGCGCCCTCGAAGCGCTCGGGCAGCGTGCTGATCCAGCCGGTGATTCCGCACATGCAGGGGGCTCACAGAGGGGGGCGACCGGCGACCCGGTGTCAGCGCTGTCGCTCGGGTGCCGGCAGGTTGCGGCGGCTGCGCACGAAGTAGATCGGCCGGCCCTGACTCTCGTAGTAGGTCCGCATCATCAGCTCCGCGAGCAGCCCGAACACGAGCAGCTGCAGACCCACCGTGGCGAAGAAGATGCCGAGCAGGAAGATGGGCTGGTCCTTGACGAACTCACCGTCGGCGAGCTTGCGATAGGCGGCCCAGCCGACGCAGCCCGCGCTGGCGATCCACGAGGCGAAGGTCATGCGGCCGAAGAAGTAGAGCGGCTTGGTGGCGTAGCCGGCCAGGAAGTGGACCGTGAGCAGGTCGAGCAGCACGCGAAAGGTCTTCCACACCGAGTACTTGCTGCGGCCCCAGCGGCGCGCGTGGTGGCGCACCGGCAGCTCGGCGATGCGACCGCCAGCGAGGTGGGCGAACACGGGCAGGTAGCGGTGCATCTCGCCGTAGAGCCGGATGTCGGCGAGCAGCTCACTGCGAAAGGCCTTGAGGGTGCAGCCGTAGTCGTGCAGGCGAACGCCGGTCACGCGGCCGATGAGCCAATTGCCCATGCGCGAGGGCAGGGTCACGCTGAGCAGGGCGTCTTTGCGGTGCTTGCGCCAGCCGGCCACCACGTCGTAGCCCTCGTCGAGCTTGGCCAGCACGGCCGGGATGTCGGCCGGGTCGTTCTGCAGGTCGGCGTCGAGCGCGATCACCACGTCGCCGACCGCGGCCTCGAAGCCCGCCGCGAGCGCCGCGGTCTGGCCGAAGTTGCGGCGGAAGTGGATGACCTTGAGCCGAGGCTCCTCCGCGGCGAAGCCGTCCAGCACGGCCGCGGAGCCGTCGACCGAGCCGTCGTTGACGAAGATGACCTCCCAGGTGCGGCCGAGCTCGGTGAGCACGGGCACCAGCGCGTCCCGCAGCGGCGGCAGGCTCTCCTCTTCGTCGAACACCGGCAGCACCACGCTCAGAGCGAGGGAGGGCGCGGGTGAGGGCTGGGCGTCGGCAGGTGTGGTCACCCGCGCAGTGTGACACGCGGGTCGGGCGGCGTCATCGGGGCTGCGGCGTGTCGGGTGCGGGGTGGCGGCCCGTGGCCGGCCACAGGCTGAGGGCGCCCAGCCACGCCACGGCGAAGAGCGGTGGCACCGCGAGGAGCCCGTAGATCCCGGCGAAGAGCGCGCTCAGCGCCAGCCACGCGACAGACCGCGTGCGCCGCCAGAAGAGCAACGGCGGCGCCACGATCTCCACGACCAGCGTGCCCGCCTCCGCCCCGGCGAACGCGAGCTCGGGGAGGGGCCGCAGGAGAGGCAGCGCCCAGGCGCGCACCAGGCCCAGGTCGCTCAGGGTCACGAGGCCGGCCAGCGTCTGGCCGCTGGGCCAGCCGACCGAGAGCTTCTCCACGCCGGCCGCGACCAGGCCGACCGCGGCGCCGCTCGCCAGGGCGAAGGGCAGCGCGCGTCGCCCGCGCGGGGCCGGGGTGGGGCGAGGTGGGCCGAGGCGCCAGACCTCGTCGCCGCCACCCAGGGCCGCCCACACGGCGCAGATCGCGAGCGCCTGGGCCAAGGCGAGGGACTGCACGTAGAGCCCGTTGACGCTGGCCAGCCCCCACAGGCCCACCCCGGTCGCCAGCGCCGCGAGCCGCATCAGCCGGCCGGCGAGCCCGAGGAGACAGCCGACCACCACGGCCGTGGCGAAGGGCACGCCCCAGCCGACGGCGCCGGCCAGGCTGGGCTCCCACGCGCCGCGGCCCCGCGCTGCCGTCGCCACCCAGGTGTCCCACCCGGCGAGGCAGGGCCAGACATGGGCGAGCACCGTGGCGTAGAACGCGAGCCGAAAGGCCGCGAGCGGGCGCGGGTCGCAGGGCGCGTCGACGGCCTGCAGCGCGTCGGCCGCGCGCCAGCGGGTCCGGGCCGGTGTCACGGCGCCCCCAAGGCAGGCCGCGCCGCCCCCGCGCAGGCGTCGCTGCGCGGCCACGTGGTGGCCGGCTCGTGCGCCCGCTGCATCACGCGCTGAAGGGTCAGCCCCTGCCGCCGCGCCCGCGGGCAGAGGTGGGCGCGCAGGTAGCCGGGCGACATCAGCGCGTCGAGCTGAACCCGTGACTCGGCGTAGCCCGGCGCGGCGGCGGGCTCGAGCGTGGCCACGGGCACCCTGCGCGACGTGTGCGGGTCCGTCAGGCGCAGGGCCGGGATCTCCGGCGGCAGGGTGTGGAACATGACCGCTGGGTAGCGCAGCCACGGCAGCGCGCGGACCAGCGCCGCGCCCGGCGCGGAGCGGGTCCACCCGGGCGCCAGGCGGTGCCCGGCGTGCCCCGCGGCCAGCGTCGCGAGCCACAGCCCCACCAGGGTCAGCCGCAGGCGCGCGCGCCGCCTGGCGCGCGGGTCCGCCGGCCGCGGGCTGGCGCCCGAGGCCTTCGAGGAGCCCGGCGCCGGTGCCGCTCGCGTGGTGTGTGGCCGGTCCGGTGTCATGGGCTGATTCTGACACGGGCCGCGTGGACTCGCAGGGCGCCGGCGCGCTCCGCCCGCGGGGGCCCCTCGCCGCTTGCCTGGCAGGGGCGCGTCGCGGCACGTTCGCCCCCCGCGGCGCAGACGTGCGCGCCGCCCAAGGAGGCCCATGACCGCCCACGGCACCCCCCTGGATGGCGACGCGGAGCGCGCGCGCCCCCCGCGAGACGAAGGCCCGACCGACGCGGACGGCGGCACGGGGCGCCCGCCGCCGCGCCGCGCCACGCCCGCGGACCGCGCGGCGGTCTGCGACCTGCTCGGCCGGGTCTTTGGTCCCCGGGACGATCAGGAGGCCCTCTTCGACCTGTGGCTTCGCGACACGGCGCGGTCGGTCTTCGTGGCCCCCGACGGGCGTGGCGGCGTGGTGGGCGCTGGCGTGTGTGCCAGCCTGAGCGCCGAACAGCTCGCGCGCTACGGCGACATCACCCCCGCGCTGGCGCCCTGGGCTGCGGACGAGATCTGCGGCGGCCTGCAGCTGCTCGCCGTCGCCCCGGAGGCGCGGCGGCAGGGCGTGGGGCGGGCCCTCGGCGCGGCGCTCTTCCGCGACCTGCGAGCGCGCGGCGTGAGCGCCCTCGTCGGGGTCAGCTGGCAGAACGGCTCTGCGGCCACGTCAGCCCCCCTCTTCGAGGCCGCCGGCTTTGCGGTGTTGGGCTGCTCGTCGACCTTCTACGCCGAGGAGCAGGCTCGCTCTGGGCAGGTCTGCGCGCGCTGCGCCGGCCCGTGCTCGTGTGTGGCGCTGCTCTACGGCCGCAAGCGCTCAACGGGGGCCGCCGAAGCCGCGGGCGTAGGCGACTGAGAACGACCCGTGCACGCTCGCGTAGCGGCGCCCGCCGCGCGTCACCGATCCGTACTTGTTGTGCAGGCCGAACTGCACGCTGGCGCGGTCTGACGTGCGCAGGCCGAACCCGCCGCCCGCGCTGACAAATCGATAGGGCGGGGAGCCGCCGTCGCTCGCGGCGGAGTTGGCGCGCCAGTGCAGCTGGCCCACGCCGGTCTGCGCGAAGACGAAGGCCCACCGCACCAAGGACACACCCACGGTCGCGCCGCCGCCGAACGACGCGCCAGCGCCGCCCACCCCCACGTCCACGGCGACGGTGCCGTGCAGCGGCCCGTACCGCCACTGGGCGCCCACGCCGACGCCGACGGCGTTGAGCCACCCCATCCACGCGCTGACGAAGTAGGGCGGCAGCTGCCGCTCGCCCCAGGGCGCCGGGCGCTGCGCCGTCGCGGGGGCTGGCGTGGCGGCCACGCCCACGGCGATCACCCACGCCAGCCAGGGGCCACGGGCCCACTGACGCGCCGCCCGGCTGAGCGCCCGCTGGCGTGTATGCGCGTTGGCGGGTTGGGTGTTCACTGCGCCACCTGAACCTGGAGCGGTCGCGACATGCTGCCGTTGCGCTCCACGGTGATGACGGTCACCCCCGCCACCACCACCGGAACGGTGAAGATGACGCAGTCGTCGAACCAGGTGGCGTCGCTGATCTCGACGTCGCCGACCCGCAGCCGAAGCCCCTGGGTGGCGCCGGCCCACTTGGCCCGCACAATCGCGGTCTGACCGGGGACCAGGACCTTGGGCTCGACGCTCCCGAGGGCCTCCTTGGCCTTGGGAGCGGCGGCGACGGTGACACCGGGCTTGCCGCCGGTCTGGACGGCCTTGAGCGAGAACATCATGGGCTCCATGACCATGGGCGCCGCGTCTGCGCCGCAGACCACCGGGCCTCCCTGGGTCACCAGGTTGCCCGCCGGGTCGCACTCGCCCAGCCACATGCCCGCCGCTGGCGGCAGGTTCGGGATGGTCAGCCTGAACTCGTACATTGCGTGTGGCTTCGCCATGTTGATCGAGGGGCCAAAGCCCGCGGCGCCCTTGCCTGGCGCGATCTTGACCCCGTCTCGCCAGACCTCCATGTGGTTGTCGCCGTAGACGCGCAGGGTGAAGAAGCCCACAGGCGTGCCGAGCCAGAAGGCGTTGAACATCTCCGGGCAGGTGGGGGCGTCCGTGCGCAGACGCCAGTCGTTTGCGGCGTAGAGGTTCAGGCCGTCCCAGAGCACGTAGAGCCGCCCGAAGCGCCCGGTCACCGACCCGGCGCAGCGCCACTCGTGGTCCAGCTCGTCGGTCCCGGAGATCTTGCCGTCGATGACCGGCAGCTTGGCGCAGGCGGGCTCGTAGGCCGTGGTCGCGCCGAACGCGGGCCAGGAGGCCGGCGGCTCCTCGAAGGGCGGCGGGGTGGTGACCGGCGGGGTGGTGACCGGCGAGGAGGCGTCCGCCGGTGTCGACGCGGCGTCGGGCACAGCGGGCGCGGGGGGCATGGACGGCGCGATGAAACAGCCGCTCAGGGCGAGCGCGAGCAGCGACGGCGCCGTCCGCGCCAGCCGATGGACCCGGCGCTCAGCGCCCGGCGACCGGGGCCGTTGGAGGGGATCGCGGGCGCGGCCGCGTGAACACAAAAAGGGCGCAGGCATGGTCGGCACGAAGACCTCCAGACAATGGAATTCAAAGACGAATGACAGTCTGGTGCCGGCGCCGAACAAAAGGATCATCGCGACGCTCGAGCCGGCGGCGTGCGTCGGATCGGGTCGCGTGGGAGGTGCGCGCCGCAGTCGGCTCGGGTCTATGCGTCGGCGGGCTGCTGGGCGCGCGTCGCCAGCCGCCTGGCGAGCGCGCCGAGGGCGAAGGGCAGCCCCAGCGCGAGCAGGCCGAACTTCACGCTGGCGCAGGTGCCGGCGATCTGAGCCCAGGGCCCGCCGGGCGCGCCGATGAGCAGCCGCGCCAGGGCGGCGTTCTCGACCGCGTCCATGAGGCCAGCGAACCACATGGCCCAGGCGACCCAGCCGGCGACGCGGGCCGCGCGCGGCCAGCCCGCGGTGGCGGCGACCGCGATGGCGCCGATGGCCGACGTGTAGCAGCACAGAAAGAGGTAGTCGAAGCCCAGGCCGAGGGCTGCGACGAGCTGCACCTGAGGGGACCAGGACGCCACGATGGCGCGCGCGGCCTCCTCGGTGAAGGCCAGCTCGAAGCCGACGATGCCGTTGGGGCAGGCCGCCGTGCGGAGGGGTTGGTCGAGCGCGACCATGGCGGCGCCCACGAGCAGCGTCGCGGCGAAGCTGGCCCACGCCATGGCCCGCTGGCCGGCGGGTGACAGGCGTTGGAAGGGGTGGGTCACGGTGAGCCTCCGGGGTCGACAGGCGCGATCCGCGGCGCCGGGTCGGCTTTGCGCGCGCGGCTCACGCGCGCTCGAAGCGCGCGCGGTGGCCCTCGGCCACCAGGCGGCGGAGCGCGTCGGGGCCGACGCCCGGGATCTGGGCGACGCGGGCCAGCTCCTGAGGCGCGGTGACCGCCGAGAGCAGGGTGTTGTCGGTGTTCACCGTGCAGCGCACGCCCCGCTCCAGCCAGGTGGCCAGCGGGTGGGCGCGCACGCTCGGGATCACGCCGGTGTGCCAGTTGGACGTCGGGCAGGCCTCGATGACGACGCCTCGCTCCAGGACGAGCTCCAGCACCGCCGGGTCGTCCAGCAGCGTCGTGCCGTGGCCTACGCGCTGCGCGGCCAGCTGCTCCACGGCGACTCGGATCTCAGCGGGTGGGCGCCCCTCGCCCGCGTGCACGGTGCGGCCGATGCCCAGCCGGGCGGCGCGCTGGAAGGCGGGCGCGTAGTCGACCATGCCGAACCCGTGCCCCGGCGTCGGCCCGCCAGCGAGATCCACGGCGACCACCCCCGGCCGGGACGCGGCGAGATCGACCAGGGCCTCCGCCAGCGCCGGCGCGTCGCCAAAGAGCACGCACAAGATCAGCCCGGCGCGCCCGTTCAGCCCCGCGAGCACGGCGTCGACGGCCCGGTCGAGCGCCATGCCGTGGAGCTGCGGGGCGAAGCGGATCTCCAGGGTGGTCACGCCCTCCGCCGCGGCGTCCTCCGCCGCCTCGTCGGCCGCTCGGGTCAGCGCGTCCGCGCGCTGCAGCAGCGAGAGGGTGAAGGCGAAGCGCGCCAGCGCCGCGTCGAGCCCCATGCCGGGCTCGAAGGCGAGATCCTCAGGCACCTCTCGCCCCTGCGCGGCGGCCCAGGCTCGCAGCGTGCTCAGGCGCAGCGAGCCGTCGAGGTGGCGGTGCAGGTCGGCGAGCGGGCCGATGTCAGCGGGGACTTGGGTCATGGCCTCAGGTGTCGGCGGGTCGTGCGTGGCCCCGAGGGTCGCACACGTCGGCCAGCCTGCGCCACGCCGCTACTGCTTCGGCGGCGCCATCATCTGCAGCGCCTGCACGGGCCCCAGCCCCAAGGGGCGGTTGCTACCGGTGATGACCAGCTTGGCGTTCGGCGAGTTCGCCAGCTTCGACAGCGCCTGAATCGCCTTGTAGCGCAGCACCGCCGGCGTCAGCCCGGCCGACAGGACCAGGTTCGCGTCGCGGATGCCCTTGGCCTCCACCAGCCGCCGCTCCGCCTCCTGCCGCTCGCGCTGCAGCACGTAGACCATCTGCCGCGCGCGCTGCTCGGCCCGCATGCGATCCTCGATCGAGCGCGCTAGCCCGCTCGGCAGGCTGATGCTCTTCATCAACACCGCCTCGATGACGAAGCCGCGCCCCTTGATGCGCTGGTTCATGGTCGCGCGGACGGCCTCCTCGATCTCCGAGCGCTTGCCGCTGTGCATGTCCTTCGCCGCGAAGCGCGCGGTCACGTCGGCCAGGGCCGAGCGGAACACGGGCAGCACGAAGCGCCGCTCGTAGTTCTCGCCGAGCTCCTGCAGCACCTGCGGCACCTTCTCCGGCACCACGCGGTAGAGGATCGCCACCGTGCTCGCGATGGTGAGCCCCTCCTTGGACGGCAGCGAGAGCCGCACCCGCAGGTTCGTGGTCCGCACCGACACCTTGGTGATGTCCCAGATGGGCCACAGGAACATCTTGAAGCCGGGCTGGCTCACGGTCGCGGACTGGGCGCCGAAGGTGTCTCGGACACCGACCTGGCCCTGGTTCACGACCGTCATGCAGCCGGAGAGGGCGAGGGTCGCCGCGAGGGCCGCGGCTGCGGTCCACCCTGGGACGGCGCCTGCGGGTGAGGGTTGGCGGGGTGTCCTTGGGGTTGAGAGCGGTCGATGCATGGCCAGCCTCCTGTGTTGTGCGCACGGAGGAACGCACCAGGTGGCCGCTCGATTCACTGGCGCTGCGCGCCGCGCGGGGCGCTCGCTGACCCGCTCCCCTCGCCGCCGCTCGCCGCGCTTGCTAGGTTCAGCGCACGCTGCCGCTGCAGCCTGGAGCACCGCCCATGTGTGGCATCGCTGGGGTCCTTGGCCTGGGCAACGACATCGACGACGCGGCGCGCCACCACGTGCGCGACATGGCCGCGCGGCTGCATCACCGGGGCCCGGACGCGCGGGGTTTTGTCGACGAGGCGCGGGTCAGCGCGGCCAACACGCGGCTCGCGGTCATGGACCTGTCGCAGGCCGCCAACCTGCCGATGTGGAGCCCCGACGGGAAGGTGGCGCTGGTCTACAACGGCGAGGTCACCAACTTCCGCGAGCTGCGCCGGGATCACGGCCTGGACCGCACCTGGACCTTCCGCACCAGCGGCGACAGCGAGGTGCTGCTCGCCCTCTACGACCGCTTCGGCATCGACTTCGTCGGCAAGCTGACCGGCATGTTCGCCTTCTGCCTGGTCGACCTGCGCGCGCAGAAGGCGTGGCTGGTGCGCGACTTCTTCGGCATCCGCCCGCTCTTCTTCCTGGCGACGGAGACGCAGCTCTGGTTCGGCTCGGAGATCAAGAGCCTCATCGGCGCGCCCGGCTTCGACGCCACCCTCGATCACGAGGGCCTGTGGGACTACTTCACGCTCGCCTACATTCCCGGAGATCACACGCCTTTTCAGTCGGTTCGTGAGCTTCAGGGCAGCGAGCTGATCGAGGTGGATCTGAGCTCCGGCGCCTGGGAGCGGCGGCCCTACTACGAGCTGCAGTACCGGCCCGACCACCGCTGGACCGAGCGCGAGGCCGCCGACGCGCTCTACTGGCAGATGCGCGACAGCGTGCGCCGCAACCTGCAGTCCGACGCGCGGCTGGGGCTGACGCTGTCGGGCGGCTACGACACGAGCACCATCTTGGCCCTGGCCCGCGACCTGCAGCCCGACGCCGAGATCCACACCTGGTCGATCCGCATGGGCGAGGCCAGCTACGACGAGAGCAGCTACCAGCAGCTCATGGCCCGGCACTGTCGCACCGAGCACCACGAGATCACGGTCGGCCCGCGCGACGTGGTCGACGCCTTTGTCGAGCACATGGCCTACCTCGACGAGCCCTCTGGCAACGGCGCCGCGGTGCCCAGCTACATCCTCGCCCGCGAGGCCACGAAGCACGACACGGTGCTGCTCTCGGGCGAGGGCGGCGACGAGACCTTCAACGCCTACGAGACCCACGTCGCCAGCAAGGTGCGGCGGCTCTACCGCGGGCTGGTGCCGAGCCCGGTGCGCAAGCTGGCCCACTTCACCGCCCACCACCTGCCCGTGCGGCACCGCAAGCTGAGCTTCGACTTCCTGGCCAAGCGCTTCACCGAGGGCGCCGAGCGAGATGTGGTCGACGCGCACCTGTACTGGCGCCACACCTTCAGCGAGGCCGACAAGCGCCGGTTGATGCCGGATCTGGCCGGCACGCGGCCGACCTGGCAGAGCTTTCAGCCGATCTACGACGCCATGCCCGGCGCCGACCCGCTCGACCGCATCAGCGCCATCGACATCCGCACCTACTTCATCGCTGACCTGATGGTGAAGAACGACCGCACGTTCATGGCCCACAGCATCGAGGGGCGCTTCCCCTACATGGACCGGCTGTTGCTCGAGTTCATGCAGACCATCCCACCGCACCTGCGCATCAAGGGACTGCGGCGTCGGCACATGCAGAAGCAGGCGATGAAGCGGCTGATGCCCAAGGCGATCCAGAACCGCGGCAACTTCGGTTTGGAGATGCCGCACAGCACCTGGTTCGCGCACGAGCTACGGGACTTTGCGGAGTCGTGGCTGACCCGCGACCGCATCGCCGCCCTCGGCTTTGTCGACCCCGACGTGGCCTTGCGGCTGTGGGACGAACACCTGAGCCGCAAGGTCGACCATGGCCGCGGCCTGTGGAGCCTGCTGAACCTGGTGGTGTGGCACGAGCTCTTCGTGCGCGGGCAGTCCTGGCGCAGCCACCTGCGGGCCTGACGGCGCCCGGCCCTGGAGGCCCCATGTCCCCCCCCAGCGCGCAGCACGCGACCCCGACCGTGGTCTTTCTCCACGGCCTGGAGTCCGGCCCGCACGGGAGCAAGTACCGTGCGCTAGCGGCCCGGTTTTCCGGCGTGGTCGCGCCCGACTGCGAGGGCGTGTTCGACCCGGACGAGCGGCTGAGGCGCATCACCGCTGCGCTGGCTGAGGTCGGGCCGGTGGTGCTCGTGGGCTCCAGCTTCGGCGGGCTGATGGCCTGCCTCTACGCCAGCGCGCACCCGAGCCAGGTGTCCGGTCTGGTGCTCTGCGCGCCGGCGCTGCACGCGCGGGTGGCGCCCTGGGTCGCGCGCGTCGGGCCGCTGCCCCGCCCGCTGGTGGTGCTGCACGGCCTGCGGGACGACGTGGTGCCCGTGCAGGCGTCGCGGGACTTCGTCGCGTCGCGGCTGGCTGCGCGCCCGGGGATCGCCGCTCCGCGGCTGATCGAGGTCGACGACGGCCACCGCCTGAGCGCGCACCGGGAGCTCATGGTGGCCCTGGCCGCGGAGCAGGTGGCGGCCCGTGGCACGCGCGCGCCCCCCGAGCCCTGAGGTTGCGCCGCGGGTTGCGTCGCGTCAGCCCCGCGTCGATCCTGGCGCGGTGACGTCGCCAACCCCGCCGCCGGTCGCTCCCCGACCTCCCGCACCAGGGGGCAGCGGAGGGCGACTCCGTGCGGCGCTGCCGCTCGTCGTGTCCTTGGGTCTTCTGCTTGCCATCGGCTGGACCTTCGACGGCTGGTCTATCTTCCGCGCGGCCGATCCCGGCTGGCTGGCCCTGGCTCTGGCCCTGGCCCTGCTGCTCGACGTCGGCGTCGGCGCGGTGAAGTGGTGGTGGATCTTGCGCCGCCTCGGTCAGCCGCTGGCCCTCGCCGACGTGTGGCGCGTGTGGACCGGGCTGCTGCCCATGACCTTCTTCGCCCCCCTGCAGTCGGGGCACGCCCTCTACCCGGTCGCCCTGTCGCGGGCCCTGGGCGTCCCAGGCGCGGTCGCCGTGGAGTCGGTGGTCTACGACAAGGGCGTCAGCCTGGCGAGCACCTTCGCCCTCATCGCGGTGGGTCAGCTCCTGCTGCCAGAGGCGCACCCGTGGGCGCGCTGGTGGATCGCTGGGGGCGCTGGGCTGGCGGCGCTGGCCTTCGTCGTGGACGCCCCCCTGCGCGCGCTGCTGCGGCAGATCCCCGGGCTCGCAGCGCGGTCGGTGCTGCTCTCGCGGCCCCTGCCGCTGCGGGACCGGCTCGGCCTGCTCCTGGTCGGCATGGTCTACCAGTGCTCCGACAGCCTGAGCGTGTGGCTGGGGGCCCTCGCCCTGGGGCTGCCGCTGTCTCCGGAGCTCGCGCTCGGGGCCTTTCCCCTGGCGCTGCTGGCGAGCTACGTGCCGCTGACCTTCTCGGGCTTCGGCGTGCGCGAGCCCGCCGCCGCGCTGGTGCTGGGCACGGCGCTGACCTGGGACCAGGGCGTCGCGGCGGGGCTCGCGGTGGACGGCCTGGAGTACGTCGCGCCCGCGCTGGTGGGCCTGGTCTGTCTGCCGTGGCTGCTGCGGCGCATGGCCCGTCCGAGCGCTGCGGGCACGCCGTCGTGAGCCGGTGGATGAGGGCGAGCCTGGGGACGAGCGTGAGCCAGCCGCTCGGCGCGTGGCTGACCGAGCTGGGCTTCGCTCCGCGCGCCTTCGCCCTCGCGGCGCTGGTGGCGGCGCCCCTGCTGGCGCTGGCGTGGCGCCGACTTGGGCGACGCCGCGCGTCAGGCGGCACGCGCGCCATGGTGCTCGCGAGCCTGCTCGTGCTCGCCGGGGCCGTGGGCGCGCTGACCGACCGGGTGTGGGCGCGCTTCGCTCCCGCGCTGCGCGTTCGTGGCGGCGGCGCCCACGCCCCGGTCCCGCCGCCCGCCGGGCACGTGGGTCTGGTCGCCTGGGGCGCCTCGACCCTGATGGGCGACGTCTTCGCCCCCGCGCTGCACATCCCCAAGGTGGTGGCGTGGAGCCTCGGCGGCGCGCTGCAAGGCCAGCCCCTGGCGGTCGACAACCTCGCCCACGCCGGGACCTCCCTGAGCCTGGGGCCACCGCGGCACCTGCACGCCGCGCTCGACGCGCCCGCGCGCTTTCGCCCCCGGGTCGTGCTGGTGATGATCGGCCACAACGAGGCCCACAACCGCGGCGACCTGCTCGCGGGCCCGCTGACGCGCGAGCGCGAGACCCTGGTGGCGGTCTACCGGCAGGAGCTGACCCGCATCGTCGACAAGGCCCTCGGCGCCGGCGCGCTGGTGGTCCTCGGCGTGCCGGCCGGCAACGTCTGGGGCGCGCCGCCGCAGCGCTCGCGCTTCGCCCCCGAGCGCTCCGAAGCCACGCGCCGCGCGGTGCGATCTGCGCTGGCGCTTGCGGCGGCGCTGCTCGCGAAGCAGGTGCCGGCGGAGCAGGCGGAGCAGCGGGAGCAGAGGGAGCAGGCGGGGCGGGCGGAGCAGGGGGAGCAGGCGGGGCGGGCGGAGCAGGCGAAGCAGGCGGAGCAGGCTGTGCAGGCAGAGCAGTCTGGGCAGGCTGGGCAGGCGGAGCAGGCGGGGCGGGCGGAGCAGGCGCAGACACAGCAGGAGCAGCAGGGGCTGACCGGGCCGCACAGGTCGGCGGGCGCGCCGGCGCCAGGGGCCGGGGGCGCCGCACGGCCAGCCGGTCGAGCGCAGCTCGCGGCAGCCCTGCGCGGCGTGGTCGAGGT
>JAUIAC010000138.1 GCA_030425545.1 bacterium | reverse complement strand
ACCCCGAGGGCGCGCAGTTCAAGGCGGCGCTGGTGTGGACCGAGCGGGGCGTGCAGCTGGACTACGCCGCCCGGGACGCCGCACCGGCGGTCCCTCGCGGTGGCCCGCCGCCAGCCTTCGGCGAGGCCCATGCCTGCCCGGCGTGCAAAGACGCGGGGGTGCCCGAGCCCGGCTATGTGGTCGCGGGGCGCGCGGCGTGGGGCTGCGCCCGTTGGCGCGCCGGGTGCAAGCTGCGCGTGCCCTTCGTGGTGGACGGACAGCGCCTCCCCGACGACGACGCCCTGCGCCTCTTCGGCAAGGCGCGCGCGACCCGCTACCTCAAGGGTTTCCGGAGCGCTGGGGGCAAGACAGCCCGCGTCGTCCTCGACGTGTCGGCGCCGACCATGTGGCGGCTCGAGCAGCGCGGCACCAAGTCGCAGCGCTGAGGTCGCTCACCCAGGCTGAATCCCCAGGCCCCCGAGGAGCGCGTCCACGTCGACGTACTCCTTGATCATGCGGCAGGCGGTCTCCACCTTCTCCCGGTCGCTCGGGCCGATCTTCACCGTCAGGCGCTCCACGCGGGCCGCGGCCCGAAACGTGTCGTTGTCGGTCAGCAGCACGGGGACGTGGCTCTCCCGCATCAGCGCGCGGATGGTCTCGTCGGGGACCATGCCGCCGGTCAGCAAGATGCCCGACACGTGGCGCTCGTCGCTCATCTTGCCCACGAGGTGGGTCGCGATGCTCACCAGGATGTTGTCGACCCGGTCTCCGGGCACGATCACGAAGGTGCCGTTGTTGAGGTACTTGATGGTGTTCTGCGGCGACATCGCGGCGACGATGGTGTTGGTCGCCCGCGCGTCCATGTACTGCTCACCCGCGACACACTCGAAGCCGAGCTCCTCGCTCAGCTGGCGCACGGTCGGGTGGGTCAGCTCCGGCGCGTAGGGCACCACACCCAGGCAGCGCACCCCGGCGTTGGCGAGCCCCTGCGACGCGGCGCGCTTGACCTTGTCGTACTTGTCGGGCCGAACCTTGTTCAAGATCGCGCCCACGACCTCCACGCCAGCCTGCTCGAAGAGCGCCTTGTTCAGGCAGATCTCGTCCACACTCCGGCCGATGCCGCCACCGGCGATGACGATGGCCTTGGCGCCGAGGTGGCGCGCGACGTCGGCGTTCGACGCGTCGATGATCGACCCCACGCCGGCGTGGCCCGTCCCCTCGACGAGGGTGACACCGACGTCCGGCGCGATGCGCGACATCGCGTCGTCGATCGCGCCGTAGATCGCGTCACGGTCGCGCTGGAAGACGTACTGCTCGGTGAAGCCACGGGGCACTGTGACCGGGCTCATGTCACCCAGGGTGCCGCCCTGGCCGAAGTAGTCGCGAATCAGCACCGCGTCTTCGTCCGCCTTCACGTCCTCTCGCCGCACGTAGCGCTGGCCCACGGGCTTGATGAAGTGGACCTGGTGGCCGAGCTCGCGCAGCAGCGCGTAGAGCCCGATGCTCGTGGTGGTCTTGCCGACGTTCTGCTTGGTCGCGCTGATGAAGAGGCGGGCCGACTGGGGCTGCTGGACGCTCATGGGGACTCCCGGGTGAGGCAGGCGGGCGCACAGTATCCCGCGCCCCCCCGGCCAGACAATCCCGCGGCCTCGCGGAGGGCGTCCGTCAACCGGAGCGTGGACGCGGCCGAGCCAGGGCGAGGCGCGTCGTAAATGTCGGTCCGGTGGCGGTTGCCGCGCATCGTCTCGCACCGTAGCCTTCGGGCAACGCCGGGAGCTGCAATGCGTGTCTGTCCAGAGTGTGGCCGCAAGACCGAGGACTTGGTCTGCCCGCACGACGGTCGCATGACCTTGGACGCCGCGCTCTTGGAAGAGCGCGACACGTGGACCGGCCGCATCATCGCGTCCAAGTACCAGATCGAGACGACCATCGGCTCCGGCGGCATGGGCTCGGTGCACCGCGCCAAGCACGTGGAGACCGGCGGCCCCGTGGCGGTGAAGCTGCTGCACCCGCAGGCCGCGCTC
Source organism: bacterium (assembly GCA_030425545.1). GTDB lineage: Bacteria > Myxococcota_A > UBA9042 > UBA9042 > UBA9042 > UBA9042. Next base: position 12,039 of record JAUIAC010000138.1, on the reverse strand, counting down.
CGCCCTCAGCTGATCAAGCGCTTCTCGCTCGAGGCCCAGAACGCTGCCAGCCTGCAGCACGTCAACACGATTCGGGTCATCGACTTCGGCATCGAAGAGGGCGTGCCCTACCTGGTCATGGAGTTCCTCGCGGGGGAGCCCCTGTCCGCGACCCTGCGGCGGGAGGGCGCGCTGCCGTGGCGACGTGTCGTGCGCGTGACCCAGCAGATCCTGGCCTCGCTCGCCGAGGCCCACGGCCACGAGCGGCGGATCGTGCACCGCGACATCAAGCCGGCCAACATCTTCCTCATCGACCAGGCCGGGCAGCAGGACTTCGTCAAGGTGCTCGACTTCGGCATCTCTCGCTCGCTCGAGGGGGCTGGTGCCGACACACGGGGGCCCATCGGCACGCCGCACTACATGGCGCCGGAGCAGTGGACCGGGGCCGAGGTCGACGGCCGGGCGGACCTCTATGCCGTGGGCTGTCTGGTCTACGAGATGCTGGCTGGGGTGCCGCCCTTCGACGTCGATCGCGAGGCGACCCCGGCGCGACAGATGACGCGGCTGGCCGACCTGCACCTGCACCACGATCCGGATCCGCTCCAGCCCTTGGTGGCGCAGGACGTGCCCGCGGCCTTGGTGTCCTTGGCCCACGGCCTGCTGGCGAAGGAGGCGAAACGTCGGCCGAGCAGCGCCGTGGAGGTCATCGCCCGGCTGGCCGCCATCGAGGCGGATCCGCAGGCGGACGCGCCGTGGCTGGCGTCGACGGCGCCGCGCAACCGGCCCGCCCGCCACAGCGCGGGGACGCACGGCCCGCCCTCGACCTCGCCTGAGCACATCGTGCACAGCGAGCTGCTCGAGACCATGGACATGGCGGAGCTCGCCGCCGGGACGCCGCTGCCGGAGTCCGCCGACCGGGTGTCGCTCCACACCGCGCCCTACATCGAGACCGGGCAGCAGCACGCTGTGGTCACGCCAGGCCTGGCGCCCGAGGTGGAGGCCAGCGCGGCGACGCCGCCGGCGCCCACCCGTCCGCCGTGGCGGGTGGTGGCGGCGACGCTCGTGGTGGCGGCGCTTGGGGTCGGCGTGTGGCAGTGGCAACGCGCCGGGTCGCCGGAGGCCTGGCTCGCCACCCTGCGCTCGACCACCGCGTCGGCGGCCGAGCGTCGAGACGCGACCCAGCAGCTGTTGAAGGTGCGCGGCAAGGGGGCGTTCAGCCTGCGCGGGGCCAACCTGTCTGACGTGCGGCTGAGCGACGGCGATCTGTCGGAGGCCGACCTGCAGGAGGCCAAGCTCGACAACAGCGACCTGCGCAAGACCGACCTGACCGGCGCTGATCTGCGCAAGGCCAAGATGACCGGGGCCGACCTGCGCGGCGCCAGCCTGCGCATGGCCGACCTGCGCGGCGCGAACCTCGAGGGCGCCAACCTGACGGGCACCGGGCTCAAGGGCAGCCGCTACGACGATGTCACGGCGTGGCCGTCGGGCTTCGACTATGCGCACTCGGGTGCCATCGGCCCCAAAGCCGCGCTCGGCGGGGTCGACCTGCGCGGGGCGGACCTCCGCGGGGCGACGCTGGCCGACGCCAACCTGCAGCGCGGGCGCTTGAAAGACGCCAACCTCGCCAAGGCCAGCCTGAAGGGCGCCAACGCGCGCGGCGCGAGCCTGGCGAACGCGGTGTTGCGGGGCGCCGACCTGCGCGACGCTGACCTGCGCGGGGCAGATCTGAGCGGCGCCGACCTCCGCGGCGCCAAGCTCGACGGGGTCAACCTGGTGGGCGCACGCTACTCGAAGGACACACGCTTCCCCCCGGGCTTCGAGCACACCAAGAGCGGCGCTGTCGGGCCCAAGGCGGACCTGGTCAAGCGCGACCTGCGCGGCGAAGACCTGCGTGGGGTCGACCTGCGCGACGCCGACCTGCGTCGCAGCAAGCTGCAGGGGGCCGACCTCCGCCGCGCACGCCTGGAGCGTGCGCGCTTCGAGGGCGCGCAGTACGACGCCAAGACGCGCTGGCCCGACGGATTCGACGCCAACGGCGCCGGGGCGCGCAACGCGGGCCCCGGCGCTGCGGGGGCCCCGGCAGCCGTCGCGCCCGACGCCGGCGCCGCGGACGCCGGCGCCTCGCCGGACGCAGGGGCGACGACAGACGCAGGGGCCACCACGGACGCCGGCGCCTCGCCTGACATCGCCCGCGCGGCCGCTCCCTCGCGCCGGCCACAACGGCACCCGCGGCCCGCGACACGTCGCGTCGCGGCGACCAGCGACGCGAGGGGACATCAGCCGAGCGCCGAGCCGGTCCCCCCTGAGCCTGTCGTGCCCGCCCGGCCCGAGGCCCCGTCTGCGTCTGTCCTCCGTCGCCCCGCCGCCAAGGAGATCGAGGGCCAGAACCTGGCTGGCCGCAACCTCAGCGGGCTCGACCTGGCTGGGCTCAAGCTGCAGTGGACACGCTACGACAGCCGCACCAAGTGGCCCGCGGGCTTCGACCCGCGCTCGTCGGGCGCCATCGGGCCTGGCGCCAAGCTCAAGGGCCGCACACTGCGCCGCATGAAGCTGGGTGCGGTCGACCTGACGGGCGCGGATCTTCGCTCCGCCGACCTGCGGCACGCCCGGCTCATCGGCGCGAAGCTGACCGGCGCGGATCTCCGCGGCGCGCGACTTCAAGGGGCCGACCTGCGCGGCGCCCGGGTGAGCGGCGCCAAGTGGACCGGCGCGACCTTCGACGCCGCGACCAAGTGGCCAGAGGGCTTTCAGGCAGCCGACCACGGGGCCAAGCTCGTGCTCTGACCCTGCGCGTCTCGAGCCCAGCGGCGTCGCGCGAGCAGCAGCGCGAAGCTCGGCCTCAGTCGAGCTCCGTCGAGTCGCCCGCGTCGAGCACCCGTCGCGCGACGCCGTAGCTGTGCCCGGCGCGCGCCATGGCAGCGAGGTCCTTGCGATAGCGCTCGGGATCGGGCTCACGGCGAAAGGGACCCAGCCGCCGCCGCCGGGCGTAGGCCACAGCGGCCTCCCAGTCGGGGTCCACGGTGTCCCCCGCCAGGTCTTCGCTCAGCGCGTCGAGGGCCGCGTCCACCGCTTCGGCGGGCACCTGCTTGGCCCGCAGCCGCTGTCGAATCGAGCGCACCCCCACGCCGCGGTCGAGCAGCGAGCGAGCCTTGTCGCGGGCCCAACGGTGGTCGTCGATCACGCCGGCCCGCTTCAGCGCGCCGATGGCGTCGTCACCCCAGCCGTACGCCGTCGCGCGAGGCGTCCCGTGGGCGTCGCAGCTGCGGTCGATGCGCCGGCGCAGGGTGGAGCGCACCTTCGCCTCCGGGCTGTACCAGCGGTTGACGTAGGCCTGGACCCACTGCAGCACCAGCCCTTCGCTCAGGACCGGAGGGGGGCGTCGTGTGCGGCGCTGGTCGGCGAAGAGCTCGACGGTGCGCTCGTGACGCTCGTCGCTCACGACGCAGTTCCCGCGACCATGCGTCGCACGTCGGCGATGTCGAGGCTCTCGGTCTTGCGCAGGTTGGAGCGCAGCGCGTCGCCGCACAGCACCAGGCACGTGTGGGTGCCCACGAGGCCCTTGAGGGTCTGCTCTTCGGTTCGCAGCACACACCGCGGGTGCGCGTCGAGCCAGTCCGACACGGTCGGCTCCGCCGCGAGCGCCTCCGAGATGGCGACCTCGCCCGCCCCGGCGACCCGCTCGAGCCGGGCCGCGGTGTTCACCGTGGTGCCGAAGTAGTCGAAGGTGCCGTTGACCGTGACGCCGATGCACCGTCCCCAGTGCACGCCCACCTTGATCTGCAGGTGCGCGGTGTCGACGTGCTCCGACAGCGCGGTCTGCAGGCTGATCGCCGCCACGAGCGCGTTCAAGGGGTCGTGCCAGGCGCCCATGACCGCGTCGCCGATGGTCTTGACGATGGTGCCGCTGTGGGCCGCGATCATCTCCTCGAGCACCTCGAAGTGGCGCCGAACCATCGCGTAGGCCGACGCGTCCCCGACCTCCTCATAGAGCGCCGTGGAGCCCTTGAGGTCGGTGAACAGGATGGCGACGTGGCCCACGTCCACATGGGTCCCGGGCGTGAGCACGTCGGCCGAGAAGAGCTGTCGAAAGGTGGCGTGGGTCATGACCTGGGCAGCGGTCACCGCGTCGTCCCGCCAGTTCGCCCGCTCGATGCGCAGCACCTGGTCCCACTGGCTGTCGTTGCGCATGCGGATGGTGTTGGCCCCGCTGCGCGCCTGTCCCTGCCCATGGAGCGCGCCGCTGCCGTCCACCAGCAGCTCGACCGCCTCGTCGGCCCCCGGCTCTGCTGGCCCGGCCTCCGCGTCGCCTGGCGCCTGCTCTGGCTGCGGGGCGCTCAGCCCGGCGACCGCTCCGGCGTCCAGGTAGGCCTGCCCGTGCGCCCGGGGACCGCTCGCGCGCCAGCTGCCGTGGCCCAGGTCGAGCGTGAACTGCCGCGCCTCACCTGGCTGCAGCCAGAGCTGGCAGACGGCCGTGGGCTTGTGTGCGGGACCGCCGAGGCAGTAGGAGCCGGGCGTGACCGGGCGGATGCTCGCGGCGGGCTTGAAGCCGAGCTCCACCGACTCCACGAACTCGGTCTCGAAGTCGATGTTGCAGGCGTCACAGTGGGTCGTCGGCGCCAGCCGAGCCAACTTGGGGGAGTCGGCCGCTGGGGAGCGACACGCCGGGCAGAGCACGGACCAGGCCACGTCCAGCAGACCGACATGGGCGGCCACCAGACACACGTCGATGGCGTGCTCGGGCGGCAGCCCCCAGTCGTGCGCGAGGCGCAGCGGGCGGATGCGCTCCACCGCGTGGTCGGCGCCAAACTGCACCAGCTGGGCGAGCCGGTCGACGGACTCCGACGAGGGGAGCCGCCACGCCCTGAGCTTGCCGAGGGCCTCCTGCATGCGGCGGGCCCCCCGGTGGTCCAGGTGGTCCGTCGGCGCCTCGAAGGCGTCCAGGTTGAGGTGCCAGGGCGCAGAGTCCGCCGCCTCTTGGACCTTGGCGTCGATGCGCTGAAACGCCCGCTCCATGGCCCCTTGCATGCGCGTGAACTCAAAGCCCTGAACCATGCGACCCATGAGGCCGGAGGCCTGGACCTCGATGCGATAGGACAGCAGTGTACCGCCGCCCGCCGCGTCCACCAGACGCACCGAGGTACGCACGGAGCGCACCGGCCCTGAGTCGTACTCGCGCAGGACGCCGAGCCACTGCGGCGCGATCCACTCGTAGGGGTGCTCGTTCCACCGCAGCGTCAGGCCAACCTGCTGGGCTTCGCCGATGCGCCGCGTCCCGCCGCCCTCATGGGCCACGTCGCGGAACACAGGCTCGGGCAGCCCAATCACCTTGTTGAACCGCTCGGTGTTGGCCACGTGCGGCCACAGGTCGGACGCCTTGGACCGCAGCCGCCACTCCCACTCATAGATCGTCGGTGAACCCACTGGACGCCTCCGCGCCGGATGCTACCGAAGGCGCGCGGTGGCGTCAGCGTTCCTGCCGCAACGTGTCGTCGTCGCATGCGACTCGCCGCGTTCGCGCCTGGTCTCGTGGCTCGGCGCGGCGTAGAGGTGGCCCGCGCATGCCGGCTCTGTCACACTGCGGCCGGCGCGCAAATCCCGGGAGTGAGCACCATGTCGAGTCCAGTGGAGCAGGGCGTTGCGGCCGCTGTCGAAGCGGCGGCGGACGGCGCTGGCCTGCAGTCGGTCCGCCATGCCGCCCAAGCCCTGCGTCAGCCCTTGTCCTTGATTGTCGGGCCGACACAGCACCTGCTCGAAGACACGGACGAGAGCGACCCGCGGCATGCGCACCTGGCCGTGATCGCGCGCAACTGCGAGATCTTGCTGGCGCGGGTCGACGAGCTCTACGCCACCGTGCGCGCCGCGTCGCGGGCGCGGGTCGGCTTCCGCCAGACCGGGCAGCTGCTGGCACGGAACCTCGCCGAGCTGGTGCAGACGCCGCATCACGTCAGCGCGCTCCCGACCGTGCAGGAGCCCGACCGCTTCCGCGTCCTGGTGGTCGACGACAGCCCCGACACGCGGCTCTTCGTCGCGGCCGTGTTGGGCCCCTTCGTGGAGGTCACCCTCGCGGGATCGGGCGAAGAGGCGCTGGCGACTTTGCGCGCGGGCGAGTTCGACACCGTGGTCAGCGACGTGATGATGCCGGGCATGGGCGGGGACGAGCTCGCCCGCGCGTTGCGGACGGACCCGCGGCTCCGCGACGTGGGCATCATGCTCCTCACGGGGCGGAGCGATCCGGAGTTTCGCGCGGCGGTCATCCACGAGACCGTCGACGACTACCTGGTGAAGCCCTTCGACACCAACGAGCTGACGGCCCGGGTCGTGCGCCTCGCCCGCGACGCGCGGACGCGCAGCCAGCTTCGTCGCCAGGCGCGGACCGACGCGCTGACCGGGTTGCCCAACCGAGCCGCGGTGGTCGAAGAGCTCGAGCACATCGTCGGCAACGGAGACGGAGCGCTCAGCGTCGCCATCCTCGACATCGACCACTTCAAGCAGGTCAACGACACCCACGGCCACACCGTGGGAGACGAGGCGCTTCGGCACTTCGCTGCGCGCTTGACCCGCGAGTCGGCACCGGAACATCTGGTCGGGCGCTGGGGTGGTGAGGAGTTCGTCGTCCTCTATCCCGGTCTCGCGTTGGCGGCGGCGAAGGAGGCCGTGGCAGGCCTCGTGGCGGCCGTCGCCGCGGAGCCCCACGCCACCTCGGCGGGACCGCTGACGATCACCGCCAGCGCTGGGGTCGCCGAGCGCGACGCGGTGGGAGAGTCGTGGCCGAGCCTGCTTGCGCGGTCGGACACGCACTTGTACGAAGCCAAGAACGCTGGCCGCAATCGCGTCTGCGCGTAACGCCTCGGAGTCACCCATGGTCAGTCCACTTCGCCCGGCGCGCATCGCGCGTCTGGTCACCTTGTGCGCGGTCTCGGCCGCGCTCGCCAGCGCCACGCCGGCGCTCGCCAAGCCCGCCAAGCCCGCCAAGCCCGTAGGAGGGTTGAGCCCCGAGGAGGTCGCCAAGCTGCGCTCGGTCCGCGCCGCCAAGATCTCGCCCGACGGCCGCTTCGTCGCCTGGGTCAAGAGTGTGCCGCGTCGCCCGGGTAGCAAGAAGGACGGCCCGGCGTGGAAGCAGCTGTGGGTGCTCACGCGCGACGGCAAGCAGCGGGCCTTCGTCGGGGGGCACGTGGCGGTCGGCCGGGTTCAGTGGCGGCCGGACGGGCAGGCGATCAGCTACGTCGCCAAGCGCGCCGGTGACCGCAAGCCCGCGCTCTACGTCATCCCCGTCGACGGCGGGGAGTCGGTGCGGGTGCTTCAGCACGGCGGGGGCGTGGGGGCCTACGCCTGGCTGCCCGACAGCCGACACGTGGTCTTCACCGCCCGCCCGCCTGTGCCCGGCAAGGTCCGCAAGCTGCGTGACCGCGGCTTCAAGCAGGAGATCGTCGAGGAGCAGCAGCGCCCCATGCGTGCCTACGTCGTGCGGGTCGCCGACCCCAGCGCGCCGGAGGGCCACCAGGGCCACGGCAAGCCGCGCGAGATCGTGACCGGCGGCAGCGCGAGCCACCCGCGGGTGAGCCCTGACGGCAAGCGGGTGGCGCTGGGCGTGGCGCCGGATCCGGGCGTCGACAGCTACTACATGCGTCGGCAGATCCACATCTTCGACCTCGCCTCGGGCAAGCGCGTGGGCGTGGTGAAGCGCCCCGGCAAGCTCGGCGACTTCGCGTGGAGCCCCGACAGCAAGCACCTCGCCATGATCGGCGCCGCTGATCTCAACGACCCCTCGGCCGGACGGCTCCTGCTCTGCGAGGCGGCAGGGCGGGTGGTGCGGGAGCTGCTGCCGAACTACCCCGGCCACGTCACGGCGCTCGCGTGGCGCTCTGCCGACCACGTCGCCTACGTCGGCGCCAAGGGCGTGTTCACGGAGGTGGGGGAGGTCAGCCTCGCTGGCACACAGGTGACCCGTGTGGCGCCCGGTGGAGCCATCTTGCGGGGCCTCAGCGTCAGCCGGGACGGCAAGTCGGGCGTGGCGCTGGCGGCTAGCCCTTCGCACCCGTACGAGGTCGCCCTGGTGAACCTCGCCAAGGGGCAGGTCACGCGGCTGACCGACGTCAACCCCTGGCTCAAGGGCCGGCGGCTGGCGAAGCAGGAGGCCGTCACGTGGAAGGCGCGCGACGGCAAGACCATCGGCGGTGTGCTGGTGCATCCCCTCGACAAGCCCAAGGGGCGCGCGCCGCTGATCCTCGCGGTCCACGGTGGGCCGGAGAGCCACGTGCCCAACGGCTGGGTCACCTGGTACTCAGGACCCGGACAGATGGCCGCGGCCCGCGGCTACTACGTGCTCTATCCCAACTACCGCGGCAGCACCGGGCGGGGCGTGGCCTTCAGCAAGCTCGACCAGGCCGACTACGCTGGGGCCGAGTTCAACGACCTCATCGACGGCATCACCCACCTCGACAAGGCGGGGCTCATCGACCCCAAGAAGGTGGGGATCACCGGCGGCAGCTACGGCGGCTTCGCGTCGGCCTGGGGCGCGACCAAGCTCACCAAGCACTTCGCGGCCAGCGTCATGTTTGTCGGCATCAGCGAGCAGATCAGCAAGTTCGGCACCACCGACATCCCCTACGAGATGTACAGCGTGCACGCGCGCAAGTGGCCGTGGAAGGACTGGGACTTCTTCCGCGACCGCAGCCCAGTGACCTGGGTGGAGCAGGCGCGGACCCCGATCCTCATCCTCCACGGCAAGAACGACCCGCGCGTGCACCCCAGCCAGTCCATGACCCTCTTTCGCTACCTGAAGACCATCGGCAAGACCCCGGTTCGCTTGGTGCTCTACCCGGGGGAGGGGCACGGCAACACGCGGGCCTCGGCGCGCTACGACTACAGCCTGCGCATGCTGCGGTGGATGGACCACTACCTGAAGGGGCCCGGCGGCAAGGCGCCCGCCTGGGAGCTCGACTACAGCAAGGTGGCGCCCAGGCGGCGCGGCAAGGGCGACGCCAAGGGCCCCGGCGGCAAGTCGCGCCGACGCAAGTCGCGCAGGGGCCGCCGGCGCCGGTGAACCCGCTGGCCTGCGTCGCGACGCGCGGGTGTGGAGAGCGCACGGTGACCGACGCCCCGCGGGCCGAGTCTGGCCCCAGCCCACAGCGCAAGATCATCCACGTGGACATGGACGCGTTCTATGCGTCGGTCGAGGTGCGCGACAACCCCGCGCTGCGCGGGCTGCCCATCGCCGTTGGCGGGCCGCCCGAGTCACGCGGCGTGGTGGCCACGGCGAGCTACGAGGCGCGCAAGTTCGGCGTGCGCTCCGCCATCCCCTCCTCTCGCGCCGCGCGGCTGTGTCCTGAGCTCGTCTTCGTCCCGCCCAGGTTCGACGCCTACCGCGCTGAGAGCCGGAAGATTCGGGCCGTGTTCGAGCGCTACACCGCGCTGGTCGAGCCGCTCAGCCTCGACGAGGCCTACCTCGACGTCACGGCGTGTACGGCGCATCAGGGCAGCGCCACCCGCATCGCCGAGGCCATTCGGGCGGAGATCTTCGCGGAGACGCAGCTCACCGCGTCGGCCGGCGTCGGACCCAACAAGTTCCTGGCCAAGGTGGGCAGCGACTGGAACAAGCCCGACGGGCTCACTGTGATCGCGCCGCATCAGGTCGCGGCCTTCGTCCACGCGCTGCCGGTGAAGCGCATCCCCGGCGTCGGGGCCAAGGGGGCCGCCAAGCTGACGCGGCTCGGCGTCCGCACCTGCGGCGACCTGCAGGCGTGGACCGTGACGCAGCTGACGGACGCCTTTGGCCGGTGGGGCGTGCGCCTGCACGACCTCTGCCGCGGCATCGACCACAGGCCCGTGGTGACGAGCCGGGTGAGGAAGCAGGTGAGCGTCGAGCGCACCTTCGCCCACGACATCGGTGACAACGAGCGGCTGAGCGCGGAGCTCGATCGCCTCTACGCCAACCTGCAGGAGCGGACGCGCGCGCCGGAGACCCTGGCGCGGGTGCGCGGCGCGAGCGTCAAGGTGCGCTTCGCGGACTTCACCACCACCAGCCTCGACCGGGCCGGCGAGGCCGTGCCCGCGTGGGACGACTACTGGGAGATGGTGCAAGACGCGCGGCAGCGCGGGGCAGGGCAGCCAGTGCGGCTGCTGGGCATCGGCGTGCGTCTGGACGACGGCGGCGCCCCTCGGAGCCGGCCGGGGGACGCCCGGCAGCTGTGGCTGCCCGGCGTGATCAAGGGGTGAGCGTCGGCCCGTCAGGCTTTGCGCGGTGCGCTCGGCTCAGTTCGAGAACCAGTCGTCCCGGTCGGCGAAGAGCATGTTGAAGGTCTTGAGGGCGCCGTAGCAGCCGGAGATGTAGCCCTGCAGCTGCGCCCGCTCCTCTGGCTCCAGCGCCTTGTTGCCGTTGAGCTTCTGCTCCAGGACGCGGAGCTTGTCGCGGACCGTCGTGATCTTGCGGAAGAAGACGTCGATCGGCACCTCTTTGGACGAGAGCTCGCCGTTGCCCGGCTGAATCACGACCTTGCCGCCCCGGTAGCGCGGATGGAGGGGCGGGTCGGACATGGCCAAGGCTTCGTCGATGACCTCAGCCAGCAGGCTCTTCAGCTCGTCGCGATCCATGTCGTCTCCTTCGTCGCCCAGCGGGATCTGCTGGAGCTTGGGCTTCTCGGGTGGGCGCTCGGGGCGCTTCGGTCGGCGGGACTCGGAGCGCTTGTGGCGCTGGGTCGCCTGCTGAAGCGCCTGGCGACGCATGCGCTCGCGCGGCGTGTCGGTCGGGGCGTTGTCGGGCACCTTCGCGCCGGGAATCAGGCGATCCCGGTCCATGCGGTAGTCTTCGCAGGCCATGTCGTGCGCGGGCTGCGTCGCGCGGCGCGGCTTGCGAAAGCACTGGCCCATGGTGCGCCCGAGGCGATCCGTGAAGGCGACCTCATAGTGCCGGCAGGAGCCGCAGCGAAAGTAGTCCTCATAGACGTCGGCCACGAACGTGCCTCCAACCGGGTGAGGGCGGGATCCCACCTGTTTGCGGTGCCCGCGTCAACCTTGCGGAAGCTAGCCGCCGAGACCGTCGGTGGGGCGTTCACGCCGGCCCCGCGACTTGTCGTAGCTCAAGGTCACTCCGAGTTCGAGGTTTCGGCAATCCGTTCAGCGCGCTATACCGGCCGCTCCAACCAGCAGCGGACCGCCGCCGCGACCCTTGCCCAGGCTCCGACCCATGACCCAAGCCGCCTTCGCCACCTCGGCGCCAACCGAGGCCGGAACTGCTTCCGGGCCGTCCACGACCACCCGAGCGCCCGCGCGGCTCAAGTTCGGTCGCCGCTCTGCGCTGCGCCCCGAGCTGAACCGGCGCGTCGACGCCTACTTCAAGGCCAAGGGGCTGCGACGCGTCGCGGCCGGCCCGGCCATGTGGACCAAGACCGCCACCCTCATCCTCGGGCTCATCGTCTTCTGGGGGCTGCTGCTCACGGTCGCGACGACCTGGTGGTTGCACGCGCTGCTCGCCGCCATCAGCGGGCTCTTCATGGCGGGCATCGGCTTCTCGGTGATGCACGACGGCACCCACAACGCCTACTCGGAGAAGAAGTGGGTCAACAAGACCATGGGCTACACGCTCGACCTGGTCGGGGGCAGCTCCTACATGTGGCGCTTCAAGCACAACGTGATGCACCACACCTACCCCAACGTGGAGGGGCTCGACGACGACATCGAGGCGCAGCCCTTCCTGCGCATGGCCGAGGGCCAGAAGCACTACCCCTGGCACCGCCTGCAGCACCTGTATTTCTGGTTGGCCTACGCGCTCTTGCCCTTCAAGTGGAACTTTCTCGACGACTACAAGGCGCTGGTGGAAGGCGGGCTCAACGGCCACCCCATGCCGCGCCCCAAGGGCCTCGACCTCTTCGGCCTCTTCTTCGGCAAGGCCTTCTACTACGGCTGGACCCTGGTGCTGCCGGCCATGCTCCACTCGGTCAGCTTCGCCGTGGTCTCCTACGCCATGATGTCGGCGGTCGCGGGCATCGCGCTGGGGACGACCTTTCAGCTCGCCCACTGCGTCGAGGACGCGAACTTCAGCGAGCCGCCAGCTGACGGCATCGC
>JAUIAC010000137.1 GCA_030425545.1 bacterium | reverse complement strand
GTGAACCCGTAGCGCTCGAGCTGCATGGCCATGTGCAGGTGGTTGTCCAGGCGCAGCTGGGCACGGGTCACCCGAGCCGCGATGGCGTAGGCCGCTGGCGTGTTGCCCAGGCGCTGAGCGCAGGCGAGCCCTGCGTCGAGCGCGGCGCGAAAGGTCCGTCGATCCGCCATCGCCACCAGCCGTTCGCTCAGCTCGACCACCACCTGGCAGAGGCCGCCGCGCTGCGCCACGCTCAAGAGCGTGCGCTGGTCAGCGTGGTTCAGAGAGCCCAAGGCCGCGACGCTGCGGAGCTTGGTCGCGGCCCTGTCGCGCTGGCCCAGGTGGATGAGCGCAGCGACCTCGGCGACGCCGTACTTGAAGCGGACCTTCGGCGAGTCGGACGCGTCGCTCCGTGACCGCAGCTCATGGACGAAGGTCAGCAGCAGGTCGGCCGCCCCGCCGCGTGCGAGCTGGATCAGCTCGGCCGTCGACACGTGCGGCGGGCGCCGGCGCCGCGACCGGGTGCCCTGATGTAGCGCGGGCAGTCGCAGGGTCGCGTCGCCCTCGCCGACCACCTGCCGGAGGCCATGGGCGACCCAGGCCCGCCCCAGGAGCTTGTACGGACCGCGGAGCAGCGTGCGTGCGACGCGCCACGCCAGCGACACGTCGTCGACCCCGCGCGTGCCGCTCGCCTCCAACCACACGGCCAGCTGCTTGGCCCGCCCCCGCGCCAGCAGGGCACGAAGCAGGGTCTCGCGGTCGAGCCGACGCCCCTGCTTCTCCGCCAGGGCGGCCGCCGCGCGCCAGGCCGCCAAGCCCGCCTCGCCACGGCCCAGGCGATAGCTGACGCGCGCCAGGCCGTAGAGCGTCGCCACCGTCGGCGCGGGCCCCCGAGCCAAGACGCTGAGCGTGTTCTGCACGGTCCCACGCCATGACGAGCGACCGCTCATGGTCAGCAGCTTCGCGACGAAGGCGCGACGTTGCTGGTCCACAGCGCGCCTGCCCGCGCCGCTGTCGCGTTGGGCCTGGTTCAGCGCCGCGGCGTAGGACAGGAGGTTGCGTTCGGCCCCGCCTCGTGGCCGGTAGCGCCCCAGCTCCGCCAGGGCACGCAGCCGCTGCGCCGCCAGCCCGCCACCGCCACCGTGCTGCGCTGCTCTCCGACGCCACTCCGCGGCGTCCTTCGGCAGCGCGCGGAGCCACAGGTCGGCGAGGGCGCTGGCGATCTGCGCCTTGTCCTTCGCGGTCGCGTACGCGGTCTTCGCGATGACCCGGGCGGCCGGGAGCTCCCCCCGCAACCGGGCGAGGTCGGCGTGCAGCACCAGCTCGTCGGGCGCCGTCAGCGCGGTGCGCGGACCGAGCAGGGCCGCGGCGGTCTTGGCGTCGCCGGTGATCAGCAGCGCCCGCACGAGGGTGTTGCGCAGCCGGGTCGTGCCCCGGAACCCCCTGGCGAGGCGGCGGAGCTCCGTGACCGGGGTCAGCGTCACGGTTCGACGGTGGTTCTGAACGAGCTGGTCGACGAAGGCGACGCGGTCGTCGTCGGACGCGTCGGGGCGGGCCAGGACCTGCCGCCAGACCTGCGCGACCAGCACGGGGTCGGCCTGGACCTCGGTGCGTGCCGCGACGCCGCGCAGCGCCGCCGCCGGGAGCTTGGCGCGGACCAGCGCGGCGAGCCACTCGCGGCGGTGGTGAGGGCCTCGGCGGCGGCGCACCGCGTACATCCAGGCTGCCCAGCCGTGGGCTGAACGCGGAGACAGCGAGATGAGATCGTGAACCACCGTGTCGGCCGAGGCCCAGAGCCTGCGATCGACGAGGGCGCGGACCACGCCGGCCTGCCACCGTGCAGCCTGCGGCCTGGACGTCTTGCCGCGCGGCGCAGGCTCCAAGCGCGGACGGGCCTCGCGCAGCCGCGCACGGAGCGCGTCGTGCGTCAGGGCGCTGGCCGTGGCTCGCGGCTTCGCTGACCCACCGGCCTTCGCAGACGCCTGCTCGGCCCAGTGCACCAGCAGCCGGGCGTGGAGGGCGCACGCGCGCGGGTCCTCGCAGCCCTGGGCCCGGGTCGGCGCCAGGAGCGCCCAGGCGGTGGCTGGGTCGCGCCGCTCCATGGCGTGGAACGCCACGAGTCGCTCGACCGCCGCCCAGTCCTGGTGCTCGCCGGAGCGCCGGGCCCGCGCCAGGGCCGTGCGGGCCAGCTCGGCTGCGCGGGCCGACTCGCCCAGGCGGGTGCGCGCGATCGCCTCGAGCGCGAGGCTCTGGGAGTCGAGCGCACCGAAGGAGCGGGCGGCGGTCGCGGCCCGCACAGCTGCGCGGTCGTCGCCGCGACGCACGCGGGCCTCCAGGGCCCGCACCCACCCGGCCTGCGTCGTGGGCCGAGGTCGCGGTGCCCTCGCGGGCAGGCTGGCGCCGCTGCATGCGCCGGCGAGGGCGACGAGCACGACAGCCACGAGACGCCGGTGCGCCGCGCGGGCCGCCCGAACGCGCCGCTGGCCGTCGCGGCCTCCCGCGACCTCGCCGTCGCCCTGCGCCGGGAGGCTGTCGTCCTGTGGTGCGCGCTGATGCGGCATGAACCCTCCGGCGCAGACAAGCGCGCCCCCTCCAAGCCAACGGTCGACAGGGGCTGCCTATTTCATCGGCGGCCGCGACTGCCCCGTGCGGCGGCCGATCGCTGCGCCGCCGGCCTGGAAGGATGCCGCACCGGCGCGACCGGCGCACGCCGCTGGCGGTCTGCGACGCGGCGCACTACAAGAACGGCATGCGTCGCCCCCACCCAGGCCTCATGCTCGACCCCGTCACGCGGCTCGACGAGAAGATCGATGAAGGTGGCCAGGGGCAGGTGTGGCGCGGCACAGACCTCGCGCTGCAGCGGCTGGTGGCGGTGAAACTCCTGCCTGCGGACGACCCCTGGGGTGAGCCAGACGCCACGGAACAGGCGGTGCGCGCGAAACGCGAGGCGCGGGCGATCGCCCGGCTGCTCCACCCGGCTATCGCGGCGGTCCACCGTGTCGGGCAGTGGCAGCGGCAGCCCTTCTTGGTGATGCGGTGGGTCCCCGGGCGGTCCCTGCGCGCGCACCTCAACGAGGGTCCCGTGGACCGCTCGGTCGCGCTGGCGTGGCTCACGCGGATCGGTCACGCGGTGCAGCACGCACACGATCGCGGCGTGCTGCACTGTGATTTGAAGCCCGAGAACGTCGTGATCTGCGAGGGCGTGCCGTCCGACCAGGCCGCGACCCTGGTGGACTTCGGCCTGGCCCGGGGGCGTGGGCTGAGGCATCGATCTTCGGTTCAACGCCGTGGGTCCATCGCCTACCTGGCGCCCGAGTCCGGCCTGGCGGCGCCCAGCGCAGCAGGGGACCAATATGCCCTCGCGGTCATGGCCTGCGAGCTGCTCGGCGGTGCGCGTCCGACGCGCCGTCGCGCCGTCCCGGGCGATCGCGCTGCACCGTCCACCGCCCACGACGCCCGGCCCGCTCCGCCGCCCGCGCTCCCCCGCGGCCTGCCGCCAGCGCTGCGACCGTTGTTGGCGCGCGCCCTCGCCCCCGTCGCCGCCGAGCGCTTTCCGTCGGTGTCGCACTTCATCGACCAGCTGCTCGCGGCCTGCGCTCCGTCGAGCGAGGGCGGCGCTGCGCCGCGCGGCGCCCTGGAATCAAGCCCCGCGGCGGCTCACGACGTTGGCGGCGACGCCCTGGACCTCGGGAGGCTCCCCGCGGCGACAGCCGACGCCGTGGTGGCGGCGGCGTTTCGGGCGAGCGCGGACGCCGCCCTGGTCGCCCGCTCGTTTCGCGCCGAGCCGCTGCGTGCGTGCTGCGAGAGGCTTCGCCGGCTGGGCGTGCTCGAGCGCGTCGGCGGGGCGATGGTCCCGGTGGCGCAGGCGGCGCTCGAGGCTGTCGCAGAGCCGCTCAGCGGCGCCCATCAGCGGGCCGTGCACAGCACACTGGCGGTAGCGCTCGAACAGGGCGACACGACGCTGGGGTGGGTCGCCGAGGAGACCGCGTCGCACTGGCTGGCCGCGGGACAGCCGGTGCGGGCAGCGCGCGCGCTCCAGGACGCGCTCGACGCCGAGAGCGGCCGCGACGCATCGACGCGCTTGACCCTGGCCGAGCGGGTCTGCCGCCTCTACAGCACCGACGGGGACCAGCACGCTGCGGCAGCGGTCCGGTGGGGGCGCCTCGCGGCTCGCATGGGACGCCGACGCGACGCGGAGGTGGCCTTGAGCGAAGCCCTGGGTGCGCTCTCGCGCCACGAGCTCCCGCTCACCAGCGCGGTGCTGACCTTGCGGGCGCTGGTGCGGGAGCTGCACGGGGAGCCGGAGAGCGCGGCCGACGCGTGGTCGCAGGCGGCCGAGCTGGCCGCTTCGGACGACGAGGTCGCCCGAGCGCTGGTCGGCCGAGCCCGGTCCCTGCTGCGCGGTGCGCCCCTGGCAGAACAGCTGCTCGCCACTGCGGAGGCCCGCCGTGCTGCCGCGCGCTGCCCGGACCCGCGCGTCGGCGTCGCCGCGGGGCTGTTGACCGGGCTGGCGCTGGAGGGGGCCGACCGCGCTGACGAGGCGCTGCTCGCCCTGCAGACCGCGGTGACCGAGGCGCTCACGTTGGGCGACCCCCTGGTCGCAGCCGACGCGCTGCTGGCGCTGGCGGAGGGGTTGCGCCGACGCGGCCGGCTGACGGAGGCGCGGCAGCAGTGCGACGAGGCCGACGACGCGCTGGCGGCCGAGGGTGCGGTCGCAGCGGGCGCGACGAGCTGGCTGGTGCGGGGGCGTATCGCGCTGGACGCCGGCGAGCCGTGGCGGGCCGCCCTGCACGCGCAGGCAGCGCAGGTGCGCTTCGCGGACCTGGGGCTCCGGCCGCGGACGCTGGCGGCGTGGCGTCTGCTGCAGCGCGCCGCGACAGCGGCCGACCAGCCCGCCATGGCCCATGAGGCCAGGGCAGCGGTGGCGCGCCTCCGGCGACGTGCAGGCAGGCCGCTCTTCGGCGACACCACGTGGTGGGTCGACGGACCCGCGTAAGCGGCCCTACGACGCCGCCTGATGCGATGCAGCCTGAACGTGACTGGCGGGGCCAGGGGGCCGGCGCCGCCCGTCGCGCCGCGTGGCAGGACGGGTCGCAGTTGAATGGGCGGGCCGCGATAAAAAGAGAAACGGCCAGGCAGCGTGGGCTGTCTGGCCGTCTCACTCTCTGGTTGCGGGGACAGGATTTGAACCTGTGACCTTCGGGTTATGAGCCCGACGAGCTACCTGGCTGCTCCACCCCGCGTCAGGGAGCCCCACTCTAGGGATTTTGCCCCTGGCGTCAACCCCGGGGCGCGATCCAGTCAACCCCATGAATTCGCGCCCATCTACCCTGAAATCGCGCCGTTTCGCCGGACGCTCGGCCGCTTTTTCGTGCGCGGCCGTGAAAAAAAGCGCGCGCTTCGCTCCCCTCCGCGGCTCCGCGGAGCCGTGGCGTGGGGAGGCCTGGCCGCAGGTCACGCTGCGTCCAGACCGTCTTCGATGTCCTCGAGCAGTTCGCGTGCGTCGGCTTCAGGTCCGTCGTGGCCCTGGGCGAGGGCGAGGCGCAGGGCCTCCTGCGCCACGGGCTCCGCGTCGGCGTAGCGCTCGAGCGCGACGAGGGACTCCGCCTGGCGAAGCCACGCCATCATCAGGTCGGGCTGGAGCCGCGCGGCCTCTGCGAAGTGGGGCACGGCGTCGCCGTGTCGCCCGGCGTCTTGCAGCGCCTGCGCCAGCGAGAAGCGGGGCGGCGAGCGGTCGGGGAAGCGCGCCACCATGGCCTCGAAGCGAGCGATGCGCGGGTCCGGGTCCGCGGCCCGAGCCGGCGGCGCGTCGGGCGTGCTGTGGGGGTCGTCGCTCATGTCTGCCTCCGGCCCGCGCGTCGGGCTGCCTCGTCTCCTTAGCGTGTCTGCGCGGCCTGGCCAACCACACGGGGTCCAAGTTTCTCCAATTTCTTGCTGAGAGATCGCGCGGGTCAATACTCGCCACGTCGCCGGTTGACGGGCCAGCACACCGCGCGCAGCCGACGGAGCTCGCCCCGAGGGTGGCGGCTGCCGACAGCGGCGACAGGACCAGAGCAGACAGACGGTGGGGGACACGCGTGGCGCGACACAGGCAATCGAGCGGTGAAGAGCAGAGCGGAGGGGTCGAGGTCGCCCCCCTGCTGATCATTGGCGTGCTGACGCTCGTCGCGCTGTCGCTGTGGTTGTGGCGCGGCGCCCGCCTGGAGACCCTGGTCAAGGCGCCGACGCTGCAGGTTCAGGCCCCTGGTGGCAGCGTGGAGAAGCCGGCCCCGCGCGTCGCGCCGGAGCCGACCCTGCAGGTGCCCAGGCTCCCCGAGGGGGTGATCTCCGCGCACTGGCGCACCAAGGGCGCGGACGCGGTCCTGGCGCGTCCGGACGGCTCGACCCTGTCGCTGACCCTGCGGCCCAAGGTGCAGAGCGCCATTCAGCGCTACCTCAACGGCCGCCACGTGCCCTACGGCGGCGTGGTGTTGATGGACCCGCGGACCGGCGCGATCCACGCGTGGGTCGAGCACCAAGAGGCCGGAGATCCGGTCGGCGAGGGCCACGGCCTGACCCGGGCGAAGGCGCCCGCGGCCAGCGTGTTCAAGGTGGTCACCGCCGCCGCGCTGCTCGAGGCCGGCGCGCGCCCAAGCGACGAGACCTGCTTCCACGGGGGGCGACGCGGCATCACCAACCGCCTGCTCAAAGACAGCAAGGCGGACACCCGCTGCGAGACCCTGGCGGTGTCGCTGGCTCACTCCAGCAACGTCCCCTTCGGCAAGCAGGCCGTGCGGCGGCTCTCGGCCGGGGCCCTCACCGCCACAGCAGAGGACCTCTTCTTCGGTCGGGCCCTGCCCTTCGACGTCGAGACGGGCGCGTCGTGGGTGCAGATCAGCGACGAGCGCGTCAGCCTGGCGCGCTCGGCAGCCGGCTTTGTCGGCACCAGCCTGAGCCCGCTCCACGGCGCGGTGCTCGCCGCGACGGTCGCCAACGACGGCGTGATGATGCGGCCCTGGGTCGTCGCTGGGGACAGCCTGCAGCCCGGTATGCAGCGCAAGCCGGCCGCCATTGGTCGGGTGCTGCCCGCCACCGTCGCCCGGGACCTACGCGGGATGATGCGGCTGACGCTGAGCGAAGGCACCGCCCGCCGCCAGTTCTCGCGCTGGCCCAAGTCGCTGGCCGACGTCCACGTCGCGGGCAAGACCGGCACCCTCTCGCGGACGGTGGACGGCACGCGGCGGAACTACACCTGGTTTGTCGGCTTCGCGCCGGCAGAGGATCCGGAGATCGCGGTCGCCGCCCTGGCGGTGAACGGTCCGCGGTGGCACACCCGCGGTCCGTCGATGGCGCGCCAGGCCCTCGCCGCCTGGTTCCGTGACGACCGAGCGCGCAAAAAAGCGCGTGCGTCTGCGAAGGTGCAGGGCAAGGCCAAAGCGACCCAGCCGACGGAGCGGAGCGCTCCCAAAGCGGCGAAGAAAAAAAGTGCCGCGACAGCCCCACCGCAGGGTTGACAGCCCTACCGACCGCTTGTAGAAGCCCGTCTCGCGTGACCGGGCTGAGCGCCCGCCGCAGGTGGTGAGGCCGTGCTGACCCAGCAGACCACACCGCTCATCGATCCGACTCGGGGATCGTCTAATGGCAGGACTGGAGACTCTGAATCTCCCTATCTAGGTTCGAATCCTAGTCCCCGAACCAGCGGCCCCGAGCCGCGGCCCTTCTGCGCCTGCAACTCGCGCCTGCCAGCGCCCGCAGGATTACGGACCACGAGACCCTGACCGTCTCGTACCCGTGCTAGAGCACTCGTGCTCATGGCGGAAGAGCCACCCATGCCCCGTTCGTCTAGCGGTCAGGATGCAGCCCTCTCAAGGCTGAGACAGGAGTTCAAGTCTCCTACGGGGTACCAGAAAGGGCGGGTGAGCTTCGGCTCGCCCGCCCTTTCGCCGTTTTGGCCCGCCGCCTTCATCCCAACCGACGCGCCGCTCCCGACGCCCTCGGTCCGCAGGTCCCCACGATGCCGCTCCACGCCCCCGACTCAGCCCACACGCCCTGGCAAGACTGGCGGTGGCAGCTGCAGTATGCGCGGCGGGGTCCGGCGGTCGCTGCGCACTTTGGCCGCGCCGCGCCCGAGCAGCTCGGTGGCTTCGAGGCGGGGGTCACGCCCTGGTTTCTCGGGCTCTGCGACGAGACCGGCGGCGCGACGGGGCCCCTGGGGCGCCAGGTCGTCCCGGACGCGGCGGAGCTGAGCCGGGCCCCCTTCGAGCTCGACGACCCCCTGGGCGAAGATCCGCACCGCGTGGCGCCGGGCCTGGTGCGCAAGTACCCCGACCGGGTGCTGCTCCTGGTCACGGACACCTGCGCAAGCTACTGCCGGTATTGCACCCGCTCGCGCTGGGTCGCCCAACACAGCGAACCCCTCGGCGCCGCGCAGCTCGACGCAGCGGTCGACTGGATCGCCGCGCACCCCGAGATTCATGACGTGCTCGTCTCCGGCGGCGACCCGCTGCTGCTCTCGTCGCGCCGGCTTGGCGCCCTGCTGGACCGCCTCGCGGCGATCCCGCACCTGCACTTCATCCGCATCGGCACGCGGGTGCCCGTGTTCCTGCCGATGCGCATCGACGACGCGCTCGCCCACGCGCTGCGGCCGCGCCGTGTGCCGATCTACGTCAACGTGCACGTCAACCACGCGGCAGAGCTGCCGGACTACACCCGCGACCAGCTGGCCAGGCTCGCCGACGCCGGGGTGCCGCTCGGCGGTCAGGCGGTCCTGTTGCGCGGGGTCAACGACGACGTGGCGACCCTGCGCGCGCTCTTTTACCGCATGCTCTCGTGCCGCGTGCGCCCCTACTACCTCTTCCACTGCGACCCTGTGCGGGGCACGGCGCACCTGCGCACCTCGGTCGACGCCGGGCTGAACCTCATGCGCGGGCTGGTCGGCCATGTCAGCGGCATGGCGGTCCCCAAGTACTGTGTCGACCTCGAGGGCGCCGGCAAGGTCCCGCTGTGGCCGGACTATGTGGAGCAGCGGAGCGACGAGGCCTTGGTGATTCGCGGCTACGACGGCGACGTGCAGCGCTACCCCAACAAGGTCGCCGACGACGCCCCGTGAGCCGCTCTCGCCGGGGTCGTGTCGCCGCAGAGCGGAAGGCGTCGTGTCAGGGCAGAGGGAACGGCCGGGTGCGGCTCAGCCGAAGGGCGGCGCGCCGGTGTACTCGTCGTTGAAGCGGTCATCGACCGTGACGAAGCGGGTGAAGCGGCCCTCGAAGTGCAGGTGCACGGTGCCCAGCTTGCCAGCGCGGTGCTTGCCAATGATCAGCTCCGCCGACTCTTCGGGCGCGGTCTCCTTGTGATAGACCCAGTCGCGGTAGACAAAGAGGATGATGTCCGCGTCCTGCTCGATGGCGCCGGACTCTCGCAGGTCGCTCATGATCGGCCGCTTGTCGGCCCGCGACTCGAGGCTGCGGTTGAGCTGGGAGAGCGCGATCACGGTGCAGTTGAGCTCTTTGGCCAGCCCTTTCATGGTCCGGGAGATCTCGCTGATCTCTTGCTCTCGGCTCTGCTTGGCGCCCCCCGTGCCCTTCATGAGCTGCAGGTAGTCGACCACGATCAAGTCCAGCCCGTCGGACATGGCGATGCGCTTCGCCCGCGCGCGGACGTCGATGGTCGAGATGCCCGGCGTGTCGTCGATGAAGATGGACAGCTGCGACAGATCCGTCGCCGCGTTGCGGAGGTCGACCTCGTCGCTGTCGCTGATCGTGCCCTTGCGCAGGTCGCCGATGCCGACGCGGGCGCGCTGGGCGAGCAGCCGCTGGACCAGCTCGTCGGCCCCCATCTCCAGCGAGAAGAAGAGCACGGAGCAGCGCTGACCGGCGCGATCGCCGTCGGGCACCTTGCCCAGCGCCACGTTGAGGGCCACGTTGAGCGCAAAGGCCGTCTTTCCCATGGCGGGGCGGGCGGCGAGGATGACCAGGTTGGTGCGGTGCAGCCCGTAGGTCAGGCTGTCGAGGTCCCGGTAGCCGTAGGGGATGCCGACGATGTCGTTGCCGTGTTGGCGGGCCTTGAGCACGTTGTCGAAGACCCGCGGCACCACCTCGTCGATCTTGACGTGACGGGCGCCGACGGCGCGGTCCAGGGCGGTGGCCAGCTCGTTCTGGACCAGGTTCACGACCTCGTCCGGATCGGAGCCGCGCTTGTAGCCCTCGACCTGAATCCGGTGCGCAGCGGTCAAGATGCGACGGACCTGGGCGAGCCGCGCCACCGTCTGCGCGTAGTGGTCGACCGAGAGCGAGCTGCCCGCGTAGCCGGTCAGCGTCATCAGGTACTTCAGTCCGCCAGCGCGCTGCTCCTCGCCCATGCGCCGCAGCTCGGACGAGACCGCGATGGGCTCGGTGGCCACGTTGTTGGCGAAGAGCTGGCTCATGGCCGTGAAGATCACGCCGTGACGTACGTCGTAGAAGTCCTCAGCCCGGACCACGCCGAGCACCAGCGCCACGGCACGCGAGTCGATCAGCGCGCTCGAGAGCAGCGCGCGCTCGGCGTCGAGATCGGCCGGCGGCGACAGGTCGTCCGAGCGCTGCGGCGCGCGACGCGGCCCAGCGCGGCTCAGGTCGGAGGTCGGCGAACGCATCGAGCGCGCGACGCGCTGGACCGTCTTGCCCGCGGGGAAGCCGCCGTCCACGGGCGCCGCGAGCGCCGGATCTCCGCCCGGATCCGGTCCAGGGTCGAAGCCAGGGTCGGGCCCCGGATCGAAGCCGGCGTCGAAGCCGGGGTCGTCGAGCGCGCCAAAGTAGCTGTCGTCTGGCGGGGGAGGGACCTCGTCTTGCGGGTCGGCCGGGGGGGCCACACCGGGCTCGGCGTCCAGCGAAGCGGCGTCGTCCGAGGCGGCTCCTGGGTCCGGCGCGTCGGCGGCGCCGGCCTCTTCGGGCTGCAGGTCATCGGGCTCGTCTGGCGGTGGCGTTGCGGACATTGCGGCAGATTGCCCCCGGCCCTGTGAGTCCGCAAGCCACCGCGCGGGTCACCCTGAGACCGCCGCCATGGCTGGATCGACCGCCCTTCCCGGCGCGGGTCAATCCAAGGTCGACAACCCCCGCTCCCCCGCCTACCATGCGAGGCGCAAGGACCGCTGTTAGCGACAGGCATGCCGCCTGATTCCGGCGCTGGCGACTTCGACGCCCGGCCTGCGGACAGCCCCCCAAGCCCAGAACGGCCAGGTCCCCCCCTTGCCGCAGTACCCTGCCCGCGGTGACCGCGGCGCTCGGGAGCGATCGCAATGCTGAAGGTCGGTGAGCCCGTCGACGGCTACTGTAAGAAGTGCCGCAACAACAGTTTCATGAACATCTCTGCCACGGACGGTCGCGAGGTCTTTGAAGTGACCTGCCGCACCTGCCACACGCAGCAGCCCTTCCAGCCGGAGCTGAGCCATGAGGAGCTTCGCGCGCGTGCGCTCAAGAAGCTCGAGCGCGGCGCCCGCAAGAAGGTGGTCACGCGGCGGCGTGCGCCGGTGATCAACCGCCGCCGCTCCGACGCCGACACGCCCAAGGCCACCCGGCGGCGCTCGTCGCGCTCCGAGGTGGTGCCGGGCGCGAGCCGCCGTGTGATCAACGCGGGCACGCCGACGCAACGCCCCGAGGTCGCGCCGAAGAAAGCCGTGGTCATGGCGCCGAAGCGGGAGCTGCCGCCCGAGGTGGTGGAAGCCCGCGCCAAGTGGAAGGAGCTGACGAGCAAGCTCTCGTCTCGCCACGGCAAGCCCTACTACCCGGACCGCACCTACGCCGAGGGCGACGTGATGCTGCACAAGCGGCACGGCATGGGCGTGGTGGAGTCGGTGGTCGACGACACGGCGTGCGTGGTGCTCTTCCGCGACGGGCGCGAGCAGATCGACATGGCGCAGCCGCCGACGCGCTAGCTAGCAGACTGCGCCTTTTCTCCGTTTTTGCGGCCACGCCGGTCAGTCTGCTGGGAAGGGGAAGCCACGGCTTGCCGTGGCTGGGGGCGCTCGTAGCCCCCCCAAAAGACAGAAACGCTAGCAGATTGCGGCGACAATCAAATTCGCCGCAGTCTGCTAGGGCGCGGACTGCCACCGCGTCCCGAAGAGCTGGCCCTGTGGCGCGCCCCGACGTGCGGGCCCAGAAGTGCGGGCCCCGAAGTGCGGGCCTCAAGAGCGCGCCCTGACGAGCTCCCCAGCGGCTAGCCAGCCCGGCGGCCGATGCCCTGATACGCAAATCCGGCCCGCGCCATCTTCGCGGGATCCCAGATGTTGCGGCCGTCGAAGACGACCCGGCAGTCCGTCGCCGCGGCGAGCTCCTCCGGGCTGATGCCACGGAACTCCAACCACTCGGTGATCACCAGCACGGCGTCGGCGCCGTCGACCGCGTCCTGCCAGGACGCCGCGTAGGCGATGTCGCCGCCCAGCTCTTCGTAGGCGGTCTCCCGCGCGACGGGATCGTAGGCCACCACGTTGGCGTCGGCCGCCACCAGCGCCTTGCCGATGACGATGGACGGCGCCTCGCGCATGTCGTCCGTCTCCGGCTTGAAGGCCAGACCCAGCAGCGCGATGCGCTTGTCAGCGATGCCCCCCTGGTCGGCGAAGTGGGCGATGACCCGCTCGGCGAGCAGCCCCTTCTGGACGGCGTTGACGGCCTCCACCGACTCCAGCAAGGCCATGTCGCAGCCAGCCTTCTGCCCCGTGCGGAGCAGGGCCTGCACGTCCTTGGGGAAGCACGAGCCGCCGTAGCCGATGCCGGCGTTGAGGAAGTGCCGCCCGATGCGGCGATCGCTGCCGATGCCGCGCTTCACGTCGAGGACGTCGACGTCGAGGGCGTCGCACACCCGCGCCACCTCGTTCATGAACGAGATGCGCGCGGCCAACATGCAGTTGGCGGCGTATTTGGTCATCTCCGCCGAGCGACGGGCCATGAAGAGCACCTGCTCGGAGCGCTCGATGTAGGGCTTGTAGAGCTCAGCCATGCGCTCGCGCGCCCGGTCGCTGTCGGTGCCGATGACCACGCGGTCCGGGTGCAGGAAGTCGTCGATGGCCGCGCCCTCTTTGAGGAACTCCGGGTTCGACACGACGTCCATGTCGGCGTCGCTGTGGGCGCGAATGGTGGCCTCGACCTTGTCGCAGGTGCCCACGGGCACCGTCGACTTGCACACGACCACGGTGTAGCCCTGCAGGTGCGGCGCGACAGCCTCGGCGACGCCCAGCACGTAGGTCAGGTCGGCCGATCCGTCCTCGCCGGGCGGCGTGCCCACGGCGATGAACACCACGTCCGCGCTCTGCACCGCTGCGCCCGTGTCGGTGGTGAAGAAGAGCCGCTCAGCAGCCACCGCGTCGTGCACCACGGTGTCCAGGCCGGGCTCGTAGATCGGGATCTTGCCGTCGCGGAGCGCAGCCACCTTGTCTGCGTTGATGTCCACGCAGGTGACGCGCTGGCCACCGTGCGCGAAGCAGGCGCCAGCGACGAGGCCGACGTATCCAGTACCGATGACGGCGACCTTCATGGGGGGCTCCAGGGCACAGTAGGGCCGCGGCGGAGAGCCCGCGCTGGCCCAGGTAGACGATGAGAGTTGACCGAGGGGACGCCGAGCCGCCTAGCGGACTGCGTCTTCTCTCCGAATTTTCGGCCACGCCGGTCAGTCTGCTGGGAAGGGGAAGCCACGGCTCGCCGCGGCTGGGGGCGCTCGTAGCCCCCCAAAAGACAATAAGGCTAGCTGATTGCGGCGACAGTCCATGTTCGCCGCAATCAGCTAGACCTCGTCGAAGAAGTACGACTTGAACACCTGGATGCGCTGCTCGTAGGTGTCCGGCTCGAGGTGGTAGCAGGTCGCGGCGATGCTGCTCAGCAGGCTGTTGCCGTCCTGCGGCGTGAAGCAGAAGCCGATGACCTCGCGCTCGTTGCGGATGGTCAGCGTCGACTCGACGATGACCGTCTGGTTCAGGATGCGACCGTAGAGGCCGTGATCGCGACCAAAAGAGAACACCGTGGCGGTGCTGTCCTTCTGCGTCATGGCGACCAGGTCGTCGGCGTTCAGCCGCGCCTTGACCTCGTCGAGGTCGATCGGCGTGGTGCGGCGGAGCTGGAAGTAGAGCGAGTGCATGT
>JAUIAC010000136.1 GCA_030425545.1 bacterium | reverse complement strand
GGGCTCGTGCCCCGCGCAGGCGGCGCACAGCGACCTCCGCCGTGATTTCCGGCGATTCCTGCTTGACTGGACGATGCCCATGCGTATGTTCCTCGCCCTCGTGCATCACCCCTGCGTCGACAGAGGTGGGAAGGTGATCACGACCGCGTTGACCAATGTCGACGTGCACGACATCGGCCGCTCGGCCCGTACCTACGGTGCAGAGCAGTTCTTTGTCGTGACCCCGGTGACGCTCCAACAGAAGATGGTGGCCGAGATGGTTCACCACTGGACGGTTGGAGAAGGCTTGGCGCGAAACGATCGCCGAGCCGAGGCCCTGCGCCGCGTCACTGCGATGCCGTCTGTAGCCGCGGTGTGTGAGGCGATCGCCGAGCGCACCGGTCAGGCTCCGCTGGTGGTGGCCACCAGCGCGCGCATGGACGACCCGGACCAGACCTGGCCCGGCTTCCGTGAGCGACTGCGCCACCATGACGGTCCGGTGCTGATCCTCTTCGGCACCGGGTGGGGGATGGCCCCCGAGCTCGTGGACGGCGCCGACGTGTGCCTGCCCGCCATCGTGCGGGACCCTGAGCTCGGCCCGTCCGACGGCTACAACCACCTGTCGGTGCGTGCCGCTGCGGCGATCACGCTCGACCGGCTCCTGGGCGCCTGAACGCGCCCGCGAGCTTCGCAACACGCCCCGCCGACCTGTCGGCGCGGCCCTCGGACCGGGCACGTACACAGCGACCGCTACCCGGAGGAGAGTTCCCATGAGCCTGATCAAGTACGTCGAGAGCCAGCACGAGCGCTTCGATCTCCCCGGTATCCGCACCGGCCAGACCGTGCGCGTGCACACCCGCATCATCGAAGGCACCAAGGAGCGCGTGCAGATCTTCGAGGGCACCGTGCTGCGCGTCGCCGGCGAGGGTCTGAAGAAGACCTTCACCGTGCGCAAGCTGAGCCACGGCGTCGGCGTGGAGCGCATCTTCCCGCTGCACAGCCCGCGTCTGCAGCGCGTCGAGGTCATGCACCAGGGTTACGTGCGTCAGTCGCGCATCTACTTCCTGCGTGACCGCATCGGCAAGAAGGCCAAGCTCCGCAAGGTCGACCAGCGCTAGTCCGCCGGTTAGGCTGACCGCTCAGCCTGACGACGCGACGCCTGTGACATCCACCGCGCCCGGCGCTCCCCTGGAGGGGCGCCGGGTTGTGGTGTTTTTGTCGTTCGACCGGGGCGGCGCCGCGTCTGGGGGTTGGCGCTCCTGGGCTACCAGGCCTCCAGGCGCGTCCAGCGGATGTCTTCGCCGTCCGGCAGCAGGCGCACGAAGGCGACCACGACCCGCACCTCGGCGAGGCCGTCGCGGTGCACCAGGGCGTCGGCCACGCGCCACAGCCTGGCCTGGCGCACGCGATCGACGAGGTCGGTGGAGGGCCAGCGGTCGGCGGCGGCCTTGACCTCGACGACGAGGCCGCAGAGGGCGTCGGCGCACGCCGGCTCGAGCGAGGTCGCCGGGGTGGCCATGCGCCGCGTGGCGTAGAGGTCGGCCTCACCACGGGAGATGCGCAGCCGCGTGGCCACGACGCGCCAGCCGCGCGCCTCGACCACGCGCGCCGCCGCGGCCTCGCCACGCAGCCCGAGCTCGTGGGAGGGCTTCACGGGCGCTGGGCCAGCAGCTCCGCCACCGGGCGAAAGGTCGGGCGGTGCGCCGGGCAGGGGCCGAGCTCTCGCAGCGCTTGCAGGTGGGCGGGCGTCGGGTAGCCCTTGTGCACCGCGAAGCCGTAGCCGGGGTAGGTGCGCTCCATGGCCGTGAGCAGCTGGTCGCGGTGGACCTTGGCCAGGATCGACGCCGCCGCGATGGCGCGCGAGCGGGCGTCGCCCTTCACCAGCGCCCGCTGCGGCGGCGTCTGCAGCCCGGGGATGGGCCGGTTGCCGTCCACGAGCACGAGCGCGGCCGGCTGACCGCTCGCCTTCATGGCCTCGGCGACCTGGCGCACCGCCTGCTCCATGGCCCACAGCGACGCGCCGAGGATGTTGCGCTCGGTGATGTCCTCCACGGAGCCCTCGACCACCGCCCAGGCCAGCGCGTGGGTGTGGATCGCGGGCACCAGGGCCTCGCGCTGGGCCTCCGTGAGCGCCTTGCTGTCGTCGAGCCCGGGCAGCCGCGCCCCGTCGCGCAGCGCCACCGCCGCGGCCACCACGGGCCCCGCCAGCGGGCCGCGCCCGGCCTCGTCGGTGCCGATGACCGGCCAGGCGCCCTGCCGCTTGCAGCGCCGCTCTTCGTCGCCGATGCGCCAGGTGACCTTGCCGCCGGGCTTGGCCCGCGGCGCCGAACCCCGCTGCCGACGCCCCGCCGGCGCCGCGAAGAGGTCCCCCTGCCCTGCCGCCTTCTTCGCCATGCCACGCTCCTTCGCGCCGGAGAACGGCTGTCCCCCCCTAGAGTCCGACGCGCGCCGCGGCGATTTTCGTCACCACCGGCCTGGATACACGCCGGCGCCTACCTTGCCGCGCCGCGGACGGGCGTGCACCCTCCCGCGCGCACCCGGACCCGGCGCCCGCCGCGCTGTGGTCCCCAGTCCAAGAGGTACGTGATGGCCCTGAGCTGCGGCATCGTCGGTCTGCCCAACGTCGGCAAGTCCACCATCTTCAACGCGCTGACCAACGCGGGCGCGCAGAGCGCCAACTACCCCTTCTGCACCATCGAGCCCAACGTGGGCGTGGTGCCGATGCGGGACGCGCGGCTGGACCGGCTGGCGAAGATCATCGCGAGCAAGCAGACGGTCTACAACACGGTCGAGTTCGTCGACATCGCCGGCCTGGTCAAGGGCGCGAGCAAGGGCGAGGGCCTCGGCAACCAGTTCCTCGCCAACATCCGCGAGACCGACGCGATCACGCACGTGGTGCGCTGCTTCGACGACGGCAACGTGGTGCACGTGGAGGGCTCGGTCGACCCGGTGCGCGACGCGGAGATCATCAACACCGAGCTGCTCATCGCCGACATGGAGAGCCTGGAGAAGCGGCAGAAGAAGGAGGCCCGCGCAGCCAAGGGCGGCGACAAGGACGCCAAGATCTTCGCCGAGCTGTGTGGGGTGATGCTCGAGGCCCTGAACGAGGGCCGGCCGGCCCGCACCGTCGAGGTCGACAAGGACCTGGAGAGCCACGCGCGGCAGCTGCACCTGCTGACCCGCAAGCCGATGCTCTACGTGGCCAACACCGACGACGCCAGCGAAGACAACGCCCACGTCGCCGCCGTGCGCGCCATGGCCGAGCGCGAGGGCGCCCACATGGTCGTGCTGAGCGGCGCCATGGAGGCCGAGATCGCGGAGCTGGACGACGAAGAGGAGCGCACCGCGTTCCTGGAGGACCTGGGCCTGAGCGAGAGCGGCCTGGACCGCATGGCGCAAGCCGCCTTCTCGCTGCTGGGGTTGCAGACCTACTTCACCGTTGGGCCCAAGGAGGCCCGCGCCTGGACGATCAAGCGCGGCTGGACGGCGCCGCAGGCCGCTGGGGTGATCCACACGGACTTCGAGCGTGGGTTCATCAAGGCGGAGGTGTACAGCTGCGACGACCTGTTCGAACACGGCAGCGAGGCGGCGGTGGCGGCGGCGGGCAAGAAGCGGCTCGAGGGGAAGGACTACGTGATGAAGAACGGGGATGTGGTCTTGTTTCGGTTCAATGTTTGAGCCGGGCTCCTGATCGCCTGTTTTCAGTCACTTAGCCGCTTGCCCTGCACCGGATTTCGGCCCGAATCGGCCCCGTTCGGCCCCCAAGTGGGGACAGATCCGGTGACAGCCCCAACCATGAAAGTTGACCGGGTCGTCTGGGTCTTCCCGAAACGGAGGTGAGCGATGGGGTCAATGATCCACCTTCGGTGCGGCCCGTTCGAGATCGACTGGGGCAAGAACTCCGGTCACGCCGATCATCGACCGATCTTCCAGCCCTCGGACAGCAGGAGCCGTCGCATCACCGACGACGATGACGAGATCGTCGAGGTCGTGGAGGTGGTTCGTAGCTTGAAGGAAGTGCTGCCACGACTCCGATTGCTGGGCGTCACACCGAAACTAGCCGCCCAGACCTGCGTTGATTCGCTTGTGGAGCATTCCTATCTTCATGAAGGACTGGCTGCCCCAACCCCTGCCCGACTCCTGGATGCGCTTGCGGGGCTGGAGGTCCAGGACCTCAACCTGGACGCCTCCGAAGTAGGCCTCTTGCAGATCAACCCGAACGCCATCCCCGACGAAGCTCTTCGAGGCCAGGTCGAGGCCGCCGTTGGCTACGCCGACTCGTGGCACCGTCTTGCACTGCTCTCACTGTGCAGGGGGGGTGGCGAGCTCCAGGTGACCTGGGAAGTGAACGATGTGCTGCGGGGCGGCTGGATGGAAGAACGCTGGCTCAGAGAACCGCTCGAAACCGCCAAGCAGTTCTTGATCGTTGGAGAAGGCACCTCCGACACAGCGATCATCAAGAGCGCCATCTCGATTCTCTGCCCCCAGGTGGCGGATTTCTTCTATTTCGTGGACATGGACAAGGGGTACCCCTTCACAGGATCCGGCAACGTCGAGAACTTCTGCAAAGGGCTTGTCTCCATCCGCCTACTCAACCGGGTGCTGGTCGTCCTCGACAACGACGTTGCCGGTCTCTCGACCCATCGTGGGCTCCAAGCACTCGGGCTCCCCGCCAACATTGCCTCGATGGCGCTCCCCGAGCTTCGGCAGTTCGAGAGATTCCGGACGATTGGGCCATCCGGTGAGGCGATGGAGAACATCAACGGCCGAGCCGTCTCGACCGAGTGCTTCCTAGACCTGAGGTTCGGCCGTAGGGGTCTGCCCAGGGTCCGCTGGAGCAGCTACGTCAAGAAGGCTGGTGAGTACCAAGGCGCCCTCGAAGCGAAGGACAAGTACAAGAACCACTTCCTGAAGCTTGTTGCCAAGGGCAAGGGCCCGGACAGCTACGACTTCAACAAGTTGCAGGCCCTCGTCGATGCCATCCTCGACCAATGCGCCGTACTTGCCGCCAATGGAAGGCCAGCCGAAGCCTGAGGGCAGTCAAGACCAAGTGGTGTCCGCCCGGCGGGAGCGGTTCACGAGGGCGAAAGATACCCAGTTCATGTCGCACATCGACCTGCCCAAGGAGACGCAGGTGACCTGCTCGGGGGCGACCTGCAACAGTGGGCCGTGTTCTGGGCGCTCGCCGCTGCAAGGCTGGGCTTTTGAGCCTCGGAGGAACGGTGAGAGCACGCCGACTCGCCCCCAGTGTCCCTACTTCAGCGGCTTCGCATCGAACTGCGCCACCCTGATGTACCCCACGCCGGACTCCTCGTCAGTACGTGTCAGAAGCCGCCCCCTTACCGTCCAAACGTAGACCATGTGACAACGATCTCCCCCGTGCACGGAGACACGTATGGCCACGACCACGACTCAGGAACTCGCGCAACTTCTCACCGAGCACCGCCCCGAATGGGACGGCGCCGGCTTCCCGCCGTGGCTGCGCGCTCGCGTCGCCGCCCATGTCGGCAACATGCGCGCGGAGGGGGCATCGATTGCCGCACTGGGGTCGTCGCTCGGTGTCTCGGCGCCAACCCTGCGCCGCTGGATGGAGGCGCGGCCGCTCACCGACGAACCCGGCGGCTTCACGCGCGTCGTAGTCGACGACGATGTCGCAGCTAGCGAAGCGGACCTCTCCAATGCCGTGACCACGCCGCTCCGCCTGACACCCCTGGTGGCTTTGTTCTTGAGGGCCTCACCTTCGAGCAGAGCATCACGGCGCTCGCGGCGCTTCGATGATCGGCTCAACCCGCAGCGTGCAGGTCTGGGCCAGGCGCGTGCCGACAGATCTACGCAACGGCTACAACGGCCTGTACGGCATCGTGAAGCGCGAGTTCGACCGTGACCCGCTGTCAGGCGACGCCTTTTTGTTCGTCAACAAGAGACGTCGGTCCGCGAAAGTTCTCCTGTGGGACGGCACCGGC
The DNA here is from genome assembly GCA_030425545.1 of bacterium. Classification (GTDB taxonomy): domain Bacteria; phylum Myxococcota_A; class UBA9042; order UBA9042; family UBA9042; genus UBA9042. Next base: position 8,121 of record JAUIAC010000136.1, on the reverse strand, counting down.
CTTTGCATCTACTCCAAACGGCTGTCCAAGGGCGTCTTTAGCGACGTCTGCGGCGCTCACGGCCAAGGCCAACTCAAGATGACCACCGCCGAGCTCAGCCTCTTCCTCGAGGGCGCCGACATGGTCGGAAAACTGCCGATTTCGCCGAAGAAAGTGGGGCTTGGCGCGTGACTTGTATGGGACCATTTGCTATAAGATCCATGTGATTACGACGCAGACCCAGCCCCCTCCAAACGAAGCTCTGCTGCAGGCCGAAGTACGGCGTCTGCAGGCTCAGAACGAGCTGCTCAGGACGGAAAACCGCGTCCTCCTCGCGCGCATCGCTGAGCTGGCCAACAAGCTCGCGACCGAGACCAACAAGGGGCGGCAGCAAGCGCTCGCCCTCGAGCTGAAGATCCTGCAAGACCGGATCAACCAGCGAAACCGCGACCTGTTCGGCAGCAAGTCGGAGAAGCGCGGTCGCCCAGACTCGGCCGTGCCCAAGCCCAAGCCGGAGAAGAAGGTCAAGCACACCGGCAGCAAGCGGACCGAGCAGCCCGACCTGCCAACCCTCACCGTGCGACACGAGCTCGACGAGGCCGACCAGGTCTGCCCCGATTGCGGCGGCAAGCTCTACGCGAAGGGCAACACCTGCGAGAGCAGCGAGCGCATCACCGTGACCGAGCGTGTGTACACCGTCGTGACCGACGAAAAGCAGGTCTACGGCTGTGGCGGCTGCGGTCACGCCGAGGCTGCGCTGCCGCCGCCGCAGCTTGTGCCGGGTGGCCGCTACGACACCAGCGTCGCCATCGGCGCGGCGGTGGACAAGTTCGTCGACCATCAGCCTCTGAACCGGCAGGTGAAGACCATGCGCCGCGCCGGTCTGCGGGTGTCGCGGCAGTCGCTGTGGAACTACTTGCTGGCTCTCGCCGAGATGTGCGAGCCGAGTTTTGAGGCTCACCACAAGTGGATGCTGAGCCACCACAAGATGCTCCACGCGGACGAGACCAGGTGGCGGATGATGCTCAAAAGGGGCTCGACGAAATGGTGGCTGTGGGCCATCGCGGCGCACGATGGCTTCCTCTGCCTGGCGCTTCCGACACGTGGCACGAACGCCGCGCGGCAGCTGCTGCGAGACTTCGAAGGCGAGCTGATGACCGACGCTTATGCGGTCTACAAGGCGCTCGCGAAAGAGGCGGCCCAGGAGGACTTCGAGCTCGACGAAGACAGGCCCTGGCAGCCGAGGTTCCTGCTCTTTGTGTGCTGGAGCCACGCCAGGCGGCGATTCGAGCAGGCGAGCAAGACGGAGGATGACGCGAACGAGGTGCTCGACCTTATCGCGGAGCTCTACGCCGTCGAGGCCGAGGCAAAGGAGCGCGCCGGGGGCGACCGCAACAAGCTGCTGGCGTTGCGGGCTGAACTGCGAGTGAGCCGGTCGGCGGCGATCCTCGACAAGATCAACCTCTGGCGCCCCGGGCAGCTGTCGTTGCCGGGCACCAAGCTGGCTGAGGGGCTTCGATTCTTGGAGAACCAGTGGTCGGAGCTGAGCGGCTTCATCGACCACCCCGAGGTCCCGCTCGACAACAACCTGATCGAGCGCGAGGTCAGGACGCCGGTTCTTGGGCGCCGTAACCATCTCGGGTCGCGTTCGCCGCGCGGGGCGCAGGTCAGCGCGCAGTTTTAGAGTTTGGTTGGAACCTGCCGGCTACTGCGCGTGTCGCCGGTGGACTACCTGACCACCGTGGTCGAGCGAGGACTGCGGACCAAGGGCTACGCGCTCACGCCGCACGAGTTCGCGCTGGAAGTGAGAGCCGCGGAGGTAGCAGAGGAGGTCCGGACGGAGTAGCGGTGATTTCGCAACGTGGCTGCCGCTGCGCTCGGGGTAGATCTGTTGCTTCTAGGAATCTTCTGACACGTACATTCGATCGTCACCGAGGACGATAAGCGCCAGACGCTGACCGACGCCATGGCCGCAATGCGGCGACGCCGGGACGACTGACGTTGAGAGCCGATACAAGATCCTTGCTGACTGCATTCTCCTCGACATGGGTGTCGTCGGCCGCCCCACGACGATGCGGCGCCGAGGCTTACGGCGTTCTTCTGGCTGCGGGCATGGGGTACCCCTATCCTTTGGGGGGTGGCCTGTGGCAAGAAGGAGTGCATGGCAAATGCGGACCAGATCAAGGCGCTCATCAAGAGTCATCTCGTGGGTGATCAGGAGAGATTCTACGCCGTTGCGATGCAGGTTGCCGCCCACTCGGCACGCCAGGGCCACGGAAAGGTCGCCACGGAGATCAAGGCTCTGATCGACGAGGCCAAGACCGGGGCGTCCAAGCGGCAGACTCCCAGACCGATCCCGATCAGCACGCCACGAGGCGAACTTGCCGGCCTGCTGGCGGTGTCTTACCCAGATGTGCGGCTGTCCGACATGGTGCTGGAAGAGGCAACCGACTCTCGGCTGCGTCGACTCCTGCGAGAGCATCGAGGGCACAGCAAGCTGGCGTCATTCGGCCTGTCTCCCCGTCGCAAGCTGCTGCTCGTCGGCCCACCCGGCACTGGCAAGACTATGACGGCCTCGGCCCTGGCTGGGGAGTTGCGGCTACCGCTGTACGTCATCGTGCTGCACGGCCTCATCACCAAGTTCATGGGCGAGACAGCGGCGAAGCTACGCCTCGTGTTCGACGCCCTCAGCGAACAGCGTGGCGTCTATCTGTTCGACGAGTTCGACTCCATCGGTGGGCAGCGGTGGGCCGGGCAAGACGTGGGCGAGATTCGGCGGGTCTTGAACTCCTTCCTGCAGTTCATCGAGCAGGATGACTCCGACAGCATCATCCTCGCCGCTACGAACCATCCCCAGTCCCTGGACCCGGCGCTGTTCCGACGGTTTGATGACACCATTCGGTACGAGCTTCCAACGGAAGCGGCAGCCGACAAGGTGCTTCGCAACTGCCTGGCGATGTTCCCGACCGACAGGGTCGACTGGCAAGAGGCCTCTGCGAAGAGTCTGGGACTGAGTCACGCCGAGATCACCAAGGCGTCCTTGACCGCCGCCAAGGACGCTGTGCTCGACGACCTCCCCTCGGTCACCACGGAGCATCTCGTGACCGCCCTGGAGGACTGCAGAAGGCACCAACCCCAATAGTGGATCTGCCTCATGCCGACCGTCCCTCCAGGCTCCAAGCCTCACCTCCTTGTTGAAGGAACCGCCTCCGTCGACGACTACACCTATCCAAAGGGCGTTCGGGGACCTACCAACGGCCCGCCGTCACGAGAACGGACGTCGCACGGCCTGAAGCTCAAGCAGGAGCTTGCCGCCGTTCAGGCCGAACTTGAGCAGATCGCTCTCCGAAGGAGGGAGATCGGCATCTCCGGCGACCGTGGCGTGTACGTCGAGTTTACCCTGCAGAACGAGAGCAAGGCGCAGGTAGAACAGGCCTTGAAGAGGCTCGACCGACGCCACCAGGGAAAGGCGAATCTCCACATCGAGTTGATGGCGACCCGGCCGAGCCCGCAACCCACTGAAGGGGCAGAGACACCGGAGGCGCTCTCCGACTCGCCTCTGGTGAGCGCCACGGTGTTCGTCCCAGACGGCCGACTCAAGGAATTCCAGAAGCTCGTAGAGGGCTACCTCGACCCCAGCAAGGACACCACCAAGGGTCCCAAGAACCAGGCGCTGGTGAGCAGTACCGACTCCATCCGTCGGGCCGTCATGCGCTCGTTCTGGACCGACACGGAGGCGTTCCCGGCCGAGAATGAGCCCATCTGGTGGGAGGTCTGGCTCCGGGCCGGCAACTCCGAGGAGGACCGACAGCGACTGCTGGCGGACTTCGTTCAGTTCGCTGGTTCTTCTGGAGCCCGGGTCGGCCAAGGTCACCTCGTATTCACGGACCGTACGGTTGTACTGGCTTCAGCCACGGCCGAGCAGCTGGCCGCCTCGGTAGAACTGCTTGACTGCGTGGCTGAACTCCGCAAGGCGAAGGAGCTTGCGTCCTTCTTCCTCGACGACATGGGGACAGCGCAACGCAGAGAATGGGCCGACGATTTCCTGGCTCGGCTGCGCTTGCCACCTGATGACGCTCCGGTGGTGTGCGTCCTCGACTGCGGGATCACGGCTGCTCATCCCCTGCTGAGACCGGGAATAGCGGCCGATGGGGTGCACTCCATCCACCCCGAGTGGGGCGCTGGGGACTCCAATGACCCACTCGATCGTCGTGGCCATGGGACTGAGATGGCAGGGCTGGCCCTGTACGGCGACCTGGTGGAGGCGCTCGCTGCGGCGCACCCCGAAGCCCTGGAACACCGGCTGGAGAGCGTGAAGATCCTGCCTCCCATCGGCTACCCTGAACACGACCCTGAACTCTACGGCTGGGTGACCAAACAGGGTGCCCACGAGCCGGAGGTCGTTGCGCCGCACCGGCCCCGTGTCTTCGCCCTGGCGGTCACAGCCACAGACTTCAGAGATCGTGGCGCTCCGTCGTCGTGGTCGGGCGAACTCGACAACATGGCGTTCGGCCAAGGAGACGGTCAAAGGCGTCTGTTCGTGGTGTCCGCCGGCAACATCCGGGACCGGCGACAGTGGCCAACTTCGCCCGACTGCAACGACTCCGAGGGCGTTCACGATCCGGCGCAGGCGTGGAATGTGCTCACCGTCGGAGCGTTCACGGAGAAGAGCACCATTCCGGCCGAGAAGTACCCAGGCTGGCCGGCCCCCATCGCAGCCCCCGGCGGACTTGCACCGATGAGCGCCACTTCGGTGACCTCGGCTTCCAAGTGGCCCATTAAGCCCGACGTGGTGTTGGAGGGCGGCAACGCAGGGGTGGACCCATTCAGCGGTGAAGGTGATCCGATTGACGAGCTCTCCCTGCTGACCACGCACTGGCAGCGGCTCCTCGGTCCCACGGGCGACACGAGCGCCGCCTGCGCTCAAGGGGCTCGGTTGGCGGCGATCCTGATGGCCCGCTACCCGCACTTCTGGCCGGAGACGATCCGGGCGCTCATCGTGCACTCAGCGGCGTGGACAGACGAAATGCGCCGGAGCGTGCAGGCCGAGCGCACCGTCTTCAAGCAGCACAACCTCCTGCTTCGACGCTACGGCTGGGGGGTGCCATCGCTGCAGAAAGCGAGTTGGAGCGCCAACAACCTCCTCACATTGGTCGTACAAGGCGAACTCCAACCGTTCGCACAGCCCCGTGGTGGCAACGTTCCGACACAGCACATGCACCTGCACGAACTGCCCTGGCCTGCGGAGGCCCTTGCCGGCCTTCCCCTTGATACCGACGTGACCATGAGGGTCACGCTGTCCTACTTCGTCGAGCCCAACCCAGGGCGACGGGGGGACATTCAACGACACCGCTACACATCTCACGGTCTGGCATTCTCGCTGATTCGACCAGACGAGCATGTCGACGAGTTCAAGGCTCGGGTCAACAAGCAGGCGCAGCACGAAGGAACGGACTTCGATTTCGGCCAAGCCGCCTGGACTCTGGGAGAACGACTCCGCAACAAGGGCTCCATCCGGTCGGACTGGTGGGTGGGGTCTGGTCAAGCCCTCGCCGCCTGCCGCTACCTGGCTGTCGTGCCGCAGGCCGGGTGGTGGAAGGAACGTCCGCACACGGAGCGGTGGAGAGAGCAGGTGCGCTACTCGCTGGTCGTGTCGATCGAGACGGAAGCGACGGAGGTGGACCTCTACACGCCGGTCGCCACGCAGATTGGAGTGCCAGTGGCCGTCGAGGTCGGGACATGATTCCCGGCCCTCGCCCCGGGCGGATCTGGGTCTGTTCGCACGGGTCCGTGGGTACAAGTCCGGGGACAGCCCCCTCAAAGTGCCGAGATCACTTGCTACTGAGACTTCGGTTCAACGTCTGACCGACGCATGACGGCGTTCAGGCAGCGCTACGCTTTCACGGATACCGTGTAATCCGGTACACTACAGCGGACGATGCGAGGTGCTACGCATGATCCGCAGCTTCGGTGACCGACTGACTGAGGACCTGTATCACGGGCGCAGCAACAAGCGAGCGCTCCGGCTGGATGGCGGTCTGGTCCGGGCCACGCTCCGCAAGCTCGACATGGTGGACGCCGCAGCACGGATGGACGACCTACGAGTCCCCCCTGGCAACCGCCTCGAGGCTCTGAGAGGAGATCTGTCGGGCATGCACAGCATCCAAGTGGATGACCAGTGGCGCATCGTCTTCCGCTGGTCCGACGGTGGGGCCGACGAAGTTCGGCTGATGGATTACCACTAGAAGGAGTGGCCATGCTTCCGGAAAATCGAGTCCCGACCCATCCTGGCGAGATTCTGTTGGAGGAGTTCCTGGTCCCCATGGGACTGACGCAGGTGGCCTTCGCACGTCACCTCCGCGTGCCCACGCAACGGATCAACGAGCTGGTCAAGGGCAAGCGAGGCGTCACTTCCCAGACCGCATGGCTGCTTGCGCAGGCGCTCGGCACGACGCCCCAGTTCTGGATGAACCTCCAAAGCGCACACGACCTCGCCAAGGCCCGACCAGACCGAGACATCGGCACCATCGCCCAGGCGAGCTGAGCAACCGCCTGGCACCAACCGGTGACAACCTGGGGACAGCGCCTGCAACCATTTGGAATCGCCGGGTCTCGAGACTCCGGCTCAACGTGTAGCAGCCGTCAGGCTGGGATCGGGTTCGCCGACGCCTGCTCTTTCGCCAACGCGTCCAAGTACTCCGCCGTCGACTGCCCATGCGCCGCGGCCAGCTTCGCCAGCGTCGATACTCTCGGAAACACCTCGCCTGACTCGATGCGGCGGACCTGCCTGGCCGTCACCCCCTCGATGGCCGACTGCGCCAAGCCAGCCGCATTCCTGAGAGCCGTCACTGCCGCCCCGAAACCTCGCTGACTCCGGACCCTGTCGACCTTGGCGGCCTCACGAGCAGCTGGATCGACGAGCCTTTGCAAGCCACCGAGGTCCAAGTGGACATCGGACTCGGGCCAGTGGATGTAACTCCCGTCGTCTGCAACTTGGAAGCTCCCCCACTCGCCAGTTGGGACCTCCGAGACGGTCTGCAACGCCGACCAGGGCACCTCGATGCGCTTCATCGCACAGCTAAGTACCAGCAAGCCCTGAGGAATCCTCAGTGCGTCGCCGATGAGGTCGTGCTGCGCGCCAATCCGCCAGGCGTTGAGAATTCTGCGAGGCTGCTCGCCTCCCCGGTGGACCAACAGGTTTCGGAGCGGCCGGAGCTTGGCCCGGTCCAGCAGCTGGGCGATCCACCCAGGTTCGACATCCTCGTGTACAAGCAGCGCCTGGAGACGATGAAGTCTGCTCGCCGCCCTCACGAAGTCCGCCACCTCATCGAGCTGCGAGGCCGCGACGAGGACGATGACCTTCTGCTTCCGCTCAGCAGCCTCCAGGGTCGCTCGCTTGAACACATCGACCGTCGGAGACGACCGAAGCCAAGGGGCGCAGGCGGGGTCGTGGTTGAGAACCGAGATGTTGGTGGTGCTGGTCTGCATCCGATCTTCTCCTACCGATTCACCTTGGACTCCCACTCCTTGAGGAGGGCTTCCCGATGCGCAACGGTCTGCGTGCGAAGCTCTTTCTGTAGCCTTCCCGACACGGTTGCTCCGTTGCGAGGCCACTTGAACGTGAAGGCGAGCTGGTCGTCGGTCGTGGCCAGGATGTTCACCTTGATCTCCCAGTCACCTGGCTTGCGCACATGGAAGTGCGCAGGATCATGATCAGCCGAGTAGAACAACAACTCGATGCCCTTGATGCTGAATGCGTCGACTCTGGGCATCCTCGCTCCCTCACGCCTTCAACGTAGCCCCGTCCGGACTTTTCATCAACATCTAAAGAGAATCAAAAGTCCTATCACCTCTGGCGAGATGTGCGGGAGTCTCCTGGACAGGTCCGGTTTCCCAGTGAGGAAACCCGCCGGATTCAGGGAACCTGTGGATTGGTCCGACGATCACCCGGCGACAAACGGGGGCGACCGCTCTAACATGCTGACATCACGACGTTCCCAATCTTCGGCTCAACGTCCAAACCCACACCAAGAGAGCGCCGTGACCCGCGTAACGATTCGGCCCGAGCGACCTGTCGACATCCCGGCCATCCGAAGCCTGAACATGGCCGCGTTCCCCACCGAAGCCGAGGCGAACCTCGTC
>JAUIAC010000790.1 GCA_030425545.1 bacterium | reverse complement strand
CCTCGGGCCGCGCCCGGTTGGGCCACGCCTGGCTGCACCCCGCGCGCCCCCGAATCGCAACGCCCTGGCCTCTGCGCCGGGCCTCGCTGGAGACACCATGGTCCTCACTCGACACCCTCGTCTGGCCCGCGCCGCTGCGCTGACCGCTGTGCTGGCGCTCACCGCCCTGGCCGCGCCTGCGTTCGCCAAGGGCAAGCGCGGCGGCAAGAAGGCGCCCGCCGCCAAGGCCAGCGCGGCCGCGGCGGCTCCCGCCAAGCAGGGCGGTGGTGCGCTGGCTCGCACCCACGCGCTCATCGCCGCCTTCCTCAAGGTCAAGAAGCCAGCCAAGGGCAAGACGCTCAGCGCGGCGGACAAGGCGGCCAACAAGGCGGCCTTCGCCGAGCTCGACGGCTTCTACGATCGCGGCACCTTCGTCAGCCGGCCCATCGCCAAGCACGTGGCCAAGTTCAGCCCGGCGCAGAAGAAGACCTTCGAAGACACGTTCTACGACCTGATTCGGTTGATCTCGTACGCCGACAGCGCGCGTTTCTTCCGCTCGTCGAAGTGGAAGGCCAGCTACAGCAAGGCCACCGGCGGGCGGAACAGCTCCGTGGTGGTCCACGCCACGCTCGCCGACGAGAGCGAGACCGACATCGTGTTCTCGTGGGCGCGGGTGGGCGGCGCGTTTCGCATCGTGAGCGTGCGCTTCGACGGCGCGTCGATGCTCGACGACTACGCCGCGCAGTTCGGCAAGATCATCGCCAAGCACGGGGTCGACGGCCTGAACCAGCGGCTGGCGAAGCGGCTGGCCAAGGAGCGCAAGCGTCGCGCCGGGATGCTGCCCTGAGCGGCGCACGCACCGGGACGGAGCCGTCGGCTCGGCCTGTAGGCCGCGGGGCGTTGTGGCCGGCCGCGCTGCTGGTCCTTGCGGCCGCGGGGCTGAGCGCGCCGTTGAGCCCGGCTTGGGCGGCGCCGCCGGCTGAGCCCCCCAGCGGCCAGACCCCCGGCGTTGGGACCGCGACGCCGGCGAAGTCGGCCGCTGTGCTGCGCTTCGCCGACGCGGAGGCCTGCGTCGAAGCGGCGCTCAAGCGCAGCACCAAGGTCGAGGCCGCCCACGCGCGTGTGGCGCAGCTGCGGGGGCGCATGGCCCAGGTGGAGTCGCTCTACTACCCGAAGCTCAGCGCGCTGGGGTTTGTCGCGCCGATGTACACGGTGCAGGGCTCGGGGCTCTCGCCGCAGGTGCAGACCAACTGGCGCAAGCTCAGCGACTGGGGGCCCTACGCGCGGGTGCAGGCGGTGCTGGCCTGGCCGCTCTACACCTTCGGCCGCATCGAGGCCGGGGTCGACGCGGCGCGGGCGCGCGCAGACCTGGAGGCGGCGCGGGCGCGTGCCGTCCAGGACGCCGTGGCCTTCGAGGTGCGGCGCCTGTGGGCGACGCGGGCCTGGCTGCTGGGCATGCAGCCCTTCCTGCGGAGCGGCGCGAAGCAGATCGCCGCGGCGGTGGAGAAGGCGACCGAGGCGGTGGCGGAGGCCGACGGGAGCATGACCGCTGTGGACGTGGCGCGGCTGCGCTTCGCCGCGGTGGAGCTCAAGCGGCTGCAGCGGCAGAACACCGACGGGGTCGCGCTGGTCGAGGCGGGCTTGAAGCTGGCCATGGGCTTGCCGGAGGGCGCCGCGGTGCGCTTCGCCGACGCGCGCCTGAAGCGGCCGGGGCCGAAGCTGCCGACCTTGCAGCAGGCGCTGGCCCTGGCGGCGAAGCACCGGCCGGAGTGGGCGCAGGTGAAGGCCGGGCGCGCGGCGGCGGGCGCGCTGGTGCGCGTGGCGCGGCTGACCAACGCGCCGGCGGTCATCTTGGGCGGCGGGCTGTCGGCGGCGTGGACCCCGACGCGCACGGCGTCGACGAACCCCTACCACCGCGACCCCTTCAACGGCCTGGCCGGCGGCGTCGCGCTGGCGCTGCAGTGGACCTTCGACCCGGCGCGCACCGCGGCGCAGCTGCGGGTGGCCAAGGCGCGCACGCAGGAGGTCGAGGCCGTGGCGCGCTACGCGGCGAGCGGCATCCCGACCGACGTCCTGCGGGCCTGGCAGGCGGCCAAGCGCGGGTGCGAGCTGGCGCAGGCCGCGCGCGAGGGCGTCAAGGTCAC
>JAUIAC010000789.1 GCA_030425545.1 bacterium | reverse complement strand
GCGTCGACCTGTCCGAGGCGCTGAAGCTCTTTCAGTTCGCCTGTGGCAAGCGCGACGGTGTCGCCTGTGTGCGCGGCGCCAAGGTGCTGCTCGACCGCGCAAAGACGCCGGGAAAGCGGGGCAAGAGTGGCGCTGCCAAGGACCTTGCCGGGGCGCGGAAGATGCTCAAGGCGGCGTGTTCGCTGAAGCAGCGCAGCGCCTGCGACTGGCTGAGCAAGCACCGCTGACCTTCGCGGTCGCGACCGCAGCGACGCGCCGGCGCGCCGGGTCGGCGGCCCTACTTGCCGCAGGCCGCTGGGGCGATGGGGGTCGAGAAGCAGCCCGTGAGCCCCGAGCACAGCGCCAGATCGCACCCGTCTTTGGGAGGGCAGCCGTGGGTGTCGCCGCGGCAGGCGTCGCCCGCGGGGCAGTCGGCCTGGACGAAGGTGTCGATGCGGCGGATGAACGCGCGGTAGATCGACGACGAGCTCTTGCCGATCTTGCGCTGCAGATCGCCGCTGAGCAGCAGCGCGCTGTCGCCCGCCCACGCCGCGTCGAAGACCCGGCCGTTGGCCCCTTGCGGGAAGATCAGGGGCGTCTGGCTCACCGTGGCGCCGGTGGCGCTCAGGCCGTAGATGACCCCCGAGCCGCCCGTTTGGTCGCGGACCACGAAGAGGCCTGCCTGCGGTCCCGGGATCAGCTCGCTGGCCGTGGCGATCAGCCCCCCCGGCAGGGTCGCGAACTTGCTGACCTTGCCCTGGGCGTCTACGCGCTGGAGCTGCAGGCCGGCAGACCCGTCGATCAAGGTCACGAAGGTCCCGTCAGGCTGCGCCACCAGGCCCGACGCGCTGCCGGTGATGTCCTTGGTCAGGGTGGTGTGCCACAGCGGCTTGCCCTTGGCGTCGAGGGCCGACAGCCACATCTGGTACAGGTCCGAGCCGCTGCTCGCCGGCAGCAGGCGGTCGTAGCCCAGCAGCGCCGCGCTGCCCGCCGGCAGCCCGCCGGTCGCCGGGCTCTGCGCCGCCGCGACCCGGGTCACAGCGACCCGCCGCCCGGGCACACCGCGCTTCCAGTCCCACAGCAGCGCGCCCGTGGCGTTGAACGCGCCGGCCCAGGCGTCGCCGGTCTTGCTGTTGAGGTCGAGCATGCCGCCGGCCAGCGCGACCCCCGTGGCGGTGACGGCCACCGCGCGCACGCTGCTCGACCCGGTGGAGGTCGCGACGCTGAAGACCGGCTTGTGCGCTGGCGTGAGCCGCAGGAGCCGGCCCTTGCCGTCGGCCGAGCCGCCTGCCAGGACGTCGCCGCCCGGGTAGCGCGCCAGGGCCACGAGGTCGTCGTGGGTCGGCTGGCCGAGGTCCTTGTCCACCAGCTGCTTGCCGTCGGCGTCGGTGGTGAGCAGCCAGCTGTCGTACTTGGTGGTGGCGTTGTAGGCCGCTGTACCCACCGCAAGGGCGCCCCCCAGCGGCCCGGGCAGCACGGCCCCGAGCCGGCCGCCGTCGCCGCCGAAGACGTGGGTCCAGTTGCGCGCGCCGGCCCCGACGCAGCCGCCGTCGACGCAGCGGTCGGCAGCGGTGCAGGGGTCGCCGTCGTCGCAGAGCGTGCCGCTGGGCGCCGGGCCAAAGCCGCAGGTCGCGCCGACGCAGACCGCGACCTGACAGACCTCGTCGGGCACCGGGCAGGCGGCGAGATCGCAGGGCGGCAGCGTGTCGGCCGGGGCACTGTCGCCCGTGACCGCGCCGTCGTCGCTGATGTCGTCGTCGCCGACCGCGTCACCCAGGGCGTCACCGTCGCTGAGCGTGCCGTCGTCGCCGAGCGCGCCGCTGACGTCGTTCGCGCCCGCAGCGGCGGCCTGGGGGGCTGGGGCGGGGAAGAGGCTGCCGCAGCCGACGAGGGCGAGCGCCAGCGCAAGGAGGAGCGCGTCGGCAGGCGCAGCGAGCCCGGCGCGCGCGTCGCCGACAGCGCGTCGCGAGAAGGTCCGGTGCATCGTGTCCTCCGACCGACGCTGGCCCCTCAGCCGCGTCGGCTCGCACATTAGGAGCCTGTAGCGCATTCCGCCTCGGCGGCTTCATCGCGCTGACACATCGCCCTGCGACCCCACCAAGTGCTTGAATTGGCTACGGCCAGTCCTGCGCACTTGGGAAGCCACA
>JAUIAC010000788.1 GCA_030425545.1 bacterium | reverse complement strand
TGGCCAAGGGGCGCCCCCTGCCGCGCTGGTTCCACGAGGGCGTCGCCATGGTGGTCGCAGGCGAAGCGACGCTCGACCGCCTGCAACAAGGGCTCGGAGCCGGCGGTTTCGGCGAGTTCGACACCCTCGACGGCGTCAACGCCGCGTTTCGCGGCCACCGCCTGAAGGTGCAGCGCGCCTACGCGGTGTCGGCCGGCTTCGTGCGCTTCGCCGTGCGGCGCAGCGGCGATCGGCGCTCACTGGCCAACCTCCACCGGCGCATGGCGTTGGGCCTGGACTTCAGCCCCGCGTTCACCGCCACCTTTGGGCTGGCCCCGCGTGACCTGTACGGCCTCTACGCGCGCTACCTCGACAGCGCGTCGTCACGGTGGAGCCTCTTCGCCTCCGACGCGCTGGTCTGGGGCTTCATCTCGGTGCTGTCTGTGGTGTCCATGGGGCTCGGGTGGTGGCGCCGTCCCCGCTTCGAGGGCGAGCCCATGGACCTCGAGGCCATCGCCGCCGCCGGCGCGGCCGCCATGGCGCAGCCGGCGATGTGGCTCCGCGACGACGTGCTCACGACGGACGCGCCTCCGGTGGACACGGACGCGGCCCCGGTGGACGTGGACGCCCAGGAGCGCGCCGCCCCTGACCGAGACCACGCTGCGGCCGCGCCCCTGAGCATCGACTTCGACGGCGAGCACTGAAGCGGCCCTTTTTCGCCGCATGCAATTCTCGCGTTGACACCCTTTTGAGCGCGCTCCTATAAGCGGAGCGTCTCCCGTGACCCAGCGCCGCCCATCGGCACAGCCCGCCACGGTCCCGCTCTCGGATCGGCCCCCCCTCCGAACCGCCTCTGCCTGCGCAAATCACCATGACCTGCATTCGCTTTCGTCCCCGTCTGTTGCGCCGTGAGCACCTCCAGCTGCTCGTGGAGGCCATGGACACCGTGCAGGACCGGCTCGACGACGCGAGCGTGCTGACTGCCGCAGGCCGCTTCTTCGCCACCGACTTCCGCGACGGCGACGAGCTGGGCAAGTGGCTGCAAGACCGCGACGCGCACTCCCAGTTCTTTCCCTGGCTGCTCTGGGACGCCGGTCCGCGGGAGCAGCGCCTCGGCGCGCGGGTGGTGGTCGGCGGCGGACCGATGGGCCCCGCCCGGGCCGAGCTCCTGGACGTGCTCCTCGACAGCCCGGCCGACGTGTTTCAGGTGGTGCGCAGCACCGACTCGTGCACCACCGTGGAGCGGGTCCGCGACAGCCAGCTCATCGCCCTCGAAGAGCCGGTCTTGCATGCGGTTGTGGGCGTCGGCGAGCTGCTGGTGGCTCGTGTCCTGGACCTCGGGGACTGTCACCTGCTGGACGCCGTTCACGCCTGCCTTCCGATCACGGGACGCCGCGGCATGGTCCGGGCCGCGCGCAAGGCCGCGCAGCTCCCGAGCGAGCAGCGCCTGCCCCTGCTCATGGCCGCGGGGCAGCGGGCCATGGCGAGGGCCTGGCGGCACGAGTCGCGGCTGAAAGACCCGGACGGCGCGCCGATCATGCGCGTCACCACACGCTTCGCCATCGAAGACGAGACCGCGGTCGCCCGCGCGCTCGAGCACACCGCCACCGAGGGGCTGCTGCGGCGGCGCGCGCGTGGGGTGTGGGTCGTCTCCAACCCCTCGCTGGGCCACGTGGGCGCCACGCTGCGGCTCCGAGCCGGCCGGCTGATGACCTCGACCTCCTCGGTGCCGCGCGCCGACACCCTCGCGGGCCGCCTGGAGCGCCAGCTCCCCGGACTCCGGCGGGAGATGACCGTGCTCCGCGACCTCGACGGCGTGCTGGGCGAAGAGGGGCACGGGCACGCCGAGGTGCGTCGGCTGGCGCAAGACTGGGTGGAGGAGTACCTCGCGGGCTTCGAAGACACCCCGCACAAGAGCCTCGGGGGCATCACGCCGCGCGAGGCGATGCGCACGTCGCGCGGCCGAAGCAAGGTGCGCGACATGCTGCAGTCGGTGCAGCGCTTCGGCGACGCGGCCGGCGCTGACACCCCCGGCGTCGATCACATCTGGTCGAAGCTGGGGCTTCGCTGACCCGCGCGCTCAGCGCGCCGTCAATCGCAGACTGGCTCAAAGGCCTTGCAGAAGATCGGGACGTCGTCGGCGTCGAGCA
>JAUIAC010000787.1 GCA_030425545.1 bacterium | reverse complement strand
GCTCGCGCACGAGCGCGGGGAACTGCAGCTTCACCAGGTCCGCTGCCGGATCGCCCTGCCCGGTCGGCGCCATGGCCGCCGGCGCCGCGGTCCGCTCCACGTTGGCCATGGCGGCCAGCACGGCAGCCGTGATGAGCGCGAGGTGCGCAGCCTCGTGGTGCCTGGCCAGCACCCGCGCGATGTCGCTCACCCCGGACGCCGCGCCCTTGATCTGGCGCTCGGTGTCCGGAGACATGTCGGCATGGTCGGTCTTGCAGTTGATGAGCACCGCGTCCCGAAAGCTGGCGTCCACCAGGTTGGCGCCGCGCAGGTCCACGTCCACCAAGACCGCACCGTCGAAGTTGGCGCGAAAGAGCCCCGCGCCACCCAGGTCGACCCCGCACAGCACCGCGCCGGAGAGGTTGGCGTTGTCCACCACGGCGCCGCCCTGCCGGCTGTCGGTGAAGCGGCAGTTCAGCAGCAGCGCCTCGCTCAAGTTGGCGTGGTTGAGGTCCGAGATGTCGAAGTGACACTCCGTCAACGCCGCCCGCGACAGGTTGGCGTTGGTCAGCGGCGTCTCACTGAAGCGACAGCCCGAGAGCTGGGCACGGGGCCACTGCAGCGCCATGGCCTGCGAGTTGCTGACGTTCACCCCGCGGAGCTCGCCGCCCTCGAAACGCGTCCCGTTGAGCAACACGCCCCGCGCCATCCACCGGTCGACCCGCAGGTCCCGCACGTGCAGGCCGATCAGCTTGGTCCCGGTCATGCGAACGTGATTCCACGTCGCGGGGCCGAACTCCGTGCCACCGTGCTGGCCGAGGTCGCAGGCGCCCACTTCGACACGATCGAAGCGGCCCGTGCGGAGCTGTTGAACAAAGTCGCGCGCGTTGGCGATGGCTGTGAGGTCACTCATGCGGCGGAGGATAGACCGGCGGTCGAGCGCTGGGCAACGCCTCTGGTCGATGTGCCAAGCGCCGCTGGTTGTGGCAGTCTGCCGCCCCGCGCCAAGCTCCCCCTCACGGCGCGCGAGCACCTGCTTTGACCGACTCCTCCTCCCGCCGCCGCCGAGCCTCTCGCACCGAGCTGGACCCGATCCTCGGGCAGGTCGTCGACGAGGAGTTCTCCATCGACCGCGCTCTGGGGACCGGCAGCCACGCCGACGTGTTCCTCGCCAAGCAGCGCTCCGTCGGCGATCGCCCCGTCGCGCTGAAGGTCCTCTGCCGCCCCTACCTCAGCCTGCGCGAGCCCGATCTGCGGCGGGCGTCCATCGCGCTGCTACGCGAGGGCAAGCTCATCGGCGCCCTCCACGCGCCCTGTTTTGTCGACATCTACCGGACAGGAGCGGTGCCGGACGGGCGACCCTACGTGG
Source organism: bacterium (assembly GCA_030425545.1). GTDB lineage: Bacteria > Myxococcota_A > UBA9042 > UBA9042 > UBA9042 > UBA9042. The sequence goes on along the minus strand of JAUIAC010000787.1, from coordinate 786 downwards.
CCATGGAGTACGCCGAGGGCCCGACCCTGGCCAAGGTCATCGCCACCGGCAAGCGGCTCCGGGTCGGCGTGGTGCGCGACCTGATCCAGCAGCTCGCCGAGGGGCTCGCCGAACTGCACAGCATCGGCTACGTCCACCGCGACGTGACCCCGGCGAACATCATCCTCACCCGGACCTCGCTCCGCGGTCACCGGGTGAAGATGGTGGACTTCGGCACGGCGACGCGGATCAGCGGCCGGGCCGATCGCTACCGCGTGGGCTACGACCTGGAGCACCCCCTCGGCACGCCGGCCTATATGGCCCCAGAGCAGGCCACCGGTGGCGTCGTCGACGGCCGGGCGGATCAGTTCGCGGTGGCCGCCTGCATGTTCGAGGCGCTGACGGGCCGCCGGCCGGTGATGGCGACCGAGCCCGGCGCGCGGGGGCAGCTGCTGCGGCTGCGGGAGGACGGCCCCATCCCGGAGACGCCGCTGCGGCACCTCAACAAGGACGTGCCCGACGCCGTGGCCGACGTGCTGGAGCGCGCGCTGCACCGCGACCCGGAGCGCCGCTACGCGCACATGGCCGCCTTCGCGAGCGCCCTGATGGCCACGGCCGAGGGCGGGCGCGGGCGCACGCGTCGCTCCGGCCTCGTGAGCCGCTTCCTGGGTGACAAGGGGGCGGGATGAAGGTCACCGTCGCCGTGATCGCCGTGGTGCTCGTGGCCGGCTTCTCGTTGCTGGCGGGCGCGCAGGGGCTGCGGGTGCTCCTGCACCTGACCGGTCGCAAGCGCCGCGCGGAGGGCGC
>JAUIAC010000786.1 GCA_030425545.1 bacterium | reverse complement strand
CCCCGCTCCCCCCGGGCCCTGTGGCGGCGGCGCTGTGCGACCCGGACCCCGACGTGGTCGTGGCGGCGGCGCCCCTCGCGGCCGCCCTGGGCGACGCGCAGCTGCTGCCCTGGCTCACTCGCGCGCTGCAGCACCCCACGTGGCGGGTGCGGCTCGCCGCGGCCGAGTCCCTGGCTCAGTTCGGGGACCTCGGCGTGCGCACCCTCGGCAGCGCTGCGGATGTCGACGCCGGCGCCGCCCAGGTCGCCGAGCGGGTCATGGCCGAGCGGCGCGGCGCGGACCGCGCGCTCATGGACTTCGAGGCGTCCCTGCTCGCGCCCATGCCCAAGTCGGCCGCCCTGTCGGCGCGGCCCCACGCCCTGGACCCGCGCTCGTGGGCGCCGCCGACGCAGCCTGCGCTGGCGGCCCTGTGAGCGCCGGAGGGCGACCATGATGGCGACCGTGGTCACCGTGGTGGACTGGGTGTTCCTGCTCTTCTTCCTCGGGCTCAACGGCAGCTACGCCGCCATGGTCGCGCTCTCGTTCGTCGACGTCGTGCGCCGCAAGCGCCGCCGCGTGGGGGTCGATGTCGCGGCCAGCCTGCGCGACCCCTTCATGCCCTCCGTCACCATCATCGCGCCGGCCTACAACGAGGAGCTGACCATCGACGCCTCGCTCACGTCGCTGCTCTCGCTGCGCTACGGCCGCTTCGAGGTGGTGGTGGTCAACGACGGCTCCAAAGACGACACCGTGGGCGTGCTCAAGCGCGACTGGCAGCTCTACCCGGTGTCGTCGGCCTACGATCCCCAGATCCCCACGCAGCACGTGCGCGCGGTGTACCGCTCGCGCCGAGACCCCCGGCTGACCGTGGTCGACAAGGACAACGGCGGCAAGGCCGACGCGCTCAACTGCGGCATCAACCTCGCCCGCTACGAGCTGGTCTGCGGCATCGACGCCGACACGCTGATCTTGCCGGACGCCCTCTCGCTCATCGCGCTGCCCTTCTCGGAAGACCCCGAGCGCGTCGTCGCCACGGGCGGCACCATCCGCGTCGCCAACGGTTGCAAGATCGTGGGCGGCGAGGTGCGCGGTGTGCAGCTGCCCGAGAGCCGCGTCGCTGCCTTTCAGGTGGTGGAGTACCTGCGCGCCTTCCTGGTGGGGCGGGCGGGGCTGAACGTCTTCGGCGGGACGCTGATCATCTCCGGCGCCTTCGGCCTCTTTCGCCGCGACGTGGTGGTGGAGATCGGCGGCTATCGTCACGACACCGTGGGCGAGGACATGGAGCTGGTGGTGCGCATGCATCGGGTGCTGCGCGAGCAGGGTCGGCCCTATCGCATCGAGTTCGTGTGGGACGCCGCCTGCTACACCGAGGTGCCCGAAGACCTCGACGTGCTGCGCCGTCAGCGCAACCGCTGGCATCGTGGGCTCATCGACAGCCTGATGCGGCACCGGGTGATGCTCTTCAACCCCCGCTACGGCGTGATTGGCCTGGTGGTGCTGCCCTTCTTCGCCGTGTTCGAGCTCTTCGGCCCGGTGATCGAGCTGGCGGGCTTTGGCGCGGTGCTGGTGTCGGGCGCTGGGGGCTATGTCGACCTGCCCTTCATGCTGCTCTTCCTCATCGTGGCGGTGTGCCTGGGCATGGCGGTGAGCCTGGGCGCGGTGCTGCTCGAGGAGATGACCTACGCCGCGCTGCCCTCGTGGCGCACGCTGGGGCGCACGGTGTGGATCGCGCTCTTGGAGAACCTGGGCTACCGGCAGCTGTCGGTGCTGTGGCGGGTGCGCGCGTTCTGGGACTTCTACCGCGGCAACCAGCAGTGGGGCGCCATGGTGCGCAAGGGCTTCAGCGGCGGCAGCTGACCGGGGGGCACGCGAGGGCTGCGCTGGCGGGCCGTGCCCTGCGGGGTGTAGCGTGGCGGCGTGAGCGAGACCCCACCAGCGCCGAAGCGTCCAGCCGCCCGTCCCAAGCCCGCCGTGCCGGCCCGCGCGCGCCGCTTTGTCGGGCGCAGGGTGGCCGACGTGCACGGGCGGCGGGACGACGTGCCCCTCCGCGCGCCGCAGCCCGGCATCGAGCGGCTGGTGGGCTGGCTGACGCCGAGCTTCTACATCGACTTCGGGCGGCCCTGTAACTCGGCCTGCCTCTACTGCGCCGTGCCGCCCCACGA
>JAUIAC010000135.1 GCA_030425545.1 bacterium | reverse complement strand
GGCGTCGGTCTCATCGTCACGGGCGGGGTCGCGCCCAACCTGGCGGGCACGGCTGCGCCCTTCGCCGGCAAGATGACGAACCGGCTCGAGGCCTGGCAGCACAAGGTGGTCGCTGACGCCGTGCACGAGGCGGGCGGGCGCATCGCCATGCAGATCCTGCACACGGGCCGCTACGCCTACCACCCGCTGGCGGTGGGCCCCTCGCCGGTGAAGTCGCCCATCAGCTGGTTCAAGCCCCGCGCGCTGGGCAAGCGCGGGATCCAGAAGACCATCGCCGACTTCGCCAGCTGCACCGCCCTCGCCAAACGCGCTGGCTACGACGGCGTCGAGATCATGGGCAGCGAGGGCTACTTCATCAATCAGTTCATCGCGTCGCGCACCAACAAGCGCAAAGACGCGTGGGGCGGCGACTACGCCAACCGCAGCCGGCTCGCGGTGGAGATCGTCAAGGCGGCCCGCGCGGCGGTGGGGCCGGAGTTCATCCTCATCTACCGGCTGAGCATGCTCGACCTGGTCAAGGGCGGCAGCACCTGGGAAGAGATCGTCGACCTGGGCCGACGCATCGAGGCGGCGGGGGCGTCAATCATCAACACGGGCATCGGCTGGCACGAGGCGCGGGTCCCCACCATCGCCACGCTGGTCCCCCGAGCGGCCTTCACGTGGGTGACCGAGAAGCTGCGCAGCGAGGTGCAGATCCCGCTGGTCACCAGCAACCGCATCAACATGCCCGAGGTGGCTGAGCGGGTGCTCGCGCAGGGTCACGCCGACCTGGTCTCCATGGCCCGGCCCCTGCTGGCCGACCCGGACTGGGTCAACAAGGCGGCGCAGGCCCGCAGCGACGAGATCAACACCTGCATCGCGTGCAACCAGGCCTGCCTCGACCACATCTTCGAGCGCAAGCGGGCCAGCTGTCTGGTGAACCCCCTGGCCTGCTATGAGACCGAGTGGTCGTCGCACCCGGTCAAGGCGCGGCGCCGTGTGGCGGTGGTGGGCGCGGGTCCAGCGGGGCTCGCCTGCGCGACCACGGCGGCGGAGCGCGGCCACGACGTCACCCTCTTCGAGGCGGCGGACCAGATCGGCGGTCAGTTCAACCTGGCGCGCCGCATCCCGGGCAAGCAGGAGTTCAAGGAGACGCTGCGCTACTTCGGCCGGCGCATCGAGCTCACCGGCGTCGACCTGAAGCTGGGAACCCGGGCGGAGGTGGCCGATCTCCGGGGCTTCGACGAGGTCGTGCTGGCCACGGGCGTCGTGCCGCGCCAGCTGAGCCTCCCGGGCATCAACCACGCCAAGGTGCTCTCGTATGTCGACGTGCTCGCGGGGGACGCGGTGGTCGGGGACCGGGTCGCCATCATCGGAGCGGGGGGCATCGGCTTCGACGTCGCCGAGTTCCTGACGGAGCCTCACGCGGCCGCGCTGGCGGAAGAGCCGGTGGACGCCACGCTCGACCCCGAAGCGGCGCAGGCCTACTTCACGGAGTGGGGCATCGACCGCACGCTGGAGACCCGCGGCGGACTGCTGGAGCCAGCGCCCGCGCCCTCGCCGCGAGAGGTACACCTGTGCCAGCGGCGCAAGACCAAGCCGGGGGCCAGCCTGGGCAAGACCACGGGCTGGATCCACCGCGCGAGCCTGAAGAACCGGGGCGTGTACCTGCACTCGGGCTGCGAGTACCAGCGGGTTGACGACCAGGGCCTGCACCTCTTCGAGGGCGACGAAGCCACGGTGCTGGAGGTGGATCACGTGGTGATCTGCGCGGGTCAGGTGCCCCAGCGGGCGCTCTACGAGGGGCTGCAGGCGGCCAAGGTGTCGGTCCACCTGATCGGCGGCGCCGACGTCGCGGCGGAGCTCGACGCCAAGCGCGCCATCAAGCAGGGCATGGAGCTCGCGACCCGGCTGTAGAGCGGACCAGCGCGGCGCGGCCGCCGCCTCGAGCCGGTGAGACCGGCGCTGTCGGGTCGGGCGCTGTTGGGTATGGGTCTAGAAGGGCAGGATGTCGGTCGCGCCCATCTCCTGCATCATCTCGATCACCTGGCACATCGGCAGCCCGACGACGTTGGTGTACGAGCCGTGCAGCTCCTCGGCCAGATACGCCCCGACGCCCTGGACAGCGTAAGCGCCCGCCTTGTCCATGCTCTCGCCCACCGCGACATAGGCCTCGATCTCGGCCCGCGACAGGTGCTTGAAGCGCACCCGCGTGGTCACCGCCTGCAGGCCCTCACGGTCGCGGCGGAGGTCGAAGAGCGAGAAGCCGGTGATCACCAGGTGCTCGCGCCCCGCGAGGCGGATCAGCATCTCGCGCGCCTCCTGCACGTCGGTGGGCTTGCCGAGCAGCACGTCGTCGATGGTCACGACCGTGTCGGCGCCGATGACCCAACGCGGGATGTCGGCCTCGCCGGTCCAGTTGGGGTTGTCGGTGTTGTAGAGCGTGGTCTGGAGGCGGCGGACGGCGGTCAGCACCTTCTCGCGGGCGAGCCGCTTGGTGTAGCCGATGGGGGTCTCGCCGGGGATGGGCTCTTCGTCGATCGCCGCGGGCACAGCCTTGATGTGGAATCCGGCGCGCTCCAGCAGCTCTTTGCGGCGCGGGGAGGCAGAGGCGAGGACGAGGGTGGCGCTGGGCATGGGGTGCTCCAGATTGGGATGAAAGGCGCGGGTCCGCCAAGGACCGGGGCTCGATGGTGTCCCAATGGGCGGTCACGTCCAGATCTCGACGGAAAGTCGCGCGCGCTGCACGCGCGGCCAACAGGACCGCGGGCGGCTCACGACGCGACGCGACTCACGACGACGTTGGCGCGGAGGCCCCCGGGGGGCTCGCCGCGGTGCCGGTGGCTGCGGCGCTCGCGTCGCCGCCTCGCTTTCGCGCCAGCCTCGCCGCCTTCTTGGCGGCCTTGCGCGCTCGACGAGCCGCGTTCTTGGCGCTCCGCTCACTCCGACGCTGCGCCCGCCGCTGGGCCCACGCCGACCGCCAGCTCACCACCGCTGGATCTTCGCCCATGACGGCCTTGCCGATCTGGTTGCCAAAGCGCGGCAGCAGCAGCCCGATGACGCAGAGCACCGCCGTGAGCCCGACGAGGAACCACTCGGGGCCGGTCATGTCCAAGAGCTCTGCCATGAGAGGGGGCCTGGGTAGAGGTGAGGGGTCGCTACAAGCTGTTGATCTTGTCGCCGATGCCCTTGACCTTCTTGAACACGCCCTCGCCCTTCTTGTAGGTGCCTTCGACGCGCTTGCCCATGCCCTGCACGTTCTTGTACGCGCGGTCCGGCGTGCTGATGACGCGGTCGACCTTGTTGATGGCGTTCTCGGGCTTGGCCAGGATCTTGTTCTGCTTGCGCTTGGCGGCGTCAATCTTCGCGTCCACCGTACTGGGCCCCATGGACTCGACGCGGACCTCGCCGTCCTCTTCCTTCACCCGGGCGCCCCAGCGGATGATGATGTCGTACTTGCTGTCGCCCTTGATCGGGTCGATGCGGGTCCGCGGGTGGTTGAGCAGCTCGGCGATGAGGGAGACCTGAGCCTTGGCGTAGGGCTTGAACAGGACCTGCGGCGCGTCCCGCTTCTTCTTGCCCTTCTGAGATGTCACCGACTTGTGCCCCAGCTTGCCGAGCACGGTCTCGATGTTCTCCACCGCCGCCTCACCGGGGGTGCCGATGTGGTTCAGCACCAGGATGTTGGCGTAGCCGGTGATGCGCTTGAAGTCCGGGTCGTTGCGCAGGTAGGTGAAGTCGCCGTCTGAGCGCGCCCGAATCAGACGCTCGCTGCTCTGCTCGGAGCCCAGGTCAGCGAGGTTCTGCAGCCACTGAATCGCGTCGTCGCGCTGCTTGGTCAGCGACAGGCCGCACCCCAGGTTGTAGATGGCGTACTCGCTCCGTGGGTCCAGCTTCACCGCCTTTTTCAGCTTGCCCACGCCACGGCCGTACTTGCGTTTGACCAGGTCCTTGACCCCGTCCTTGGCGATCTTCTCGGCCGAGCTCTGGTCGGCCTTGGTGGCCTCGGGTGGGTTGTAGCGCTTGCGCCCCGTCGCTCGGACGACGGTGTTTCCACCGCCGCCTCCGCCCGCCCGCGCCGCGCGCACGGGGAGCTTGATGCCGAAGCGAAAGAGCCCGTCCCGGGCGATGGCCGCGGCCTCCGCGCTGCCGTTCTCGTACATCCACCGCAGCGCCGACTTGACCGTGTCGGAGTAGCTGCTGCCGAGGATGTGGAAGCGACCGTAGGCGCTGAAGATGTTGGCGCAGTTGTTGAGCGCCGCCTCCGGAGCCTTGGCCGGCTTGTCGAAGAGCTTGGCGCACCGATGGCGGTGCTCGGTGAAGCGGGAGTCGGCGGCGAGGCCGAGGGAGGTGGTCAACGACAGGAGCAGAGCCAACGTGGCGGCAGGGACAAGACGTCGCATGGTCCTCAGGGGGTGCGGCTCGGAAGACCTGAGCCGGTTGCAGCGTTGCACCCGGGGCGTGGCGCCCCCAGCGGCGGGCGGCCAGCGCCACCCTCAGGTCAGGTGCGCCGGGCGCGTGCAGCCGGAGGCTGCGCGGTTGGGCGGCCTGCACCTCGGAATCTAGGCGATCCCGTAGGCTTGCGTTCCGGCCCCCGCCATACTACGCGTGGCCCTCCGCCGGGGTCAACGCAGGGCACCGCCGGTCACACCACGCCGAAGGGGACAGACAGCCGTGGCAGAAGCGCCTCAACCCGCACCGCGCCTGTCGTGGAGCCACGCCCTGGTCGCCGCCGCCGCGGTCGCCGCCGTGCTCGCCTGGCAGGCGGTGCGCGAGCCTGCGTCGCCGGGCACGGCGGCCGCGGACGTCAGCGCCGAGGCCGACGGCGGCGCTCCGAGCCGTGGACAGCGCGGCGACGCGGCGTCGGGCGCGCCAGACACGAGCGCAGGCGGCGTCGCCGCGGGCGAGGAGGCGACCCTGGGGCTGCCAGGCGCCGCGAGCCTGATCGCGGCGGCGGGCGGTCGCCCCGCTCAGGCCGCAGCGGCGCCGGTGCACATCACCATGCGCCCAGCGGCCCTGCGCGTGTGGCACAACACCCGCATGGCCTTCACCGCTTCGCCAGCGGAGCCGGGCGTGTTCACCCGCTTCGTGTGGCACTTCGAGGACGGCTCGGACCCGGTCACCGGCGCCAGCGTGACCCACGTGTTCCCCGAGAGCGTGACGGATCGCCACGTGACCCTCGAGGCCTGGAAGGGCCCCGGGAAGCCCCTGGTGATCAGCAAGCGCGTGCCAATCGAGCGGCTGCGGGTGGTGCCCATCGACGGCGCGCCCGACGCGGTGAGGCCCGTACCCAAGCGCCGCGGGGTCCGGCTGGCCCTGCTCGGGGCAGGCGCTCAGGCCCCTGGCGCGGCTCAGCTGGCGCGACTCAGCGAGCTGGGCGCGAGCGCCTTCGTGATCTTCGGCTCGCCGGGCGCCGCTGGTGGCGCGGCCCGCACCCTGGCCGCCCAAGGCGCGTCGACCCCGGTCTTGCACCTGGACACCACGCTTGCGAGCGCCGAGGTCGCCCTGCCGGAGCAGGCCCTGGCGAGGGCGCCGCTCACCGTGGTCTTCGACCCGCTCGGGCGCGTGACCCGTGGGCCCCAGGGTGGGGTGCTGGCCTTGGACCGGGTCGCCTTCGTGCCGCTCGACAGTCGCGCGCTCACCAGCTCCGAGGCCGCGATGCAGCGGCTGCAGCGCGCCCTGGAGGTCGGCTCGGCCTACCCGGGGCTGCTCTTGTTGAGCGCTCGCCCCCTCTCCCCGCTGACCGACGACGAGGCGGTGGCCGACCGCGCGTTTCGGGTCTATGAGCACGCGCTCCGGCACGGCGTCCGGGCGGTGGTCTCAGCGGCGTCGGGCGTCGCGTTCGACGCCCGCTACGGCGGCCTGGCGACCGTGGCGGTGGGGCAGCTGCAACCCAGCGGGTGTGCGCGACTGGCCGGCACCGATCACTGCCAGGCGGCCACGGCGACCCTGGTCGACATCCCCAGGTCCGGCGCGGTGCGGGCGCTGCACCTGCGGCTCCCTTCGCTGACCGCCTGGCTCGGCCGCGACGTGCTGCCCGACACGGTGGGCAAGTACCGACGATGACGATGCCCAACCTCCCTCAGCCCGCCGCGTCGACCGACACGGCCCGCGCGCGCGCCCTCACGGGCCCGGAGAGCGCTGCGGTGTATGTGCACTACCCGTGGTGCCTGCATCGCTGCAGCTACTGTGACTTCGCCACCACCGCCCACCACGACCCGCCGCGGGCGCAGTACACCGACGCCGTGCTGACCGAGCTCGCGCTGCGCACGCGCGGCTGGCGCCCCAAACGCGTGACCAGCGTCTTCTTCGGGGGCGGCACGCCGTCTCTGTGGGGACCTGCCGAGATCAGTCGCGTGCTCGAGGCCATCGACCGTTGGAGCCCGCTGACGCCGACGGCGGAGATCAGCCTCGAGGCCAACCCCGGGGCGCTGGAGTCCGGAGATCTCGGCGCCTACGCGACCGCGGGGGTCAACCGGGTGTCGGTCGGGGTCCAGGCCACCGACGACGCCCGTCTGCGCGCGCTCGACCGGCTCCACGACGCCGCTGCGGCGCGCTCGACCCTGGCGGAGCTCGGCGCGCTGCTGGCGCAGGGGCGGCTGCGAAGCGCGTCGGCTGACCTGCTCTTCGGCGCCCCCGGACAGGACCTCGACGCGCTGCGGTCGGACCTCGCCACGCTGCTCGACGCCGGGCTCCCCCACCTGTCGGCCTACTCGCTGACGGTCGAATCGGGCACGCCGCTGGGTCAAATGGTCGAGCGCGGGCTGGCGACGGCGCCGGATGAGGGGCTCCAGGCCGACATGCTCGAGGCCCTGCCGGAGCTCGTGGCGCCATGGGGACTGAGCCGCTACGAGGTCAGCAACTTCGCCGTGGACGGGCACGCCTGCGCGCACAACCTGGTGTACTGGCAGGGGGGCTACTACCTCGCGCTTGGCACGGGCGCCCACGGCTTCGTCCCAGACCTGCGCGCGCCGCCTGGCGGCTTGGCGCCAGACCTCTCGCGCCCCCACGGGCACGCTCCGTGGCGAGGTCAGCGCTACGGCAACCACCGCAGCAGCGCGCGCTACCTGCTCGACCTCGGCGCAGGACGCCTCAGCGAGGCGCTCTCCGAAGTGGTGGACCCAGACACCCACCGCGACGAGCTCGTACTCACGGGGCTGCGGCTGCGCGACGGGGTCGACGTGGACCCCTGGCGCCACCGGTTGGGCGACGCGCGAGTGGACGCGCTCCTCGCCCGCGCGGACACGCTGGCCACCCGGGGCGCGCCCATCGCCCGAGTTGGGTCAAACCTGCGCGTGCTCACCGCTGGGGTGCGCCACCTCGACCGGCACATCCTCGCCCTGCTCGACGACCTGCCTGCGGCCTGACATCGGCCGAATTGACGGGATCCACCGGGGTAGCGACACTCCCGCGATGCACGCACCCGCCCGACCCTCCAGGCCCTCCCTGCACCTCCGGCGGCGGCTCGTCGCGCGCTGCCTCGCGGGCGCCTTCGCGGTGGCCTTCTGCGCGGTCAGCCTGCCGGCGACGCCAGCGAGCGCGCGCTCGCGCCAGGAGAAGAAGGCGCTCGAGCTGACCAACCAGGCCAAGGAGGCCTACAAGGCGCGGCGCTTCATGCAGGCCGCCATGCTCTTCAAGCAGGCCTACGCCCAGGTGCCCGAGCCGACCCTGCTCTTCAACGCGGCGCGCGCCTATCAGAAGGGGGGCAAGCTGCACGAGGCCCTGCCGCTCTTTCGCCTCTACCTGACCCTCGCGACCTACAACGACGAGGAGACCCGCAGCGGGCGGGCCGAGGCGGTCGAGCACATCACGCGCATCAACAAGGTGCTCCAGCAGCGCGAAGAGGCGCGGCGACGCAAGGCCGCTGCGGACGCGGACGCGCTCGACGCCGCCAAGAAGAAGGCCGCCGGCGCGGCGACCCAGACGCCGCAGGCCGGCCCCGCGACGCCCCCGACGCAGCCCCTGCCAACCCCGAGCCAGCCCCCGAAGACGACGCCCCAGCCGGGCCCCAGGGGGCCTGGGCCGATGAAGTCGAGCCCCGTGATCACGGGCCCCCCGCCCGCGGGCACCACGGACATCAAGCCGCCCGAGCTCGGCGGCAAGAAGCCGATCCACCGGCCCAAGCTCTTCTCGCGCATCCGCAAGGGCGCTTGGACCGACCGGGAGATCGCGGCGATCTCGCTGATGACCAGCGGCGCGGTGATCGTCGTGACCGGCGTGGTCCTCCACGCGGTCGCAGGCTCGACCCTGGACGACATGGACAGCGAGCTGGCCAAGCAACAGCAGCAGTCCGGGACCATCTTCTACCGCGGCCTGACACAGCAGGAGGCGCAAGACGCCATCGACAGCCACGACGGCTACCGGGTGGGTGGGTCGATGCTGCTCACCATCGGCGCCGTGGCGGCCGGGGTCGGCGGCTACCTCTGGCTGACCCGCAGGCTGGACGACGGCGGCAAGCTCGCGATCGCGCCGGCCGTCGGCCCCAACCAGCTCGGCTGGGTCGTCCAGGGGAGGTTCTGATGCGGACAGTGGACGCGCGGCCTACGCTGGCCCTGGGCCTGGCCTGGCTCGTCTCGATGTCGCTCGCGCTCGCGGCGGGCTGCAGCACCGACCGCGTGGTGGACGGCGACTCTGAGCGCTTCGCGTGCTTCAACAACAGCGACTGCGTGACGAACTACAGCTGCTTCTGCGGCTTCTGTCAGCCGCTGGGCGGGCCGCAGCGGTGCCTCACCGACGTCGGGCCAGCGGCCGACGCCGGCAAGGCGGACTCAGGCGCCACAGACTCAGGTGCCACAGACTCAGGCGCCACAGACTCTGGCACCACAGACTCGGGAACGACCGACACTGGCACGACCGACACTGGCACGACCGACACTGGCACGACCGACACTGGGACGACGGACACGGGTTCCGGGGTCACCCCAGCCGACTGCGACCCGGTCGACTGGAGCGGCTGCCCAGCCGGCCAGGGCTGCTACTGGAACGACGCGATCAGCAAGACCGTGTGCCAGGCCCACGGCGCCCTCGGCCAGAACGCCAGCTGCGACCCGTCGGCCCTGAGCTCGTGTGGCAAGTCCGCCTCCGGCGCGCCGCTGCTCTGCGACGGCGTCGACCAGAAGTGCTACCCGCTGTGCAGGGCCGGGTCGTCGACGTGTCCTGCGGGCGAGACCTGCTATGCCTTGCAGGACGCCGACAAGAAGCCCTGGCCTAAGCAGACCGGCATCTGCGCCAAGTGAGCCCCAGGGGCTGCGCGCGCCTGAACGCGGTCCGACGCGCTCCGAACCACCCGCGGATCGCGGGGCGCCCGCGCTACTTGCGGAAGGCCACGCCGCCGCCCACGTAGAGCGCGTCGCGGAGGCCCCCTTCGAAGCTCAGCGAGAGGTGGCGCCCCAGGTCCACAAAGAGCCCCCCGGTCGCCCGCAGCGCCGGCCACACCGGCGAGGGCAAGGTGTTGGGCTGCGTGCCCGCGCGGCGCCAGTGCGGGCAGCGCGCGAACTGCTCCGGCGCGCAGGTCGGCAGGGTCTCGGTGCGACGCACGCTGCCGATGGCAAAGGCCAACCCCAGGCCAGCGCGGACGAAGAAGCCCACCGGCCCCACGACCTTGCGGCGATAGAGGTACTCGAAGGCCAGGTCGAGCCCGACCACGTCGAGCTCGGTGAACACGGGCCGCTTGGCGTCGGGCCCGTCCTGGTACCAGTTGGCCGCGGGCACCAGCGGCACCAGCAAGCCCAGGCGCGCGCCAAAGGCGTGCCGCGCCGTGGCCGGCTTGAGCACGGTGATGTCGAGCGCGTAGCCCATCAGATCCGGGAAGTGATCGGCCTGGGCCGCCAGCGCGACGATCGATCGCGGAACAGAGACGCGGCCGCCGTCGACCTGCACGATCAGGTCCGGCACGCGCTCACGGCGCCGCACCCTCGGCGCCAAGACCACTGGTTTGGGCTCGGGACGCACCTTGGGGGCCGGCTTCGGCTTGGGCTTCACCGGCGCGAGCGCGGTCGGGAGCTTGGCGTCGGGCCCGGGCGAGCGCTCGCCCGGCACCACCGGCCGGTGCGCGTCAGGCCCCAGGTCCAGCTGGGTGGGCGGCGGCGCAGCCTCGACCGACGCCGGAACGCCAAGCGCGACCACCAGCGCGCAGGCGAGCGCGAGCGGTGCAAGACAGCGACGAGAGCGGGCGGGGAAGGGACGCGACACGACGAATCCTCTGAGCGGGTGGCGGACGGTACCGTGCCAGACGGGCCCGCGGCAACGACCTGCGCGCCAGATGCTTGCCCCCAGGCACGGGCTCAGGAAGAATTCCGGCTCCCGCGCACCTCCGCCGCGGTGGACCGCGTCATGCGCTACAGCTCGATCGTTCTCGACCTCGACGGCACGCTGGTGGACACCACGCGCGCGCTCACGTGTGCGCTGAACGAGACCCTCGCAGCCCACGACCGACGGCTGCTCGCCGGCCCCCAGGTGCGGCGCCACGCCGACCACGGCCTGCGTGCCCTGCTGCGCTCGGCCTTTCACCTCACCGGGGCGGCCTTGAGCGACAGCGAGCTGAACGCCGCCCTGAACCAGTTTCGCGCCCGCTACGACCACTGGCTGCTCGGCGAGAGTCACCTGCAAGACGGCGTGCTCTCGGCGCTGCAGGACCTGCAGGCCTGCGGCGCGCGCCTCAGCGTGCTCACCAACAAGCCCACCAAGCCCACGCTCAAGCTCATCGAGCACTTCGGCCTCGAGCCGCACCTGGACTACGTCGTCGCAGGGGACATGGGCCTGCCCCACAAGCCGGACCCGGCGGGGCTGCTGCTCTTGCTCGACCAGATGCACTGCAACCCGGAGCAGGCCGTGTTCGTCGGCAGCAGCCGGGTCGACATGCACACGGCGCGCAACGCCGAGGTCCGGAGCGCGCTGAGCGCCCCAGGCCTCAGCCGAGCGAAGCTGCTGGCGATCGGCGCCGACTACGTCCTGGACCACATCAACCAGCTCCTGCCGCTGGCGACCGGTCAGCTCCCCAGCGCGACCTACGCGATCTGAGCGCCCGCTGGGCTCACTTGCACTTGGCGGCGAGGCAGTCGTCGTAGGTGATGAAGAGCGCCTGCGACTGCTGCCCCTGGGCCTTCACGCAGGCCGGCGGGCAGGTGTTGTCGTTGTTGGCGCACTTGGCCTGACAGTCGAGGATGGCCTTGCAGCCCGTCTCGCCGTAGCAGTCGAGCCGCTCGACCGGACACACCCCGGTGCCGCAGGCGTCGATGCACGAGGCCGTCGCTGAGGCGCCGGTACACGGCTTGCCGTTCCACTCGTTCTTGTAGCACTTGGTCAGCAAGCAGTAGCCGAGCTTGTGGTAGAGCGCCACCGAGGTCGCCGGGTTCGCCGCTGCGCACTTGGCGCGGCACACGTCGTCCTTGCACGCGTCCATGCAGGTCTTGACCGCAGGGCACTTGGCGTCGCCAGTGCACGCCTTGGCCTCGGCGTCGCAGCGCTGCGACTGGCAGCCCACGAGGCACGTGGCGTCGTCGACCTTGCACGCGCCGCCGCCCGCGGGGCAGTCGTCGACGCACGTGCTGGTGTTCTCGTTGACCTCGCAGATGCCGTTCTTGCACTCCGGCGCCACACAGGTCCCGGCCCAGCAGGCGCCGTCCTTGGGGGTGCCGCCGCTGGTCTTGCAGGCGGTGGTGTTCTTCACGGTGGACGAGACGCAGCCCACGCCCGCCTTGCAGCTGTCCGACGTACACGGGTTCTTGTCGTCGCACTGGGTCTTGTTGCCCGCGCACACCGCGCCGCCCTGCAGCCCGATGACGCAGGTGTCGCCGCTGGTGCAGGCGTCGCCGTCGTTGCACGCCTTGCCGTTGTTCTTGTGGACGCAGCCGCCCAGCTTGGCGTCGCAGGTGTCGTTGGTGCACAGGAAGCCGTCGTCGCAGACCAGCGCCTTGCCGGCGGTGCACTTGCCAGCCGCGCACACGTCCTTGTCGGTGCACGCGTTGTCGTCGTCGCAGGTCGCGGTGTTCGGCGTGTGGGCGCAGGCGCCCTTGGTGCAGGCGTCGTCGGTGCAGGGGTTCTTGTCGTCGCAGTCGACGCTGAGCCCGGAGCAGGTGCCGGTGTCGCCGCAGGCGTCGAAGGCGGTGCAGCCGTCGCCGTCGTCACAGGCGGCGCCTGGGCTCGGGCTGGTCACGCACTTGGCCTGCAAGCAGAGGCCCACCGTGCACGGGTTGCCGTCGTCAGGGCAGGCCTTGGGCTTGCCGACGCACGCGCCGCCCTTGCACACGCTGTCTTCGGTGCAGCCGTCGCCGTCGTCGCAGGTGACGGTCGCGCCGGCCGCCAGCTCCGAGGGCACCGACACACAGCCGCCCTTGCTCTTGTCGCACGTGCTCTTGATGCAGGCGTTGTTGCCCACCGGGCAGGTCACGGGGGTGCCCGCGCAGGCGCCGTCCTTGCAGGCGTCCTTCTCGGTGCAGGGGTCGCCGTCTTCGCACGGGCCCTCGTTGGCGTTGTTGAGGCAGCCGACGTCGGGGCTGCACTGGTCCGTGGTGCAGGGGTCGTTGTCGTCGCAGTCCACGGCCTTGCCGACGCACACGCCCTTGTCGCACAGCTGCAGCGAGAGGCACTTGTTGGCCGCGCCACAGGGGGCGCCGTCGGCCACCGCCGCGACCTCGCACAGGCCGGTCTCCGTGTTGCACGTCGCCGAGTGGCAGGGGGAGGTCACCAGCGCCTTGCACTGGCTGTCGTTCTCGCAGCCCACCGGCACGTTGGTGTCCACCGTGGCGACGTCCGGCGCCGCGTCAGCCGTCACGTCGTCGCCGCCGTCGGCCTCGCCCACGTCCGCGCCGCCGTCCACGCCCGCGTCCTGCACCCCGGTGTCCGGCGCCGGATCATTGTCCCGGCGGGCAGGGAGACATCCCGCCACGCTCACGAGCACCACCACCCAGCAGGTCCGCCACGCGCCGCTCATGTCCCCGCCTCACACTTGCCGAGCTTGCACACCTTGCCGGCGCCGCACGCGCTGCCCTCGGGCGCGAGCGGGTTGGAGCACGTCACCTTGATCGGATCGCAGAGGTCCAGCGTGCACGGGTCTCCGTCGGCGCAGTCCTTGGCGGTGCCCGCGCACTTGCCGTCCTTGCAGGCGTCGCCTGTCGTGCAGCCATCGCCGTCGTTGCAGCTCGCGCTCGTCGGCGCGAAGACGCAGCCCTGCATCGGGTCACAGGTGTCCTTGGTGCAGACGTTGCCGTCGTCGCAGTCGGTGGCCTTGATGGTCTTGCACACGCCCTTGTCGCAGTTCGCCTCGTCGGCGCAGGGCATGCCGTCGGCGCACGCGCCGATGCTCGCCGGCTCGTTGACGCAGGTCTTGTTGTCGCCGTTGGCCGTGCAGCTGTCGGTGGTGCAGGGGTTGCCGTCGTCGCAGTCCGCCTTGGTGGTGACACACTTGCCCGCGTCGCAGTCGTTGCTGGTGCAGGGGTCGCCGTCGCTACACATGCCCTTGCCCGCCACCGCGACGTTGACGCAGCCGCCCAGCTTGGCGTTGCACACGTCTTTGGTGCAGGGCTTGCCGTCGTCGCAGTCCTTGCCCGACATGGTGAAGCCGACGCAGCTGCCCTTGCCGTCGCAGGCGTCGCCCTTGGTGCACGGCTGGTTGTCGTCGCACGGCACGTCGGCCTTGGTGAAGTCGGCGAAGCTGCACTCTCCGCTCTTGGGGTTGCAGCTGCCGACGCGGCAGACGTCGACCGACACACAGTCTCGGTCGACGCCCTTGCAGGTCGACTCCGTGCAGGCGTCCGCCAGCGTGCACGGGTTGCCGTCGTCGCAGGGCACCGCGACGGGCTTGTTCTTGCAGCCGGCGAAGGCGGCGCAGCTGTCTTTGGTGCACGCGTTGCCGTCGTCGCAGTCCTTGTCTTCGCCGACACACGCGCCGCCCTTGCAGGTCGCGTTGACGACGCAGGCGTCGGCCACCGTGCAGGCGGTCCCGTTGGCCGCCGGGCTCGCGGTGCAGAGCCCGCTGTCGGTGTCGCAGGCCGCCATGGTGCACGGGCTGACGGTGAAGCCCTGGCAGTCGGTGTCGACGCTGCAGCCCTTGGGGAGCGGCGCAGGGCCGGTGTCTAAAGGAGCGGCGTCTTCGGTCGAGGTGTCGGCGGTGACGTCGGCGGCCGCGCCGTCGTCGGCGCCCCCGTCGGACGCCGCGTCGGCGACGACGCCGTCGCCGGCGAGGCCGTCGGACTCAGCGGCGTCGGCCGGCGGCGTGTTGTCCCGCTTTCCTGGCAGGCACGCGACCGCCGTGAGCGCGAGCACGCTCAGGCAGAGCCAGGTCCGAGGTGA
>JAUIAC010000134.1 GCA_030425545.1 bacterium | reverse complement strand
GACAGGGAGGCGGCGACGACGATGGAAAGTAGGGTGTAGGTCTTCATGGCGGCGGACGTTGCCCGAGCGCGGCGGCACACGCAAGCCGAGAGTTTGCGCGTGGCGATCTGCGCCGCAGCGGTCCACGTACCTGCGGGCGACGAGCGCGCCGCCACGTCCTGGCGCCAACCACAGGCGCGGCCCGCACCCGGCCGGCGGCGACCCGCGTTGCCATTGTGGCGTGGAGGCGGCACTCTGGCGCGCCCATGGCACGCCCTTCCTCCCCAATTCAGTGCCCGATTCAGCCCCTGCACCCTCTGCCGCGACGAACCGCTTCCCTCCCGGGATGTGGCGGTCAAATCAAGGTGCGCATGGCCGACTTCGAGGTCGAAGAACAGCCGAAGTACTCGCCGTGTGGCGAGGGCGAACACCTGTATCTGTGGCTGGAGAAGCGGGACACGTCCGGGATCATGCTGCGGCGCATGCTGGCCAACACGCTCGACATCTCCGCTCGCGACATCGGCATGGCGGGGCTGAAAGATCGGCGCGCCGTGACCCGGCAGTGGGTGAGCGTGCCGCGGAGCGCGGCCGCGCGGGTGAGCAAGCTCGAAGGCCCCAGGCTGCGCGTGCTCGACGCGCGGGCCCACACCAACAAGCTGCGCACCGGCCACCTGGCTGGCAATCACTTTCGCGTCGTGCTGCGGGGCACCACGGCCGACGCGGTGGCGCGGGTGACCGACAAGCTCGAGCTGCTGAGCGCCCGCGGCGTGCCCAACTTCTACGGCGGGCAGCGCATGGGTCGGGGCGGGTCGACCCTCGCCGCGGGCTGGGCCCTGAGCCGGGGCGAGCAGCGCCGCGCGCGCGTGGCGATGCCCGACGGATCCCTGCATCAGCTGAACCTGCGCGACCGGCAACTCAAGCGGCTGTCTGCGTCCGCGCTGCAGTCGGAGCTCTTCAACCGCGTGCTCGCCCGACGGCTCAACGAGGGCACGCTCGAGCGGGTGTTGCTCGGAGACATGTGCCGCAAGCGCGACACCGGCGGCACCTTCCCGACCGACGATCCCGGCCGCGAGCAGCGGCGCCTCGACGCGGGCGAGATTGTGCTCACGGGCCCCATGTGGGGGCCGAAGATGCCGCGCCCCACCGACGAAGCGCTGGCGTTTGAGGCCGAGGTGTGCGAGGCGTGCGGTCTGGACGACGCGGCATTTCGTCGCATCGGTCACCTCGCCTCGGGCGCACGGCGCGCCCTGGTGGTCTGGCCAACCGACGTCTCGGTGACCCCGCTGGAAGACCGAGACCGCGGGCCAGACGACGAGTCGGGCACCCCCGACGCGGCCCCAGACGAGGGCGTCGTGGTTCGCTTCACCCTGCCGGCGGGCAGCTTTGCTACGGTGCTCCTCCACGAGCTCGTCGGGCCCCTGTCCGACGCCGAGCGAGACCGCTACGGTGGCGTCGCGGTGGCCCCCGGAGCTGCGGTGCACACGCAGGGCGCCACCACCGAAGCGAGCGGCGAGCCCGGCGCGGCCCCGCCGTCGGCGACCCGCCCCGCCAACCCGGCGCCCACGCCAAACGGCGCGCCGCCCCTGTCTCACTCCCCCGCCATGACGCCCGCCTCGCGCTCTGCAGCCGGCGTCTCCAGTCTCCCCAAGGAGGACGTCCCATGCGCCTGAACCTGAGCCTGCTCGAGGGCAGCGCGCCTGCCCGCACGTGGCGAACCGGGCGAGAGCTGCACCGCGACGGCAAGGTCCGACGCATCGCGCGCCGCGACCCCGAAGAAGACGGCTCGGACGGCTACGACGCCGTGGTCCGCGAGCGGAAGGGGCAGCCCGACGAGCAGGTGGGCCTGGTGCTCGACTTCTCCGAGGGACACACGGCGGTCCTGGAGGAGTGGTCCTGCTCCTGCGAGAGCGGCGACACCATCTGCGAGCACGCCGTCGCGGGGGCCCTGGCGGTCCGCGACGCCCTGGCGCGTCAGTCGCGCAAGGGAGGCGCGGCCGTCGAGTCCGACGAGGGCTGGCGCGACGTCTTGGACATCGACCCGAGCGTGGACGCCAACGGTCGGCGTGCGTCCTGGATCTGCTACGACCTGTCGCTCCACGACTCGGACGAGGGCGCCACGGTCGGCGTGGTCCGGCGTCGCCGCTCCCTGAGCGACAAGGGCCGCAGCGCCAGCGGCGCGGTCATGGGCTGGACCCCCACCGCGGTCGGCCACTTCGGCTACCGCACCGGCGACGACGCGGCGAAGAACCGCGACGACCTCGTGCCGGTGCTCTGTGTGGTCAACCGCCACGACCTGCGCGTGCGGACGATTCAGCCTGGTTTTGTCGACTCGTTTTTGCGTCTCTTTGTCGCCGCGGAGCCCTTCGTGCTGCGTGTCGACAGCGAAGACGCCCTGGTCGAGGGCGTCGCCCGCCCCGTGACCATCGTCATCGAGGACGCGGCCGACGGCGGCCTGGAGGTGAGCGCGCGCATCCAGAGCCACGTGCCCGGCCGCCTGGACGACGATCACGTGTTGCTGCAAGGCCCCGTGCCGTGGGTGTACCTGCGGCAGGAGAAGACCTTCATCCGCCCTGGCGCTCAGAGTCAGGCCTCGCTGCGGCTGCTGCGCGCGGGCGCGGTGCATGTGCCCTCCGACGAGGTCGACGCCTTCTGCCGCGAGGTGCTCCCGGTGCTCCGCGGGGAGGCCGACCTGGTCGAGCGCAGCGAGCGCCTGCCCCCGGTTCGCACCTCGCAGGGGACGCCGCAGATCGTCCTCGACGAGCTCGACGACGGGCTCGTGGTCGCCCTGCGCTTCGCCTACACCATCGGCAACACCGAGCCGCACGTGTTCGAGGCGGGCGCTGGCGCGCGGGTCTTCGCACAGGAGGCCCACGGTGAGCCGATGCTGTGGCAGCGCGACGAGGCCTTCGAGCAGCAGTGGGCCGCCGACGTGTCCGAGCGGCTCGGCGCGGCCCTGCCGGCGAGCCTGGGCGTCGACGACGCGCTCGACTTCCTCATCGATCACCTGCCGGCGCTGGAGCAGGCGGGCGCGCGCATCCTCGGGCGTGAGGCGCTCCTCGCGCTGCGGCCGACGACGCAGCGGGTCGCGGCCTCGGTGCGCCTGTCGAGCGGCATCGACTGGTTTGGCCTGAAGGTGCAGATGCGGGTCGGTGACGTCGAGGTGGACGTCGAAGACGTGATCAAGGCCTGGCGGAGCGGCGCGCGGCACATCCGGCTGCAGGACGGCGAGCTGGCGCGGCTGCCGATGCAGTGGCTCAACAAGCACATGGGCGCGCTGAGCGACCTGCGCGAGCTGGGCAAGGAGCGTGAGGACGGCGTGCTGGAGGTGAGCCGCTTCCTGGTGCCCTCCCTGGCCGAGCTGGTCGGCGATCAGCTCGACACCGACGCGCGCTGGCAAGAGCTCGTCGGCGCGTTGGCCGGGTTCGAGGGCATCGACGCCCACCCGATGCCCGAGGGCATGAACGCGGAGCTGCGCAACTATCAGAAGCACGGCTACGACTGGCTGTGCACGCTGCGCGACCTGGGCTTTGGCGCCTGCCTCGCGGACGACATGGGGCTCGGCAAGACCGTGCAGGCGCTGACCCTGCTCTCCGCTGAGATCGAGTCCGGGCGACAGAAGGGCCCCTCGCTGGTGGTGGCCCCGACGTCGGTGGTGCAGAACTGGGAGGCCGAGGCGGCGCGCTTTACGCCCCACCTGAAGGTGCTCTCGCTGCGGGCGGAAGGTCGCGCTGAGCGGCTGCGGCGCCTGGACGCCATCGGCGACGCGGACCTCGTGCTGACGTCCTACGCGCTGCTGCGGCTGGACCGCGAGCGGCTCGAGGCCTGTCAGTTCCACTATGTCGTGCTCGACGAAGCGCAGGCGATCAAGAACCCGAACAGCCAGACGGCTCGGGCCGCGCGCGCGCTCCGCCCGAACCACCGGCTCACGCTCACGGGTACCCCGCTGGAGAACAACCTGCTCGAGCTGTGGAGCCAGTTCGAGTTCCTCATGCCCGGCTTCTTCGGCTCCCGCGCCCGCTTCGTCCGTCGCTACGGCGCCTACCGTCGCGGGCCGACGGCCCAGCGCGCCCTGGACGAGCTGCGCGCCCGGCTGCGCCCCTTCGTGCTGCGCCGCCTCAAGGCGGACGTGGACCAGCAGCTGCCGCCGGTCACCGAGGTCACGCTGCGCTGCGACATGGGCAAGCCCCAGCGCAAGCTCTACGACCGCATCCGCGAGACCTACCGCGCCAAGGTGCTCGGCATGGTCGACGAGGTTGGGGTCGAGCGGTCGACGCTCGGCGTGCTCGAGGCGCTGCTGCGGCTGCGGCAGGCGGCGTGTCACCCCGGTCTGTTGCCCTTCGAGGACGCGCGGGCGGTGCGCGAGTCGGCCAAGACGCAGATGTTCATGTCGACCCTGCATCAGCTGCTCGAGGAGGGCCGCCGCGTGTTGGTCTTCAGCCAGTGGACCTCGATGCTGCGCATCCTGCGCGACGAGCTCGAGGACGCGAACATCGGCTACGCCTACATGGACGGGTCGACCCGGGATCGGGCCGAGACCATCGCGCGCTTCCAGTCGCCGGACGGCCCGCCCGTCTTCCTGATCAGCCTCAAGGCCGGCGGGGTGGGGCTCAACCTGACCGCGGCCGACACGGTCATCCTGCACGACCCCTGGTGGAACCCAGCGGCCGAGCAGCAGGCGTCGGACCGGGCGCACCGCATTGGCCAGACCCGGCCGGTGCTGGTGTTGCGCATGGTCGTGGAAGACACGGTCGAGGACCTCATCTTGCGGCTGCAGGAGCGCAAGCGCGACCTGGTCCGCAACGCCATCGAGGTCGATGGATCCGGGGTGAAGGAACTGAGCCGGGACGATCTCGAGCTCATCTTCGGCAGCGCCACGGGCGGCAGTCTGCCGGACGCCAAGAACGCGGCGGCGACCCCGGCCCAGTAGGGGGCGCGTGGTGGCCGGCGCATGTCGGGCGGCGTCGTTGCGGGCCGCGGCCCGTCTGGGGAGGTCTCCATGAGTCAGCAACGCATCGAGGGGCCGCGCGCGGCTCGGCGCCTGTCGTGGCGCGCTGCGGTGGTCTTGGCCGTCCTGCTCTTGCCGGGCTGCGCCATCCTGCAGCAGCTCGGTCAGTCGCTGGAGGCCTACCGGCCGCGCGTGAGCGTCGACAGCATGAAGCTCACGGGCATCAGCTGGGACAGCGTCGACCTCGCCTTCGCGCTCAAGATCGACAACCCCAACCCGCTCAGCGTGAGCATGGACAGCTTTCGCTACACCTTCGACGTCGAGGGCAAGCGCGCGCTGGCGGGCGACCAGACCAGCGGCGTGCAGCTCAAGTCCTACGGGACCAGCAGCGCCACGCTGCCCGTGAAGCTGGCGTGGAAGCAGCTCATCGCCCTCGGGGCCCAGCTGCGCGGCAAGAGAGACCTGGGCTACGCGCTCAACGGCGCGCTCGGCTTCCAGACGCCGCTGGGCCACGTGGACGTGCCATGGCAGAAGCAGGGCCGCATGCCCGCGCTGCAGAAGCCAGACATCCGACCTGCAGGGCTTCGCCTCGGCAACGTCGACATCCTCGGCGGTCGGGCTCAGCTGCTGCTCGATCTCGACGTGAGCAACGCCGACGGCGGCGGGGCGGTGGACCTCTCGGGCTTCGCCTTCGACGTCAAGCTCGGGGGGCGCCAGGCGGCCCACGGTGCGGTGTCGCAGCTGGCGGCCGTGCCCGCCGGTCAGACGCGCCGCGCGACGCTGCCCTTGAACCTGCGCCTCGCCGACATCGGGCTCGCCGTCGCCAAGGCCGTCACCGGACACGGGACCGTGCCGGTCGACCTCAGCGGCACCGCGCAGGTCAAGACGCCCTTTGGCACCTTCCCGCTGACCGTGGCCCGCAGCAAGACCCTGTCCGTACGCTAGCCGGAGCCCCCCGATGGCCCACGCCGAGTCTTCGCCCCCCGCGCCCGCGCTGCCGCTGAGCATCCCCGAGCGCTTTCGAGCTGAGCTCCTGGCGCAGGTGCCCATGGGCGTGACCGTGTGGCGTCTGCTGGAGCCAGGCGACCTGACGACGTGGGCGGTGGTCGCGACCAACCCCATGGGCGCCGAGCTGACGCAGCAGCCGCCGGAGGGGCTGGCCGGCAAACGTCTCTTGGACCTGGTCCCAGAGCCCGACGCGGACGGGCTTGTCGACGGCTTCCGGCGGGTTCATCTGCACCGGCAGCCGGTGGACCTGGGCGACGTGCGCTACGCGCTGGCCTCCGGCCGCGAGGTCTGGCTGCGGGCTCGCCTCGTGCCGCTGTCCGGGGGCCACGTCGCGTCGCTCTACACCGACGTGACCGAGCGGGTCGAGGCGGTGGTCGCGCTCGCCGCGCGTACCGAGGCGCTCGAGCGCTCCAACCGGGAGCTGGAGGAGTTCGCGGCGGTGGTGTCCCATGACCTGCGGGAGCCGCTGCGCAAGGTCACGGCCTTCGGCGACCGGCTGTCCCGGCGCGCCGACCTCGACGCGCGCGGCGCGGACTACCTGCGCCGCATGGTGGGCGCCGCGGAGCGCATGCAGCAGCTGATCGACGATCTGCTGACCTACGGCCGTGTCCGGGCCGAGGCCCAAGCGCTCGAGTCCCTGGCGCTGAGCGTCGTGGTCCGCGATGTCCTGAGCGATCTGGAGGTCGCTGTGGACGAGGCCGGCGCTCGGGTCGACGTGGGCGCGCTGCCGCAGGTGCACGGCGACCGGACCCAGCTGCGCCAGCTCTTTCAGAACCTCATCGGCAACGCGCTCAAGTTCCGCCGCGAGGGCGTGGCCCCCGAGATCTCGCTGCAGGTCGACGCCTCGGCGCCGCCCGGCTTCGTGCGGACCGTGGTGACCGACAACGGCATCGGCTTCGAGCCGCGCTTCGCCAGCCAGATCTTCGGTGTCTTCCAGCGGCTGCACGGTCGCGCGGTGTTCGAGGGATCCGGCATGGGCCTGGCGGTGTGCAAGCGCATCGTGGAGCGGCACGGGGGCCGCATCGTCGCAGAGGGCCGCCTGGGCGAGGGGGCGACGTTTTGGGTCGACCTGCCCGCAGCGCCGGTGGACCATGAGGCGTCGTCGTGAGCGTGCCGCTGCCGCCAAAGGACGCGTGCCGACCGGCCTCCGGGGCACAGCGGTCGCGCAGCGCAGCGGGCCCGCTCTGGTGGGCGCTTGACGTGGGGACCCCGCCGGGGCGAGGTTCCCCGACGGAGGTAGTGCAATGACCGCGACAGAGACGTTCAACCCGCGCCGCGTGAACCATGTGGTGGTGGTGCGGGCCGTCGCCCTGACGCTGTTGGCTGCGCTCGCCCTGGGCTGCGGTGGCGCGTTTTTGCCCCGCACCAACGGTCCGCTCAAGTGGAAGGACTGGGCGGAGGAGGGCGCGCTCGTCGACGCGTCGCGCGCCCACCCCATCGCCTTCTGGACCGATCCGCAGCGCAAGCCGGTGGCCGTGGAGGCCTTTGGCGGGTCGCTGCAGGCCACGCAGTGGATGATGCACCTCGCCCTGAAGATGAACGAGGCCATCCGCACGAAGACGCTCTACGACGGCCGCTTCACCATGGTCAGCCCCAAGCTCTTCGCCTACGAGCTCAACAGCGGCCGCTACACGTACACCTTTCGCGCCAAGCCCTCGGAGCTCAGCGACATGATTCGCCGCTCGGGGGCCCGCACGGTGGAGGTTCGCTTCGGCAGCGCGAAGCCGGTGCGGGTCGGCTCGGACACGGGCGTCCGCGTGATGGTCGAGGTGGTCGTGGGTGGGCTCAAACGGAGCTACACCGCGGACTCCACCGACAGCGTCCACTGGGACGCGGAGTGCATGAACGCCGTCGCCCGCAAGATCCTCGGTGACCCGCGCTTCTGGGACGCCGTCAAGGTGATGTAGCCGAGGCGCCCGCTGGCGCGACCTACTCCGCCCCGTTCGTGATCCACGTCTTCAGGTTGTCGAGGTCGATCGAGTTGGGGGCGCCCCCGACCTTGACCGCCATGTCGGTGATGGCGTCGTTGTCGCAGTTGGGGTGCGAGGGCAGGTCGAAGGTCTTGCGCGCGTCGGCGTCGAGCACCGCCAGCAGCAGGCTCTGGTTGGGCTTGCCGGCGACCACGAAGGGCACGCCGTTGCACGCCGAGGGGTTGCCGGTCAGGCCGGTGGCCACACCGGTGCGGAGCGTGGTGCGCGCCGTCTCGGCGGTGGAGAAGTCGAGGGCCTGCTCGGTGTCGGAGGTCTTGCCGGGAGCGGAGGGCGCGTGACAGTTGGCGCAGCCGCTCAGGTACGAGTCATAGGTCTGCGAGAACTCGTCACCAGAGGTCAGCTCCGTCTCGCAGCCAGCGACGGAGAGGGCGGCGAGCACGATGAGGGCGAGGCGCGGGACAGAGGGCGTGTGCATGGTGGCTCCGGTTTATGGACCGCCAGGGGTGGCGGGGCCCGGCCTCGTCAGATCGAGGCGGGTGAGGTGCAGGCCCAGCTCCGCGCGGACGCGGACGGTGCTGGGGTGTCCGTGGTGACCGAGCGAACGATACACCGCGACGGCGTCGCGCACTAGCGCGGGCTGGCGCTGGACCTGCCCGCGGACGGCCAGCCGGGTCCACGCGAGGAGCAGCGCCAGGCGGACGTCAGGGCTCTCTGTGCCGGTGCGCTTGGCGAAGGTGCGGGCCGCCGCGAGGCCCCGGACCAACGCGGTCTCCGCCGGGCCATGGGCGCCCGCGAGCCGGTGCAGCGCTGCGCTGTGGTAGTCGCACGAGGCCACCAGGCGCCAGGCGTTGTCGTCGCCGCCCTCGGCTCGGGACATCAGCGCGGCGCGCCGGCGCGCCAGCGCTCGCAGGGCGTCCGTCGGCGCGCCGCTGAGCGCGAGCGCCTGCGCACGCAGGCCGTCGGCCAGCGCCTTCAGGTCCGCAGCGGTGAAGCGGATGACGCCCCCGGCACGGGGCGCTGGCTGCGGGGACGCGTCGACCCGTCGGTCGAAGGCCGCCAGGGCGACCAGCGCGCCCTTGGCGTCACCCGCCGCCAGCCTCGCCGCCGCTGTCACCAGCCAGGTGCGCGCCTGGCCGCCACGCTGAGCGGGCAGCGCGGTCAGGCGCTTGGCCAGCTGGGTCGCCTTCGCCGCGTCGCCCGCGGCCCACGACCAGAGCACAGCCCGGTCGAGGACCATCGGGAGGAAGCGCTCGAGCGGCGGTGTCTCGTCGACGAAGGCCACCGCCGCCTGCGCGACGGACGCCGCCTGCTTCAGGCGGCCGACGTGGGCCAGGCTGCGCGCCTCCGCGATGCGGAGCGAGAGCCGCTGGACCGGCTGCAGAAAGGGCAGCCGCGCCCGCCGCCGCAGGTAGTCGAGGGCGATGTGGTGGTTGCCCACGGCCGCCTGGAGCATGCCCAGCGCGTGCAGCACGCTCGCCTCGACCCGCGGGTTGCCTCGCGCGAGGTCCAAGGCCATGAGGTAGTGGGCGTGGGCACCGATGGCCTCCCCGCGCGCGCCCCCCGCGAGCAGGCGCTGGTGCGCCAGGTAGCCCTGCAGGTGGTGCACCTGGGCGCTCTGAGGCCAGGCGGCGGCGGCGATCTGCAGCGAAGCAGACGCGGAGGCGACGGTCTTGGCGCGGCGCTCCGGGTCGCGCACCGTCGCCAGGGTCCACGCTTGGTGGTAGGCCCGCATGAACGCGAGCGCGGGGTGGTTGGGCGTGCGTCGATAGCGGCGGGCCAGCAGCGTCAGAGCGTCGCGCTTGCCCTCGCGGACGCGGGTCTCGTAGAAGCCGACAAAGGCCTCCAAGTCGT
The DNA here is from genome assembly GCA_030425545.1 of bacterium. Classification (GTDB taxonomy): domain Bacteria; phylum Myxococcota_A; class UBA9042; order UBA9042; family UBA9042; genus UBA9042. The sequence continues at coordinate 4,578 of JAUIAC010000134.1, read as the reverse complement.
CTGTCTGCAGGGTCACACCCCAGAACGAGCCGCGGGCGTCGCCGTGCTTGCGCTGGGCCCAGCTGATGTAGGCCCGCTCCAGCACCACCTGCCGGTACAGGTCGACCGCCCGGGTGCGCTCTGCGTGGTCGCGGCTCATCCACGACACCCACGAGTTGGCGAACTGGTAGAGCAGGTAGGCGTTGTCGGCTGCCGCGGCGCGTCGAACCGTGGCGCTCACCAGGGCCCGCCGACGCGGCAGCTCTCGGCTGTGGCGGTAGAGCTTGAACACAGCGGCGCGGACCGACTCCTGTGTCGCCGGGGTCAGCTTCAGCAGGAGCGCCTCCAGGTCCAGCCGGAAGGCCAGGTGGCTGTCGGGGTCCAGCCCCTTGCGCCATGTCGCCACGTCGGCCGCGCGTTCGCTCGCGTCGCGCCCCCGCAACAGGAGCTCCACGAAGCGCTCTGCCATGGCCAGCCGGGCGCTGTCGCTCAGCCGCTTGTGGTCCGCCAGCACCCGGAGCGTCGCGAGACCAGCGCTGCGGTCCCCCAAGGCGGCGAGGCGATCCGGCACGCGCTCCGCCAGCGTCGCCAGGATCACCACGTCGCGGACCCGGCTCAACCGGAGCTGCTTCAGCAGCCGCAGCGCCGCGCCCTCGTGCCCGAGGACGTCCAGGATCTCAGCGCGGATCGCGGTGGCCAGCGCGCGCACGTCCCGGCCGCCGCCTTGCTGAGCGGCCTTGAGCTTGCGTAGCAGCACGCGCTGCTCTGCGACGAAGCGGTCGTTGAGCTCGCCGCGGTTGAGGCGGGTCTCGTCGCGGCGATGGGCGACCAGCACCTGGGTCACCGCGGCCCAGGCGCGGACCTGGGCCGACGCACCCGGGCGCTGCGCGGCCTGGCGGGCGTACCAGGCGGTGGACGAGAGCTCGTCGAGGCGCAGGTGTTGTTCCGCCATGGCCCGCAGCCGGGCGATGCGAAGCTGTGGAGAGCGCGCCCGGCGTCGGAGGTGGTCGAGGAGCAAGAGCCGCGCCCACGGGTCGCGGGCGGCGTCGAGGGCCTCCTTCAGCTTGGCCTCGCCCCACTGCGCTGGCACCGCGCCGTCGAGCGGCAGACCGTAGACGTCCAGCGAGCCTCCCTGCGCGCACGTGGCCACCAGCTGCCGTCGCCCCGGCGCCGGGTACTGACAGTTCCAGTCGGCCGACGTCAGCTGCTCAGCGCTGTCGGGGTCGACCGGTGGGTGCGCGCGGGGGTTGAAGCGCGCCCGAAAGAGCACGCTGTGGTCGTCTCCGTCGATGCGCCCGTCGCCGTTGGTGTCGCTCAGGTGCTGGGCGAAATAGAGGTAGCGGCCGTCGCGCGAGAAGGCCGGAAATCCGGTGGCGCCAGGGAGGTTGAAGTGCAGCGCGGTCGGCTGCGCGCCCGGCCGCGTCAACGCCTTGACCCGCAGGCCGCGCCCGAGGGTCATGGCGAAGCTGACGCCGACGTTTCGCGAGCCACGACGCACCGGGACCCAGACCAGCCAGCGGCCGTCGGGGCTGACGTCGGGGCTGCCGACGCTCTCGCTCACCAGGTAGGGCCCACGCCCCTTGCCTGTGAGACGCCGCACCCGCAGATCGCCGTGGAGCCCCTGCCGGGTGACGACCCCGACGTCCCCGTTGGGGAACCAGAACGCCTGGCTCTCCGCTGAGGTGGCGTCGGTGAGACAGCGGCGCCCCGTGCCGTCGGCGTTGCGCACGCACGCGTCCCCCGTGGCGTCGTCGCGGGTCGAGATGTAGAGCAGCTTGCTGCCGTCGGGTGAGGGGCGGGGCCAGCTGACGTCGGCGGCGTCGGTGAAGAGCCGCTCGGGCGTGCCGGAGGGCAGGCGTTGGCGGAACACCTGCGCCGTCGCGTTCTGATTGCTGATGAAATAGAGGGTGGTGCCAGCCGGGTCCGCGACCCCGAGGAACTGGTCGGACTCGCCCGCAGTCAACCGCTGGGGCGCACGCACGCTGGGCGGCGGCTTGGGGGCGCGCGCTCGCGGGCCCTTGGCGTGCGCCGGTGGCGGTGTCGCCGCGCCGCAGACGGCCAGCAGGGTCGCCACCGCGGTGAGGCCACGCGTCGGCCCCGCCAGGCGGCGGCGTGCGCGGCGGACCCAGGCCGGTGTGGCCGCCGAGGCGCCGCCCGAGGAGGGCGACGCCGCGCGCGAGCTTGGCGTGCGGCGCGGACTCAGCACTTGCGCGCCGCCCAACGACCCTTGGCGTCCTGCACCCAGCCGCCGCAGACCACCTGCTCGAGGTGCCGCGCCCGCCAGGCCGACTGGGCCTTGGCCACGGGGCGCCGCGTCGCCCGGGCGAGATAGAGCCACACCTGGCGGCGGTCGCGGTTGGCGCGCTCGATGAGGCGGCTCACCGCGGCGACATCGATGGCGCCCTGGCATGCGTCACGGGTCAGCTGGAGGGTCCCCGTGGACGCCTCGCCGATGCAGCGACGGACCAGCAGCGCGTCGATGCGCGCGCGGTGTCGGAGCGCGGCCTCGGTCAGCTGCGCCACCGCGTCGCGCTCGCGCGGCGTGGTCCAGCCGGCCTTGTCGAGCTGGCCGCGGGTGTAGGGCTGTGGCCGCGGAGACACCCCCGCCTGGACCAGCTCCCGCTCCAAGGTCGCGTAGCGCCCCGCAGCCTGCTCTTCCAGCGCGGTGGTGCGGTCGACGACGACCACGTCCGGCGCACGGATGCACGCCGGCAGCGCCAGGGTCAGCGCCGCAAGGGCGAGGGCGCGCCGCAGCTGACGCGGCCCGCGGCGGCGCGCACGGCGGCGCCGCGACACACGCGTCGTCTCGCAGTGGTGGGGGGGCGGCAGCTGAGTCATCGACTCTCCAGACAGAGGGGGGGGCGCCAGCGGCGGTGCGTGCTGCCCCCAGGGTAGCGCGGGCTCACTTGGGCAGCATGGGCGCCACCCAACGCTGCATCACCGGGCCGAGGGGGATCCCGCGGATCTCGTCGATCTTCACCACGTTGGCGAGCCCCGCCAGGTCGATGAAGAAGTCCATGAAGCCATGTCGAAAGACCATGCGCACCTGCTCTGGATGCCCCACCTTCAGCAGCAGACGCAGCTTGTTGGTCTGCACGTCCTGGTGGTAGGGGTCGTAGAGATCCAAGAGCATCTCCAGATGCACGCGTGAGGCCCGCAGGAGCTGGGCTCGCCCACTCAGCGCGAGCTGGCCCGGCTGGAAGCTCATGGCCGCGTTGAGATCCATGCGCTCGCTGGTGCCGGGCGGCACGAGGCCCGTGGCGTTGCCGCGGAAGAGCACCACCGAGTCCTTGCCCTGGTAGTCGACGATGCACTGACCGGTGACCTGGCCCGAGAGCACCTTGGCCTCGAGCTGGTCGATGCGAAAGACGTTGCGGTCCAGCACCGCGTTGCCGGCCACAGGGCCGAAGGTGGCCTCGCCGTACGTGATCCTGGCCACCGAGACAAAGTGGTCTCCGGTGAGGAAGGCCTGGTGGTCCTGAAAGCGCCAGCGCGAGTAGGCGTTGTGGGCCCCCCCGCCCAACAGGCGCGCGCCGCCCCGCGTGATCTCGACATCTTCGTAGAGTGGGACGGCGCCCTCGAGCCCCTGAATCGCCAGCTTCCACGCCGGAAACGCGAGGTCCACGGCCCGGAACGTCGGCCGCGCCTGGAGGCGAAAGACCTTGAGGTCGCCGCTCTCGAGCCGGTAGGGCACGACGACCTTGCCGGCGGCCTTCAGCTGGTCCGTCGCCGCTGCCATCTTGGCCATGTCCTGGGTCAGCGTGCCCCGCAGGGCCAGCCCTCGGCGGCCGGGCAACGACCGGGTCGTCGCCGACGCGGGGGACGCTGGCTGTCCCCCGGGTACCCGGCCGCTGTCGCCGCGACGGGCGAAGGGGCTCGGAGCGGCGCCGAGGCCCCCACCCCAGTCGAGCCCTCCGGTGCCGCTGATCACCGTGCCGGCCTTGGGGTTGTCGAAGGTCAGCGCCTCCACCCGCACCGACTGGGCGTGCGCAGCGCGAATCACCCCGGTGAGCCGGGCGTCGGCCACCTGCCACGCCGGGACCAGATCCTGGTCGAGCCGGGCGATGCGACCGTCCAAGGTCAGCGTCGCCTGGCCGGGAGGCAGCGTCGCCTCGACGCGAAAGCCCTGGTCGAGGCCTCGCAGCTCCACGCGACGATCCTGCACATGACCGCGCAGCCGCTTCATGGTCGCGTTGCCGGTGACGACGATCCGGGCACCCCGGAGGCGCACCTTGGTGTTCAACGCCACCTCGGGCGTGGCCATGGCGAGGGTCGGCTTGCGGCAGCGCAGCCCGCGCACCGCGAGGGTCTGATCGAGCTCCAGGTGCGGCGCCGACGTCAGCGCCCGCGTCCAGGTCGCCGCGTCGAAGAGGCGCCGGCGGGCCATCGGGACACGCAGGGCCCCGCGCCACAGGCCCGAGAGTCGGCGCAGGTCGACGCAGGCCGCGTCTCGCAGATCGCGCGGCACGGCGAGGGCGAGCGCGCGGAGCTTGCTGCTGCTCAAGTCCCAGCGGAGCACGGCCTGGCCCCCCTCGTGGCGGAGGTTGAGCGTCCCGGCGAGCTTGGGGCCGGCGGGCAGGCTGGCGGTCGCGTCCAGGT
>JAUIAC010000133.1 GCA_030425545.1 bacterium | reverse complement strand
GGTCATGGCCACGTCGGCGCCCATGCCAACGTACTGCGAGCCCTGGCCGGGGAAGAGGAAGGCGACGTCGCCGGCCTCAGCGTCGACGCTGAAGCGCAGCCCCTTGGGCGTGGCCACCGCCTCGCCGCGCTGGAGCGACGCGGCCACACCCTGCAGCTGCGCGCTCAGGTCGGCGGCGTCACGCGCGACCACGGCGAGCTGTGCGGGCTGATCCGTGTCCGCCGCGCGTCGCGACACCGCCGCCGCGCGCGTCCAGGCGAGGTCGCTCGCTGACGACACGGCCTGCGCCGCCCCCTGAGCCGCAGCCAGCACCGCCGCGCCGCTGGCGCCGCTGAAGAGCCAGAGCTCTGTGGGGGACGTCGGCAGACGTGGCGGACGCGCGGCGGCGCCCTGGTACTCCTCCAACGTCATGTGGAAGTTGCTGCCGCCGAAGCCGAAGGCCGAGACCCCGGCCCGGCGGGGGTGAGCACCGTCGCGAATCCAAGGCCGCGCGTGCGTGTTGAGATAGAACGGGCTCTCGTCGATGCCCAGCTTGGGGTTGGGTCGTTCGATCTTGACTGTCGGCGGCAACACCTTGTGGTGCACCGCCAGCACGGCCTTGAGCAGCCCCGCCGCGCCGGCCGCCGACTTGGCGTGACCGATCTGCGACTTGATGCTGCCAAGCGCGCACCACTGGGCGTCGTCGCGGTCCTCGCCGAAGACCATGCGCAGCCCCGCGAACTCCGCCGCGTCGCCTGCCTTGGTGCCGGTGCCGTGGGCCTCGACCAGCTCGACGCTCTCGGGTCCGTAGCCCGCCACCTCGTAGGCCCGCCGCAGCGCCCGCGCCTGGCCCTCGGGCAGCGGCGCGTACACGCTCTTGGCACGCCCGTCGGACGACGAGCCCACCCCGCGCAGCACCGCGTAGATCTTGCGCCCCTGGGCCTCGGCGTCCTCGAGCCGCATCAGCGCGAACATCACCAGGCCCTCCCCGAGCATGGTGCCGTCGGCCTGGTCGCTGAAGGGTCGGCAGTCTCCCGAGGCCGAAAGCGCCGGCGTCTTGGAGAAGCACATGTACATGAAGATGTCGTTCATGGTGTCGACGCCGCCGCCGAGCACCAGGTCGGCCTGGCCGAGCACCAGCTCGTTGACCCCCATGCTCAGGGCCGCCAGCGAGCTCGCGCAGGCCGCGTCGGTCACCGTGTTGGTGCCGCGCAGGTCGAAGCGGTTGGCGATGCGCCCCGCCACGACGTTGCCCAGCAGCCCCGGGAAGGTGGACTCCTGCCAGGGCACGTAGTGCGACGAGATGCGCTCGCAGATGTCCTGCACCTCGTCTTCGGGCAGCCCGGCCTCGCGCATGGCCTTGACCCAGATCGGGCGCTGCAGCCGGCTGTTCATGCTGCCGAGCAGCTCCTGCGCGCTGGTCACCCCCATCAGGGTCGACACCCGCTCGCGGTCGAGGCCCGAGAGGTCGCCCCCCATGGCGTCCTGCAGGCACTGCTCGGCCACCATCAGCGCCAGCAGCTGCGAGGTGTCGGTGGCCGGGACGATGCTCGGCGGCACGCCGAAGGCCAGCGGGTCGAAGTCGACCGTGGGCAGAAAGCCGCCGCGGCGGGCGTAGGTCTTGTCCGGCGCCTTGGGGTCGGCGTCGTAGTAGTCCGAGAGGCGCCAGTGACCGTCGGGGATCTCGGTCAGCAGGTCCTTGCCGGTGAGGATGTTGCGCCAGGCGGCGCCGACGTCAGCCGAGCCGGGGAGCAGGGCGCTGAGGCCCACCACGGCCACGGGGGTCTGCTGGCGTGCCGCGGCGGTCGGGGTCGGGGTCGGGGTCGAAGGGGTGGCCATGGGGGCTCCTGGGAGGATGGACACGGAAGCGGAGTACTTCGGGCGCGGGGCTTGAGGCGCGGAACGAGCCGCGCCGGGCGCCGACAGAGGGGGCGCTGACGTCAGTTCAGGGGGCGCGGGCGCACGTCGAAGGCGGCGGCGGGGATCGCCACGCCCGCGGCGCGGAGCTGCTGGGCGCGGGTGATGACAGCGGCCCCCTCGAGCAGGTTGCGGCCGATCTGAGCGACGGTCCGGGCCTTGGGCTCAGCGAGGAAGGTGCCCGCGGTCCAACGGTTGAACGCGCCCATGGCCGGCCCACACCAGATCTGGTAGTCGGCCACACGGCTGGGCTCGCCCTCGATGGCCCAGCGGCTCGCCTTGCCGAGGTACCAGCGGAACACCAGCGCCATGCGGTGCTTGGGGTCGCGCTGGCCACGTGCGAGCTCGTCCGGGTCGCGGCTGGCCCAGAAGCGCTCGCACTCCGCCCAGATGGCCTCGCAGCTGGTGCGCAGCATCTCTTTCTCGATGCGGGCTTTCAGCTTCGGGGGCAGGTTCTCGATCGCGCCGTAGGTCTTGTAGGCGTCGTAGAGCCGCTTGGCCCGCGCCGCGAACATCGTGCCGCGCTTGAGCACCTGCACGTCGACCCCGAGCTCGAACATATCCGCAGCGGGGGCCATGGCGACGTCGGCCAGCTCAGCCCGGGCGAGCAGCGCCTTGCCCGGCTCACTCAGCCCAGACTCCACGGCGGCCTGGTTGACCGAGCCGGTCGTCACAAAGGCCGCGCCGAGCTGGAAGGCCGCCGCCACCGCGCTGGGGGTACCGATGCCCCCCGCCGCGCCGCAGTGAATCGGCCGGCTGTAGCCGTTTTCCACCGCCAGCGCGTCGCGCAGCCCCACGATGGTGGGGAAGAGCGCCGTCAGGGTCTGGTTGTCGGTGTGTCCGCCGCTGTCGGCCTCAACCGTCAGCGCTTCGGCCACGGGCAGCGTCGCCGCCAGCCGCGCCTCGTCGGGGGTCAGCAGCCCGCGCTGCACCAAGCGCTGCAGCATGTCGGCCGGCGCAGGCGAGAGGAAGCGGCGCGCCACCTCGGGCCGAGAGATCTTGGCGAAGACCGTGCGCGGGCGGACCACCCGCCCCGCGGCGTCGGTGTGCACCCCGGCGTAGGCCACGTGGACGACGGCCGGCGTCAACGCCATGAACGCCGAGGCCGAGATCAGCGGCACCTGCGCGTCGATGAGCAGCGCGGCCACCCGCTCCTCGAGCTTGGCCTCGTTGGGCGAGTGGATCAGGTTCACGCCCCACGGGAAGCGACCCGCCGCCTCGTCGCGCAGGCGGCGCACCGCGGTCTCCACCCGGTCGTAGCCGAGCCCCGCCGCGCCGAAGAAGCCGAGCATGCCGGCCTCACCGGCCGCCAGCACCATCTCCACCGTGGCGATGCCGTTGGCCATCTCGCCGACGACGTAGGGGAAGCGAAGGCCCACCTGCTCGCAGAAGGCGCGGTCCCCCAGCCACTCCGGGTAGACCGGCGGCAGGCTGGCCACCAGCGGGAAGCTGTGCCCGTTGGCCACGCTGGCCAGCTGGCCGCCCCGGCCGACGCCGAGCCGACCGTCGGGGCCGCGAACGACCACGCTTGGCTCGCGCACGTGACGGAGCGACGCGAGCAGGTCTGCGGGCGAGAAAGCAGGAGCGGTGGCGCCGGGGACCCAGCGGGGCGCAGCGGAGGGCGAAGCGGGGGGAGCTGGCTGGGTGTGCATGGCGTCCTGTTCGGCGGGCCGCGGGAGCGCGCGAGAGCGCACGCATACGCGGGCCGGGGGACGTCATGTAGGGAGCCGCACCGAGCAGCGTCAAGACGCAGCGCGTCAGGGCTGCGAGATATGACAAAGAGAAGACACGGCTGTGGCCAATCCCGGGAGAAGCGGCGTGATCTCGGGAGCTATTGGACCGCGTTCAATATCGCGCATTCGCAGGGACCGGCGTTCGGCAGCGCAGAGCGACCGTGTCACCGAACCCGCGGGTCAGGGCGCCTTCTTGCCCACACAGCTCCCCGCCGCGCAGACGTCACCTGTGGTGGCCGCGTCGCCGTCGTCGCACGCCGCGCCACTGCTCGGCTTGGCCACGCACTTGCCGGTCTTGCCGTCGCAGAGATCGGCCGTGCACGGGTCCTTGTCGTCGCAGTCGACCGGCGCCTTGGCACAGGCGCCCGCGTCCGCACAGGAGGGGTGCCCCCACCGACTCGCACGCAGGGTGAACATGCGCTGGATCCCCTTGTCCACCACCACGCCCCCCGCGACGACGTCTCCACCGGCCACACGCCACGCATTGCGGACCACCCACGTGTTCATGTCCAGGTGATCCCACGTGCGCTGCCAGACCTCGGCGCCCTTGAGGTCGAGCAACTGCATGAAGGGTCGCCGCCCCTTCGTGGTCGTGCGATCGCCCACCAGCAGGACGCCGGCCGCGTCGGGCAAGAGGGCACGCACCCCACGCAGCGGGTTCTCCGGTGGCTCTTTGCTCCACAGCGTCAGGCCCGCCTCGTTGACCCGGATCAGCAGCCTGCGGAGGATGATGCCGCTCCTGCGGTCCCCGACCAGCATCAGCCCGCCCGGGACCTTGGCGACGTCATGGACCTGCGAGACGAAGCCCACCTCCGGGAAGTAGTGTCGCCGCCAGAGGTAGCCAGCACCGACGCGCTCAACCCAGGCGCTGCGGTGCTTCACCGACGACGTTTCGCCGGCGTACGTGTAGACGACTGCCTTGCCAAAAAGCACCAACCCACCGCCCGGCAGCCCACGTCCGCCGTTCGTGGTCAACCACTCTGTGCCCTTGTGGCCTGCGGCGCCCGGCCCTGCGTATCTGTTGGCGCACATGGAGTGCTTCGAGCTGACCGCGCCGGTGGTGACGTTGATCGCGCGCACCTGCCTGCACGCCGCCCAGTACTTACCGAAGTAGCTCGGCACCTTACACTGCACCCCCTGGTCGGTGGAGTTGGACACCCAATAGGCCTGCTGGCCGTCTGCGCTCGTGAACACGCGGCCCGTGCCGCAGTGGCTGAAGGACTTCGACGCGCACCAGTCCTGCACCGTTGGGGTGCAGATGGTCTTGGACCAGAGGGTGGTCTTGTGGTTGTCCGCGCCGATCGTGTAGCGCTCGGCCATGACCTCGTCGTCCGCGCTTCGCCACACCGACAGAATCGAGCCGTCACCAAGCACGAGCATCCCGGAGAGCGCCGCGATCTTGAGCGTGGTCTTGTTCTGGTCGAGGACGCGCCTGAGGCTGCCGTCCGGCGCCACGTCCAGCCCCCCATAGCGGGCCAGCTTGCCCACGCCACGATAGAAGCCGACGACCGCGCCGCCGTCCGGGTGCGGCCAGGCGCTCGGCACGGCGCTGACGTCAGGGTGATAGCTCAGCGCCGTCGTGTAGAGCCGTCCAGGGCCGGAGACCTTGCAGGCCCCCTGCACACAGCTGGCGCTCGTGGAGCAGCCGTCCTTGGGGTCGCAGCCCCAACCCACGGCGTTGGCATGGGTGCACGTGCCCTTGGCGCAGCTGTCCTGAGTGCATGGCTTGCCGTCGTCGCAGTCGCTGAGCGCCTTGGCGTTGCACCCCGCCGCGGCGGCACAGGTCCCGTGCCCCCAGGCGTTGCGCCGCAACAAGGCGCCCTGGGACTCACTCTCCCCCACCACCCACACCGCGTCAGCCGTCGCTGCGAGGCCCTGCGCTCGGCTCGCGCCGGCGAAGCCTCCGTCCCACACCTGATTGCCCAGACCGTCGGTCGCGAGCAGCCACAAGCTCTGCTGAGCTCCCGCCGTCGCCGAGCCCGCGAGCAGCAGACGGCTGCCGACGCGAGCCATGGCGAGCGGCGCCGCAGACGACGTCGACACCTTGCTCCAACGCACGGCGCCGTCCGGCCCATAGCGCACGAGCCACCGCTTGCCGCCGAGATACGCGCCCGACCAGCCGGCCGCCAGGGTGTCGCCGTCCCCGAGCGCTGTCACCGCCGCGAGGGCCTGCTGACTCGCCGCGCCCGGCTTGTGGGTCCACACCACCTTGCCGGCGGCGTCGGTCTGGGCGACCAGGCCGAGCGTCGTCCCCGAGGTCTCCCCGGGCGCCACGCCGACGGCCACCGCACCGCCGTCGGGTCGGACCGCCACCTGCGTCAACCGCTGGTCGCCGGCGCCGCCGACGAGCGTCCGCCAGATGACCTGGCCGCCCGACGACACCCGCGTCATCACGCCGTCCTGGGCTCCCGCGGCGCCCTGCCAGCCCGCGGCCGCGAAGCCTCCGCTGGGCCACGGCGTCGCGCCTCGGACACCGTCCGGGGTCTTCGCGACCCCCACGGACTTCTGCCACTGCAGCTTGCCCTCGGCGGACCACACCGCCGCCGTCGCGTCCAGATCGCCGCTGGCGCTCACCAGCGTGCCCAGCACCAACACCTGGCCCGCGTTGGTCTCCCGCACCGCCACCGCGCTCACGTCCCCATGAGGCTTGGGGCTCGCCAGCTGGGCCTGCCACACCTGCGCCCCGTCCGGGCCGGCCCGGACGACCCACCAGCCGCTCCAGGTCGGCGCGCCGCTCTTGGGAGAGGCGCTCCAGCCTGCCACCAGCGCCCCACCATCGCTCCGCGGCGCGACGCCGCGATAGCCGCCGCGCGCACCGACGGAGGGGCTGTGCAGCTTGCTGTAGAGCGCCTCCTTGCCCGAGGCCTGGCACACGCCCTTGCTGCAGGCGGAGGTCACCGAGCACGCGTCGCCGTCGTCACACGCCGCGCCGTCCGGCGCCGTGGTGGTCACGCACTTGAAGTCGAAGCTGCCCAGCGAGGCGCAGACCCCGGCCACGCAGGCCGCCGACCCGCTGGGGCAGCTCACCTGCTCTCCTGTCTTGCACACCCCCTGGTCGCAGGTGTCGTTGACCGTACACCCCGAGCCGTCTCCGTCGCAGGTCTTGCCCTTGACCGCGAGCGCGCTGTTGACGCAGCCGCCCGTGCTCTTGTTGCACTGGTCCACGGTGCAGCTGTTGCCGTCGTCGCAGTTGACCTTGGTGTGTGTGCAGCTGCCCTGAGCGTTGCAGCCGTCGACGGTGCACGCGTCCTTGTCGTCGCAGGGCTTGGCCTCCCCCGAACACTGCCCGCCCTTACACACGTCGCCGCTGGTGCACGCGCTGCCGTCGTCACAGCCCTTGCCCTCGTCGCCCGCCACCAACAGGCACTGCCCGCTGGACGGGTTGCAGGTCCACTGCTGGCAGGGCGCCAGCGCCTGGCCCGGGCAGCTCACCACCGTCGCCGGGTTCACCTTGCAGGCCGGCTTGGCAGGGTCGCTCTTGTCGCAGTAGAGCGTGCCGTTGCACTGGTTGCCGTCCTCCTTGCCCTTGCAGTCCTCGTCCTTCTGGCACACGCACACCACCGCGCCGCCGGTGCAGCTGCCGAGCACGCAGTAGTCACTCTTGGTGCAGGGGTTGCCGTCGTCGCAAGGCGCCCCAGCGGTCACCGGGACCGGGGCGCACTGGCCGGTCTTCGGCGCGCAGGTGTTCTTGAGGCACGCCGTGTCGTCCACGGTCTTGCACACCACCTGCGTGTTCGGCTTGGTCTTGCACACCGCCTGCTGGGGGTCGCTCTTGTCGCAGTAGGGCAGCCCGTTGCACAGGTCGCCGTCGTCAGCGCAATCGCTGTCCGCCTTGCAAGAGCAGCCGTAGATCTGGGGCTTGCACGCGCCAGCCTGGCACAGGTCGCCCACCGTGCAGGCGTCACCGTCGTCGCACACCGCCGTCACTCCGGGCGGCATGCCCGCCGGCCGAACCTCCCAGCGCACGCCGCCGGTCGCCGAGGGCACCTCGAGCGCCAGCTCCACGGGGGTCAGCGCGCAGCTGCCCTTGGGGTCGTCGCGCTTGCAGGCGTTCTTCACGCACGCGGTGTCGTCGGCGGTGCTGCACACGATCTCCGCCCCGGCGTTCTGCTCGCACTGCTTGGTCTGCTGGTTGCAGAAGGCCGTGCCATTACAGCGGTTGCCGTCGTCCTTGCCGGCGCAGTCGGCGTGGCTGGTGCACGGGCACACGTTGGTGCCCTTACCGCACGCGCCGGCGACGCAGATCTCGTCCTTGGTGCACGAGTCGCCATCGTCGCACGGGGTGCCGGGCAGCACGGGGGTCGGCGCGCAGGTGCCGGTCTTGGGGTTGCACAGGTTCTTGACGCAGGCGGTGTCGTCGCTGCTGGCGCAGGTCACCACTGTCTTGGGGTTGACCTTGCACTTGGCGCTGCTGAGGTCGCAGTAAAGTACGCCGTTGCACAGGTCACCGTCCTCCTGCGCGGCGCAGTCCGCTTGCTTGCTGCATGTGCACACGTCCGGCCCCGGCGCGCAGCCGCCGCTGGCGCACAGGTCGCCCGAGGTGCAGGGGTCGCCGTCCTCACAGGCGGCGCCGTCGGCGAGCGGCATCACCTTGCACGCGCCGTCTTTGGGGTCGCAGGCGAAGGCCTTGCACGGCCCCACGTCCTTGGTCGCGCACGTGACCACCGTAGCCGGGTTGGTCTTGCACAGCTTGGTCGGCTTGCCCTCGGCGGTGACCGCCTGCGTGTCGCAGTAGAGCTGCCCGTTGCAGGGGTCGCCGTCGTCGGGGCAGTCGACGTCGAGCTGGCACTGGCAGCTGGGCGTCGCGCCGAAGCAGATGCCCTTGACGCACGCGTCGTCGGCGGTGCACGGGTCGCCGTCGCTGCAGGCCCCACCCTGGTTCACCGGGGTCAGCGCGCAGGCGCCGGTCGTCGGGTCGCAGCGCTGCTCGGCGCAGGCGTGGTCCTTGCTCGGGTCGCACACGGGCGCGTCCAGCTTGCGGCGGCACACGTAGGGCACGGCGGTCTGATCGCACCAGGGCGTCCCCAGGCACTTGTCCTCGCCGAGCAGGGTCCGGCAGCGGGCGTCGTCGCGGCAGGCGCAGCGCTCGGGTCCGGGGACGCACACGCCCGCCTGGCAGGCGTCGGGTTCGGTGCAGGGCTCGCCGTCACTGCAGCTCGCGCCCTCGTCTCGGTGCTGCTGCACGCAGCCGCCGGGGGTGCACACGGCGCGGGTGCAGGGGTTGGCGTCGTCTGGGCAGTCGCCGTGGCTGAGGCAGCCCGCGTCCGTCCCGCTGGCTTCGGCGGTGTGGGCGTCGGTCACCGCGCCGGAGGTGGGATCCACGTCTTCCCCGCAGGCCCCGCCCAGGGCGACCAGCAGCAGCCCCATCGGGAGCCAGCGTGCCCCATCGATGCGCCGGTGCGGCGCTCGTCGGTGCGGCGCTCGCCCAAGCGTCATCGCACACAAGTCGGGCTGTCGCGCCAGGCCGGGCGCGCTGCGATTCCACTGGCTGTTCATGGCTCGATGATGCCGATCACCGCTGGGTTGATAAAGGGTCGCGCACCACGCGGTCCGCCAACGTGGTCGCGGAGCGCAGCGTGTCGACGAGGCGCGCGAGCGCGGCGACGTCGCGCCCGACCAGCGCCAGGTCCCACCCCGCGGCGTCCCCGCGGCGGCGCGCGGCGAAGCAGGCCGCCACGTCGCGGCGGCGGGCGCAGCGCAGGGCGGCGGTCTGCGCTGCGGACGTGGGCCACGCAGCCCCAGCCGCTGCGGGTCGGCTGAGGTCACGGAGGTGCCAGCGGCTCAGCCAGGGGTTCTGCGTGAGCCCCGTGGCGGCGCGGTCTGCGCCGGGGTCCACCGCGCGCCGCCGCAAGCCCGGAAAGGCGGCCCGCCAGCGGGCGGTGACCGGCGGCGCGTTGGACACGACCACGCACGCGGCGGCGAAGGCGTAGGGCGGACGCCCGAACACCGCCGCGTGGGTCTGCAGCGCCGCGTCGAGAAAGGGCCCGTCGAAGGCCGCGGGCGTCGCCAGGTAGCGCGCCAGCACCGGCGCCAGGTGGCGGGAGAGCGTGTCGATGGCGCGGGGGAAGCGCTGCCCGGGCTCCGCCGCGTAGAGCTCGCGGCTCAGGTCGGTCCACGTGGGCTGGGCCCGGAGGTAGAGCACGTTGCCGGCGGCGGTCTGCACGGCCTCGTCGAGCACGTTGGCGTGTCGCCGGTGCAGCACACCCACCTCCCCGGCGATGCGGTGCGTCAGCTCGCGGCGACGGCGGTAGGGCAGCAGGCTGGCGAAGACGTGACCGAACTCGTGCACCACCACGCCGAGCACGCGCACGAGGGCCGCGCGCGGGAACGTCCCCGTGGGGCCCGGGTGGCCGAAGAGCGCGGGCGTGAAGGGCACCACCGCGCGGCCGGACCAGGCGGTCGCGCGCGCGGGGCCCGCCGGCGCCCAGACCACGTCGACGCTCAGCCGCCGGGGCAGCCGCGCCCCCACGCCGTAAAAGCGCGCCAGGAGCGCCAGGTAGCGATCGAAGCCGCCGACGCGGGCCGCCCCCGCCAGGGCCAGGTGCGGACGTCGCGCCGCCAGCGCGCGAGTCAGGCTGGCGAGCGGCGCCGCAAACCACACGAAGGCGGCGCGCACGGCGGCCGTGTCCGTCGGCGGCAGGCTCAGGTCTTCGAGGGCCTCCGCGAGCGTGGCGAAGCGGAAGAAGGGCTCGGCGAAGGCCTCGGCGGCCTGCAGCTCGGCCGGGGGCAGCAGCGCGGCGCGCAGCGGCCACGGGGGCGACACCGGCTGCCCCGGCGCGACGCGCGCTCGCAGGAAGCGTGCGCGCGCCGCGGCGAAGGCCTGCAGCCGAGCGCGTCCGGTGGCGTCGACCCGGCTGCGGAGGGGCCCGCACGCCGGGTGATCACGCTCCGCGCCGGCGCGCACGCAGGCCTCGAGCACGGCCAGCTTGGACGCGAGCAGGGGCAGGCGGAAGCGGACGGAGAGGGGGCGGACGCCGGTGGGGGGCGCCATGCGAAAGGCCCGCAGGTCCGGCGCGGCGGGCGCCGTGTGACGCGTCGGGTCCGTCGGCGCCGTGGTCGAGCGCAGGCCGGCGCAGCTCGTGAGCACGAGGAGCAACAGCCCAGTGACGACGCGGCGCTGCGACTGGGCGGGCCACTGGGGCCGGCGTCGCTCGTCGCGTGGCGGCTCGATTTGGGGCGGCTCGATGCGGGGCGGCTCGATTCGGGGCGGCTCGATGCGGGGCGGCTCGATTCGGGGCGGCTCGATGCAGAGCCGCGCCGTCCGAAGTCTCCCGGCCACGCGCCGACGCGCGCCGCGTCGCGCCTGGACGCGCGAGCTCACGGCACCTCGCGTCGCTCGATGCGCTCGTGGATGCGGGTCACCACCTCGTAGTGGATCGTGCCCAGCCACCCGGCCAGCTCCCCGGCGGAGATGCGATCGGCCTCCCCCTCCGCGTCACCCTGGGGCGCCTGAGCGCCCAGCAGCACCACCTCGTCCCCGGCTTCGGCCCGCGGGCTGTCGCTCACGTCCACGGCGCACATGTTCATCGCCACGCGACCGACCACCGGCGCGCGCTGGCCCCCGACCAGCACCTGCGCCACCCCCGACAGGCCGCGGTCGTAGCCGTCGTAGTAGCCCACCGGCAAGATCGCCAGCCGAGTCGGGCGCACCGCGCGAAAGGTGCGCCCGTAGCCCACCCACTCACCCGCCGGCACGTCCTTGACCTGCGCGATGACCGTCTTCCACGTCAGCGCGGGCGCGAGGCCGATGGGTCGCCGTCCCAGCTGCTGCGCGCTGAGGAAGGTCTCCTTGCTGGGCCAGAGCCCGTAGGCGCCGATGCCGAAGCGCACGAGGTCGAGGCTGACCTCGGGCCACAGCAGCACCGCCGCGCTGTTGGACGCGTGGGCGACGAGCCCGGTCGGGTCCAGCCCCGCCGCCGAGACCAGGCCACGCACCGCCGTGACCCCGGCCTCGAAGCGCGCCAGCTGTCGGTGGGCGAAGCGGTGGTCGGTGGTGTCCTCGATGTCGGCGAAGTGGGTCGACAGGCCCTCGAGCGTGGCGCCCTCGGTCGCCAGCACGCGCCGGCACAGCGCGAGCGCGTCGTCGTGGCGCAGGCCCTGGCGGTTGGTGCCGGTCTCGAGCTTGACGTGGAGCCGCGCCGTTCGGCCCTGGGCGCGGGCGGCGGCGGCGGCGGCGGCCACGGTGTCGGCGTCGTAGACCGTCAGTCGCAGGTCCTGTGCCACGGCGAAGGCGGCCTGCTCAGGGGAGACGTGGCACACGGCGAAGAGCGGCGTGGAGACCCCTGCAGCCCGGAGATCGCGGGCTTCGCGCACGTCGGCGACCCCGAGCCAGTCGACGCCGGCGGCGGCGAAGGCCCGGGCGGCGAGCACCAGCCCGTGGCCGTAGGCGTTGCCCTTGACCATGGCGCAGCTGCGCGGCGCGCGCCCGTCGACCGTGGCGGCCTCCACCAGCAGGCGCGCGTTGGCCTGCAGCGTGCCCGTGGACACCTCGACCCAGGTCAGCGGGGCCGGCAAGGGCGGGGCGGCGGCGGGCGGCGACAGGTCGGGCACGGGGTCTCAGGGGATGCAGGGACGCGCGCGCCACGGCGACGTGAGCGTGCGCCGAGCGAGGGTGCCAGAAGCAGCGGCGACCTGGGAGGCGGCGCGGGGCGAATCCTCAGCGACGATCAGAAGTACCAGCGGATGTGACCGGTGAAGCCGTCGTAGCCGAAGCCGACCTTCGGGATCACCGACAAGCTCGGGCGGTACTCCAACACCAGGTCGATGGGCAGGGGTTTGAAGTTGAACTCCAGGCCGAGCACGCCAGACACCGCGACGAAGAGGTCGTCGCCGCCGATGACCACACCCGCGCCGAGGCCCGCGTTCCAGGCCACCTCGACCACGCTGCCGTTCGCCAGCGCGGGCATCTCCCAGAGGTAGTCGGCGCCGACATGGAGCGCGCCAAACTTGAAGTCGTTGCCGCCCAAGGTCACCTGCAGCGCGTTCTTGCCCATGAAGAACTTGCCCGAGAGGCCGTTGGTCACCGTGCCGCTGCCGAGCCCGATGCCGAAGCTGCTCGAGCGGATGTCCTTGGCCTGGGCCGGGGCGGTCAGGGCGAGGCTCAGCGCGCAAGCGCCGACGAAGGTGAGGAGTCGAGTCCAGCGTCGTGACTGCTTCATGAGGGATCTCCGGGGTTGCGCGTCGCCATCGGCGGCGCAGGTCAGGGTCTGGCGCGTCCGTCGCCGGATCGCCAGGGGGGACGCGACGGACGAACTGAGGTCGATCGCCCGGCTGCGGCAGGCGCGTCGCGCTCGGCGCCGCAGCGTGCGGGAGCAGACTCTGCAACAGCCGTGCCGATGTGGCCAATCCGCCGGTTGATCCGTGTGGAACGGTTGATTTTACGGGATCTTCACGGACACTTGCCGCGGCTCCATGGGTCACGGCGCAGGGCCCGTCGCCGACCTGTCCCGTCCCAACCCCCGCGCGCGGGTGGGACATGGGACCCCGTGTCCCAGGGACAGGGACGCCACCCAGCCTCGCGACGGGCCCGAAGTGGTAGGCCCGCGCCGCACCCCTGTGCTACACCGCCCGCCACCGCTCGTCCGGGGACGCTGTCCCCCCACCTCAGGAGGACACCATGTCCGTCGCCCCCCACCTGTCACTCCGCGCGTCTGTGCGCGCGCTGACCCTCGCCGCCGCGCTGGTCGCCTGCTACGGCTGCAGCGACGACGAGGGCAAGAAGCCCGCCGACACCGCCGACGCCGCGACCGACGACGGCACAGCCGCTGACGGCACCACCACAGACGGCACCGGCGGCGACACGGCGGCGACCCAGAGCGAGGAAGCCAAGGCCCTGCTCACCGTCGCCGCGAAGACGGAGATCAAGCTCGAAGGGCTGAAGGGCCCCGCGCACGTGGTGCTCACCGAGGCTGGCGTCCCGCACATGTACGCCGCCGACCGCGAAGACCTCGCCGTGCTGCAGGGCTTCTGGGTGGCGCGCGACCGCTACTTCTTCATGGACATGGGCCGCCGGCTGGGCCTGGGTCGCGTGGCGGAGCTGCTCGGCGACGCCGCCATCGACACCGACTACGAGTCGCGCATGAGCGCCATGACCTTCGTGGCCAAGCAGCTCTGCGCCAACCTCACCGACCAGCAGAAGGTGCTCTTCGCCGCCTTCGCCAAGGGGGTCAACGGCTACGTCAAGGGCGCCAAGGCGGGCGACTACCCGCTGCCCAGCGAGGTCGAGCTGGCGAGCGGGCTGCTGGGCTTCAAGGACAAGACGGCCATGCTCTCGGAGTGGACCACGGAGGACGTCTGCGGCTTCGCGGCGGTGCTCGTGTTCCAGCTCGGCTACGAGACCGGCGACATCGGCCGCGCCAAGGCCGCCGCCGGGCTCGACGGGCTCTTCAAGGGCAAGGAGTTCGAGGAGCTGCGTCGCAAGGGCGCCATCGACGACATCTGGAACGACATCGTGCCGCCCGAGCTGACCACCTCGGCCAACGGCTGGGGCCTCGAGACCAAGGACGGCCCGCCCAAGGCCCCGCCGCCGCCACCTCAGGGCGCAGCCAGCGCCGGCAGCCCCGCGCCCGGCGCGCAGCCCTCGCCGCTGCCCGGCGCCTTCGCCCGCCGCGTGCCCTTCGCCATGCTCAGCCGCCTCGACGCGCGCATGAAGCGCCTGCAGAGCCGCT
>JAUIAC010000785.1 GCA_030425545.1 bacterium | reverse complement strand
CGGATCAAGAACCACTGGTGCGGGGTGCCGACGATCAAGCGTGGCCGCGGCGCGGTGTGAGGCCTGCGGGGCGCCCGTGACCCTGGGCCTGAGCCTGAGCCTGAGGGCTTGGTGGGCGGCTCAGGCGCCCGGGCGCTCCGGGATCTGACCCAGGAGCGGCGCCAGGAAGATGTCGCCGATGCCGGCTAGCAGACGCACCAACCCGCGCTGCGGCAGGGTCTCGGACGCGGTCGCGAGCCGGTGCTGGTAGCGCTCGAGCAGCGCCACGCCGTAGCCCAGGCTGCCGGTCTTGCGGACCAGCGAGATCGCGTGCAACACGGCGGAGTCGCTGGTCTGTGACGCCGGTCGACGGAGGATGTCGCGCAGCTCGGCACGCTCGGTGTCGTCGAGGTGCGCCAGGCAGTGCTCGACCAGGATGCCGACGCCGCCCCCAGCGATGGACGCGCCCCTGCGCTGACTGGAGAAGCCACCGACGATGCCCACGAGCTCGTCTTGCACCTGGAACATGACCCCGAGGTCCCCGCCCACGTCCTCGAGCCGCTCCAAGAGCTCGTCATTGGCGCCAGCGAGCAGGGCCCCGCCGGTGACCGCGAGCTGAAAGAGGCCGCCCGTGCGGTTGCGCAGCAGCTCGATGAGCGCGTCGCCGTCGCGGCCGCCTTCCGGCGCCTCTGCGGCGTCCATCTGCGCGCCGATGACCGCCATCATGCGGGCGACCACGCGCTGCTGCAGCCGCTGAATCACCGTCCCGGGCCCCTTCAGCCGGCCGAGGCAGCCCATGGCCACGAAGATCATGGCGTCGCCCGCGTTCACGGCCTGGTCCAGGCCGAAGCGCACCCACGCCGTGTCGCGACCGCGGCGCTCTCGCAGGCGATCCGCCGCGTCTTTGTGGACGAGCGTGGCGTTGTGGAGGATCTCGAGCGCCGCCGAGAGCGGCACGGCGTCGGCGGGCACGCCACCAAAGGCCTCGTAGACCACCAGCGGGATCACCGCCCGGAGTCGCTTGCCGCCCGTGTCCATCTGGTACCAGAAGGCCTCGGACAGGGCGCGCTGGCTGGGGTCAGCGTGGGCCGGTCGCGGCAGCAGCTCCTGGATCAGGGTCTCGATGCGGGGCCAGTAGGTGTCGCGGACCTGGCGCAGCTCGTCGATGGACAGGGCGTCGGCCTTCGCGGCCACCTTGGGCTGACCCGTGGCGTCGAGCTCGATGGCCTGCGAGTCGCGCAGGATGGCGGCGGCGGCGTCGTGCGAGATGGAGCTGCGCCGGATCATCTCCGCCACGATGCGGTCGATCTCCTTGCCGCGGGCGCCGACCGACGCCGCGATGTTCCGGGCGTGGAGCGACATGTGGCCGCGCTGGATGCCCTCGGTGGCCAGGGCCATGATCGCCGCCATGTTCTGGGCCAGGCCGACCGAGACGGCGATGCGGCCGACGTCTGTCGCGGTGTGGGCGTCGACCACCTTGAGCAGCACCTTCACCACCGGGTGTACCTTGGTCACGCCGCCGACGATGCCGACCTGCATCGGCACCTCGATTCGCCCGACCAGCTCGTCGCCTTCGACCCGCCACGTGGCCATGGCGGTGTAGCGACCGCTGCGCGCGGCATAGGCGTGCGCCCCCGCCTCCACCGCGCGCCAGTCCTGACCGGTCGCGAGCAGAAAGGCGTCGATGCCGTTCATGATGCCCTTGTTGTGCGTCGCGGCCCGGTAGGGATCGACCTCCGCGAAGACGCTCGCCCGCTCGATGCGCAGCGCGACGTCGCGCCCGGTGTAGCCCAGCCCCGGCCGGGCGAGCCGGTCGACGTGAACCCGGCCGACCGCGCTCACCAGCCGGCGGTCTGCGAGGTTCGAGAGGATGCGCAGGTAGGCGGCCGCCCCGCTGAGCCGCTCGCACTCCCCCGCGAGCCGCTCGGCCATGCTGTTGACCAGGTTGGCGCCCATGGCGTCGCACACGTCGACGACCAGGTGCACCACCAGCATCGGGCCGATGTCGCTCTCGGGGATCGCCCGCACGTAGAGCGAACGCGCCCCGCCGCCCCGCGCGATGAGGCGCGGATGGCCTTCGTTGGCCAGGGCGACCAGCTGCTCGGCCTCCGCCTCGATGGCGCGCTTGCCGGCGTCGAGATCGGGCACGTCGCAGAGCTGGATCTGGCCGATC
>JAUIAC010000784.1 GCA_030425545.1 bacterium | reverse complement strand
GGCGAGCTGCTTGCAGACGCCGCCTTGCAGGCAGGCCTGGCCCTGGGGACAGTTGCCACAGCTGCCGCCGCAGCCGTCGTCGCCGCAGGTGAGGCCGGCGCAGTTGGGGGTGCAGGTGGCGCCGGAGTCCGTGGTGCTCGGCGCGCCGTCGGCGGTGTTTGCGGTGTCGCTGGCCGCTCCGGACTGGGCGCCGCCGTCGCTACCCCCGCTGGTGCCGCCGTCGCCGAGGTTCGCCCCCATACCGTCCCCGGGCAGCCAGCCTTGGCCCACGCCGCCCCCGCCCGCCCCGGCGCCCGAGGAGCAGCCGAGCAGGACGATGAAGGCGAGTGGGACGACACCTCCCATGGCGGCGGGACATCGTGAGGACGGCAGACGCATGGCGGCTCCTTGCTACCCCTGGCGCGAGCGGCCGCCGGGGCCTGATCTATTGGTTCGCGCTCCAGTCTGCGCCATGGCCGGCTTGGCGGTCCAGCGCTCACGCGTCGTTGGCAGGCGGGCGGCTGGCACAGCGTCAAGCGCTCGCCCATGACGCTCCGAGATCGCGCTAGGAGACCCGGAACCCGCCCACAAGAGCGGGCTGCAGAGCTACTTGAGCGTCACGCCAATCGCCGCGGCTAGCAGCTGCGGGTCACCCGTCGTACCCGCGATACCGCCGCCCTTGATGACGCTGTCCGACAGCGGCGTGCCCAAGACGATGTCGCCAATGACGTCGTCTGCGGTCACATCTTTGTCCGTCATGCGCACGGACACGCTGCTGGTCTGGAACAGCTCAACCTCGCACGACTCCGACCAGACTGGGTCAAAGGAGTCCTGGACTGTGCTGGTCGTGCAGACCACCTTGCCGTCGACGACGAGCGACGCCGCGACGTCGGGCGCGCCGCCGAAGCCGTCCCAGGACTCGTTGTTCGCGTCGTACTTGGCGATCTGCGCCGACTCAAAGGCAAAGACGTAGGTCCGCGGAAAAGCGCTCTGGCACGCGCTCGCCACGCACACGAGCTGAGCGCCGCAGTCGCTGTGGGAGACACACCCCGCAGAGAACGAGCCCGTGCCCGCCCCTGTGTCTGCCGACCCGCCGTCGAAGGTCGGCTCTACAGCGCAGCCGACCAGACAAACTGCGGCCGCGACGCAAACGGATCGCGGCAGCCATCCGATGGGTGTTGAACGACGAAGCACGCTGAGTTCTTTGGTCATTGACATGAGTCCATCCTGAAGTTCGAGGACAATGGTTCGGGCTCTAGACAAATGCGTCAGATCACGCAAACGGCACTGCGCCTATGGCGGTTCACCTGGCGAACGCTCTCCACCGAGCGCCTGAGTTGGGCGCCAATGAAGCGCAGCCAAGATCAAGGACCGAAAACAAAAGGCGACACACCTTGAGCGAATCTTTGTCACCGTAATTGCACGTCTCTGGTCCGTCAAGACCAGGGCGATCGCAAGGTCGGTAGGCCTTCAATGTAGTTGACGCCTCAGCTGGTCCGCGATCCTCTGTCGGCTCCTGCGACGTGATCAGACGGAGGCGAGCGTGCACCAGCATGACGGATGGGCGGAACTTTTCAGGCTTTTGGAGTTCGTGGAGGACCCGCGCGACCCTCGGGGTGTGCGGCACAACTTGTCCGAGACGTTGTTCATCATCATCGGAGCGCTGCTCGCCGGGGCGCGGCACGCCGAGGACATCGCGGACTGGGGATGGGACCACTACGAGTGGCTCTCCCAGTTCGGCGAATACAAGCACGGCACTCCTTCTCACGACACGGTGCTGAACATCTGCGCCGCGTTGAAGCCCGAGACCGTCGAGTCGCTGGTGACGTGTTGGGTCGACTACTTCTTGCAGAGCAAGGGAATGAGCGTGGCTGGCAACCAAGTCGCGTTGGACGGCAAGGCACAGCGCGGGAGCCGCACCACCGATGGCTCGTCGGTCCAGTTGGTCAGTGCGTGGCTGGTTGAAGCAGGCGTTGTGCTCAGGTCCGAAGCGATTGAAAAAAAGAGCAATGAGATCGTAGCACTGCCATGTCTCATCAAGGCGCTGGACCTCCGGGGAGCGACGGTGACGATCGACGCGATGGGCTGCCAGCGCGCCATCGTCGAGGAGATCCAGGCGGCCGGGGCGGACTACATCGTGCAGGTGAAGGGCAACCAGCCGGGTCTGCAGGAAGAG
>JAUIAC010000783.1 GCA_030425545.1 bacterium | reverse complement strand
TCCGCACCGGGCGGTCGATGGACGTCCAGCCCCGCGAGCGCGGTGTCGCCGCGGCTGTGCGCCAGGGCGATCCACGCGGCGTGGAGCGCGATGCGCGGCGGCGTCGCCCCGTCTGTGAGGTCGCCGTAGCGGAGGTCACCGACGATGGCCCCCACCGCGGCGGCGAGGTGGGCGCGCGCCTGATGGGTGCGGCCCGTAGCCAGCCGGACGCCCACCAGGGCGACGCCGCGAGCGGCATCGAACGCCAGCGGAATCACGCGGGTGCGCGCCGGGAGCCCCCACGGCGCCAGGTGGGCGTGGCCGTCTTGGACGTCGAGGGCCTCATGGATCTCCTGCGCGCTCGGGGCGACCCAGGTGCGCACCAGGGCGAGATAGCCGCGGGCCAGCCGCCGCTGCCGGATCGCGGCGTCCAGCGCCCGGCGGGCGTCGAGCGACTTCGCGAGCGCCACCAGCCCCGACGCGGGCAGGTCCAGGCGGTGGCTCGCCGCGGGCAGCGGGACACCGAGGTCCTCGGCCACCCGCCAGGTCAGCGCGTCGCCGCCGCGCCGCCCCTGCTCCGTGGGCACGCCGGCCGGCTTGTCGAGCACCCACAGCGCGTCCGACTCCCACACCACGTCGACCGAGGCCGCGCTGAGCTCGGCGTCGGGCCAGATCTCGAGCGCCTGCCCAGCCTGCACCCGCGCTCCGGGGGCGCGGCTCCGCCGCCCGTCGACCAGCACTCCGCCCGCGCCGATGACGCGAGCCGCAGCGCGACGCGAGAGCGGGGAGACCGCCGCGACCGCCTTGTCGAGCCGCGTGTCGGTGAGCGCGGCCGCACGCACGGGCCCCGCCGCGCGTTCCGGTCGCTGCTCGTCGCCCTGTCCGCCTGTGGGCTCGCCCTCGACCGTGTCCATGTCCACCCTCCGTGAGCGCCGATGGTGCTGACCGCAGCGCGGGGTGTCGAGCCCTGCCTCGCCGGCCGCGCGGGGCCCGACGCAGAGACATGCGGTGGGGTTCTGGGCAGGTCGATCGCCCTGTCCTATACTCTCCCGACCCCGCGAGGCAATCGCCTGCTTCAGGAGCCGCCCTTGACCGCCATTGAGCCTGGATTGCCGCTGGATCCGCAGGCCCCCGCCGCGAGCGCCGAGTGGGCTGTGGCCCGGCGCGACGCTGTCGCTGCGCTGAGCCTCGACGAGCG
Source organism: bacterium (assembly GCA_030425545.1). Taxonomy (GTDB): domain Bacteria; phylum Myxococcota_A; class UBA9042; order UBA9042; family UBA9042; genus UBA9042. The sequence goes on along the minus strand of JAUIAC010000783.1, from coordinate 978 downwards.
TGTGGCGGGGCTGTTGACGGCCCTCGACGAGCTCGACGAGATCCTCGCCGACGTCAGCCCCGAAGCCCTGACCCACGAGCTCATCGACGAGTCGGAGCTCGAGGTCATCGAAGAGGACGCCGACTCCGAGGCCGACGCGTTCATCCAGGCGGAGGGCAAGGCGCCCGAGCAGCTGGCCCGCGCCGACACCATCGTGCTCTCCGGACCTGAGGTGCGGCGGAAGATCCGCGCCAAGCAGTCGATCATGCCCTCGCACATGGCGGGCAACCTCTACCAGGACGTCCGCGCGCTCTTCGAGATCGGCGACCGAGAGGGGGCGCTGGTCTCCCTCGAGCGGCTCATCGTGGTCGCGCCCATCGCCCCGCAGATCGAGTCCTTCCTGTCGCACAACGAGGCGCGTCTGCTGGACTACTACCACAACGTCTTCGGGCCGTTCACACGTGTCCTGTCGATCCCGGACGAGGGCACGAACATGCCGGACGGCTACTTCCGCATGTCCAAGGTCGCGACGGTGTGGGAGCTGGTCAACGGCGACCGCACCGTGCAAGAGCTGATCGACCTGAGCGGCCTGCGGACCATCGAGGCCTGTGCCGTCATCAGCCAGCTCGTGCGCGCCGCCGCCGTCAACGTCTCGCCAGGCTGAGCGCACCGACGACCTTCCCCAGCTCAGGACCCGGAGTCGCGGCGCTTGGCGTCGGCACGTCCGCGTTCGACTGAGGCCAAACACCGTAAAACGGCAGCGGCCGCGGCCAGACCTCGCAGGGTCCGACCGCGGCCGCGTGCGCTTGAACTACTTGCAGATGAGCTTGATGTCGTCCACGTAGGCCTTCATCTCCTTGAGGTTCTTGGTGCGGATGGCCATGACCATGGGCCGCGCCATCAGCCCGCGCGTCCACGCCGGCACCGGCTTGGACGCCTTCACGAAGCCCGACTTGCCCTCACACAGGCTCGCGACCGGCGCGAGGTTGATCTTCTGCA
>JAUIAC010000782.1 GCA_030425545.1 bacterium | reverse complement strand
CTCCGCCGCGGCGACGCCGGTGCCTGTACCCGTAGGGCGGGCTCCGTCACGGGTGCGCGTTGAAGAACGAGACGATGGCCGGGCCCGCGCTCTCCAGCCAGACGTGGCCCGCCTTGGCCTCGATGACCGTCGCGGTGTCGACCCCTTGGGCCTTGAGGGCGTCCCGGTAGGGCAGCATGGTGGCCACGGGGACCACCAGATCCGCGCCGCCGTGGGCGAAGAGCGTCGGCGGGTGGTCGCCCGGCAGGGTCGTCGGCACCACGCACACTGGCCCGGCGCACGTGGCCCAAGACCCCGAATGCACCGCGAGTGCGCGGAACACGCCCGGGTACGACTTGGCCATGCGGCTGGTCATGTAGCCACCGCTGGAGATGCCGAGGGCGTAGAGCCGACCGGCGTTCACCGCCCCCAGCTTGCCGGTGTTCAGGGCCGTGAAGAGCGACTGCATGAAGGCGTGGTCGGGGGACGTGGTCCAGAACGCGGCGTAGGGCGGGATGTTCGTGTCCCAGAAGGTCGCGCCCTGCAGATGCGCCTCGGGCGTGATCACTGCGTATCCGGCGTCCAGGAGCCGGCGAACCGTGTCCACCTGGTGCAGCATGCCAAAGGGGGCCGCCGCGAGCCCGACCCACGCCAGCTCGCCGCTGAAGAGTGACCCCTGAAAGAGGATCGCCGCCGGCCACCCCCCCGGTGGCGCCTCGCCCTGGGGTAGCTGGTAGTGCACCTCGCGCAGCTCCAGCCCGAAGAAGCCGGTGGCCAAGACGAGCGTCTTGTGCGCACAGGAGACGCTGACGGTCGCCCCCTGGCTCGTCGTGACCGCGCAGAGCGGAGGCGTCGCGGTGGCGTCTGGGCCGTCGGAGGCGCCCGCGCTGTCGGAGGGGGCCGCGATGTCGGCTGCGTCGCCCGCGCCGTCAGCGTGCGGCGTGTCGGGGGAAGGCGCGGTGTCGGGAGCCAAGCTGTCGGCTTCCACGGGCTGGCCGAAGCGCGCGCTGTCTGTGGCGCCGAGCACGTCGGCCCCAAGGCCGTCCCCGCAGCCTGGTCCGCAGGCGCTCGCAGGCTCGCCGCATGCCGCCAGAGCGGCCAGCAGTGGCGCGGCGAGGAGCAGCGCAGCTGAGCGGGACCTGCTGCGGCGGGGCCCGGCGTCGGCGGGGCGACGTCGGCCGTTGGGGCGGTTCAAGGGGCGCCTGGATCGTCGCTGGGCGGGGGCGTTGGCTCGTCGCCTTCGTCGTCTTCCTCGTCCTCGTCGTCGCGCAGGCGGAAGAGCGCGAAGGTCGCAGCGGCCGCGCTCAGCAGCGCGACGACCAGCAGCACGGTGGTGTTGCCGTCGTCGCCAGGGCCACCGTCGCTGCCGTGGTCCCCCCCGTGCTGGCCCCCGCCCTCGTGCCCGCCTGCAGCCCCCTGAGCGCCCGCGTCGCCCGTGGCTGTGCCGGACTCCGGAGCGGCCGCAGCGGGCTGCTTCGGCCGCGCGCGGATGGTCTGCCAGATGGCGTCGTCGGCGTCCTTGGCGAGCGCGCCCTCCAGCGCCGCCGCGCTCGCAGGCGCGGCGCCCTTCCAGGTGAGGCACCAGGGGCCGACCGTCTTGCCAGCGCAGGTTGGCCTGGGGTCGCCCAACGTGAGGTCGTGGCAGGCCCCCTCCGCCGTGCAGACCTTGGCCGTGACCGCAGCCTTGTCGATCTTCGCCGACTTCAGCGTCCACCCGGGCGCGGCGCGACCGAAGGCGGCCTCGATCTTCGACTCGACCCCAGCGGGGAGGACGCGCGTGTCGCGCTCCGGCCCCTTCGGCGGCTCGGCGGCGCTGGCGTGGGCGGCGAGCCCCAGGACCAGGAGCGACGTGACGGCGGCGGCGAAGCGTGGGCGCATGACAACTCCGAGGGTTGCTGGGAACTGAGCCGAGTGTAGGGTCGCGGCGCAAGCGGCGGCAAGGCGGCCGCCCGCCAGGAGAGCCCATGCGAGTGCTGCTCAGCTTCGACGAAACCGACCTCAGCGAGCTGCCCTGGCTCAAGCGACTGCGCCGTCCCCGCCCTGCCCTGGCCCCCCCGGTGCTGCGCGACGACGTGCGCGCGGTGGCGCGCCGCGAGTGGGAAGACCGCACCGCCGCAGAGTACGTGGGGGTGATGATCGTGCGCCGGCTGCACGGACTCCTGGTGGACGTGAACGCGCCCG
>JAUIAC010000132.1 GCA_030425545.1 bacterium | reverse complement strand
TGATCTCGGTGAAGTCGATCTCGTCGACATAGGTGAAGTGCGCGCTCTTGGCGCGGCTCGCGCGCATGTTCTCGCTGATGCGGCGCCGGAGGCCGATGATCTTGCGCACCTCGTCGCCCTTGGACGGAGCGCGCGGCGCGGCGGTCTGGGCAGCGGCCGTGGCCGGAGCGGCGCCCTGGGCGGCGTGCCGCTGGACGTCCTCCTTGGTGACGCGGCCGTGATCGCCGGTGCCCGCGACGGCGCCGATGTCGACCCCCAAGGTGCGCGCCAGCTTGCGGGTCGCAGGGGTCGCGCGCACCCGCTCACCGGGCTTGCGGGCCGGCGGCGCCGCAGGCGCGGGCGCTGTGGCCGCTGCAGGCTTGTAGGTCGGCGCGGGAGCCGCGGGCGCGGCGGCGGCAGCTGCGGGCGCGGCGGCGGCCGGCTCGGCGGCGGGGGTCGCGGGGGCTGCGCCAGCGCCGTCTTCGTCGATGGCGAGGACCACGGCGCCGACCGGCACGATGTCGCCCTCTTCGAAGTAGCGCTTGGACACGACGCCCTTGCGCGGCGAGGGGATCACAGCCGAGACCTTGTCGGTCAGCACCTCGAAGAGCGGGGTGTCCTCGATCACCGCGGCGCCCTCGTCGACGAGCCACTTGACCAGCTCGCCCTCGACCACGCCCTCGCCGATGTCCGGCAGCTTGAACTCAAAGGCCATGTCGTCTCTCCGATGCGGCGTCGCGCCGCGGCGAGCGTGCGCTCGCAGGGATTGGGGGCTGGGCCGGGGCCGCGCTCAGGCGTAGTGCGCCACGTCGCGCACCGCCTTCAGCACGCGGCCTGCGTCGGGCAGGTACGCGAACTCCAGCGTGTAGGGGAAGGGCGTGTCGTAGCCCGTCACCCGGGTCACGGGGGCCTCGAGCCAGTCGAAGCAGTGCTCGCCCACCAGGCTCACGATCTCGGCTGCGTAGCCGCAGGTCCGCGGCGCCTCGTTGGCCACGACCACGCGGCCGGTCTTGCTGGCGCTGGCGACGATGGCCTCGAGGTCGTAGGGCATCAGCGAGCGCAGGTCGACCAGCTCGACGTCGATGCCTTCAGCCGCGGCGAGCTCCGCCGCCTTGCCACAGGTGTGGACCATGGCGCCGTAGGTCAGCACGGTCACGGGGACGCCCTCGCCGGTCAGCTCGCGCGCGATGGCCGCCTTGCCGATCGGCACGGTGTAGTAGTCCTCCGGCACCTCGCCTTTGGGGTGCGCGCTCCAGTTCTTGCCGTGATCGGGGCCGCGGTAGATGCGCTTGGGCTCCAGCACCATGACCGGGTCGGGGCTCTCGAGCGCCGCGAGCAGCAGGCCCTTGGCGTCGTAGGGGTTGCTCGGCGCGACCACCACCAGGCCGGCGTGGTGCACGAACACCGACTCGGGCGACTGGCTGTGGTAGTGGCCGCCGCGGATGCCGCCGCCCACGGGCGTGCGAATCACCATCGGGCAGGGGTACTCGCCGCCGGAGCGGTAGCGGTACTTGGCCAGCTCGTTCACGATCTGGTCGTAGGCCGGGAAGATGAAGTCGGAGAACTGGATCTCCGCGATGGTCTTGACGCCGTAGAGCGCCATGCCGATGGCCGCGCCGATGATGCCGGACTCCGCGAGGGGGGTGTCGATGACCCGGTCCTCGCCGAACCTCTCCTGCAGGCCGACCGTGGCGCGGAAGACGCCGCCGAACTTGCCGACGTCCTCGCCGAGCAGGACCACGTCGTCCTCGGCGTCCATGGCGAGGTGCAGGGCGTTGTTGACCGCCTGGATGATGTTCATGGTGGCCATGAGGCGTCTCCGTGAGGGCGTCGCTCGCCGTGCGAGCGCGTGAGGGGCGGGGCGGTCAGCGCGACTTGTAGTCGGCGGTGCCGGACGCGAGGTGGGCCTCGAGCTCGGCCTGCTGCGCCACCAGGTGCGGCGGCTTGTCGGCGAAGACCTCGCTGAAGAGCGTGTCGAGCTCCGGGTGCGGCTTGGACTCTGCGGTGGTCAGGGCGGCGATGATGCGCGCGCTCGACGCCTCGGTGCAGGCCTGCTCCTTGGCTTCGTCCCAGAGCCCCTCGGCCTCCAGCCACGCACGCAGACGCTTGAGCGGGCAGCGGGCCAGCCACAGCTCCTCTTCCTCGCGGGTGCGATAGCCCTTGGGATCGTCGGAGGTGCTGTGGGCCGCGATGCGGTAGGTCTTGGCTTCGATGAGGGTCGGACCCCTGCCCGCGCGGCCCCACTCGGCGGCCTCGCGGACCGCCTTGATGACCGCGAGCACGTCGTTGCCGTCGACCACCACGCCACGGATGCCGTAGCCGTGGGCGCGCAGCGCGATGTGCTCGGTCGCCGTGGTCTTCTCGTAGGGGGTGGAGATGGCGTAGCCGTTGTTGCGGCAGAAGAAGATGGCGGGCGCCTTCCACACGCCGGCGAAGTTCAGGCCGACGTGGAAGTCGCCCTCGCTCGAGGTGCCTTCGCCGAAGAAGCAGATCGACACGCCGCCGTCGCCCCGGAGCTTCGCCGCGTAGGCGCTGCCCACGCACTGCGGGATCTGAGTGCCCACGGGCGATGAGATGGAGACGATGTTCTGCTCGCGCGCGGTCCAGTGGACCGGCATCTGGCGGCCCTTCACCGGGTCGTCGCAGTTGCCCACCATGTTGTCGACCCACGCCTGGAAGGGCATGCCGCGCCACAGCGCCACGCCCGGCTCGCGGTAGGCCGGGTAGAACCAGTCCTTGGGCTCGAGGGCATAGGCGGGACCGTAGCTGCACGCCTCCTCGCCGGTGCAGGCCAGGTAGAAGCCGAGCCGCCCCTGCCGCTGCATCTTGATCATGCGGTCGTCGTAGACGCGCTGAGCCAGCATCGCCTCGTAGAGCGCGACGATGTCTTCCCGAGGGATCGTGGCGAGGAAGTCCGGGTCGACCACGGTGCCGTCGGGGGCCATGACCTGAACGGGATCGGTAGTCACCGGCGGAGCGGTGTGCGACTCGGAGCTCATGCGGAACGCCTCCTGGCAGCGGCACGCCCTGCGTCGACGAGAGAGGGTCCGACACGGGCAGCCTGAAGCGGCGCGGAACCTAGCAGGATGTGCAGGGGCAGGGAAGGGCGTCGCCGCGCAGGTGGCCGACATGGTGAGGGTCCTCGGGCGTCGTGACTTGTGGCGCGGGTGGGGGCACCCTGCCGCCATGGTCACTGCCCTCGCTCGCCCGATCCAACGTGCCCGCGTCGTGCTGCCGAGCTCGCCCGTCCCCGACCTGGCGGTGTTCGAGGCTGGGCTGGCGTGGCTGCGGGCCGCGGGGGTGCAGGTGTCGGTGGCGGCGTCGCCGGCACCCGGGCCGCTCCCCTACCTGGCTGGCCCCGACCTGGCGCGGGCGCAGGCGCTCGCCGGCGCCTTCGCGGTCGAAGACGTCGACGTCGTGTGGTGCGCGCGTGGGGGCACCGGTGCGCTGCGGACGCTGACGGCGCTGGACGCTGTGGAGGCGTGGGCGGCTCAGGTGAGCGATCGCCGCACCGAGACCTTGCCGGCGCCGGCGCCCATGGGCTCGGTCTCGGCCGTGGCCGCGCACCTTGACGACCCCGCGCGCGCGTCGCGCCGGTCGCCACGGCAGCGCTTCGACGCTCGGCGCCGCCACGTGCCCCTGATCGGCCTCAGCGACGCGACCGCGCTGCTGCTCGCGCGCCAGGCGGACCCAGCCCCCGGCGTCGCCATCCACGGCCCGGTGATCACCCAGCTGACCCGGCTGGACGAGGGCTCCGCGAGCGCCATGCGGGCCTGGTTGGCGCAGCCCGACAGCTTGCCCGTGTTGCGCGCCGACCCCGGCCTGGTCCCCGTGAGCGGCCGGGCCGAGGGGGCGCTGGTGGCCGGCAACCTCGCGCTCCTCGCGTCGTGCTGCGGCACGCCGGAGCAGCCCGAACTGACCGGGAAGATCCTGCTCATCGAAGAGATCGCCGAGCCGGCGTACCGGGTGGACCGCATGATGGCCCAGCTGGTGCGGAGCGGCGCCTTGCGCGGGCTGCGGGGCCTGGCGCTGGGGCGGTTCGAGGGCTGCAAGGCCGACGTCACCGACTGCCTGGTGTGGTGGGCACAGCAGCTCGCGATCCCGTGTGTGGGCCGCGTCCCCGTGGGGCACGGCAGCGCTTGCTGGCCGGTGGGGCTCGGCCTCCGCTACCTCCTGGCCGCGGACGAGGGCCTGCTGGCGCCTCTCGAGGGGCTGAGCGCGTGGGTCGCACGGACCGCGCCGTGACCGCGCCCACGTCTGCGCTCGCTCAGTCCGGGCCCTTGGCTCCGGCCCTGGCCCACGCTGTGGGGTCGACGTTGACCGATGCGCTCCACGCCGACGTCGGCAGCGCGATCGCCCTGGGCGTCGTCCGCAGCGACGGTCGGCGGGGGGCGCTGTGGCTCGGGCGCACGGTGCAGTGGGTGGGCCGCCCCGCTCAGCGGGTCGACGGGGCCTCGATCCACGAACACACGCCCTTCGATCTGGCGTCGCTGACCAAGCCGATGGTCACCTCCACCCTGCTGGCGCGGGAGGTTGCGGCGGGCGCCCTGCGGCTGGACACGCCGCTGGCGCAGGTGTTGCCCGACGCGGCGCCCAGCGCGCTGGGGAGCCAGTCACTGCGCCTGCTGCTCGGCCACGGCTCCGGCGCGGAGGCGTGGCACGACTTCTTCGCCGACACCGAGGGGTTGGACGGGGCGCGGCGACAGGCGGCGATTCGCCGAGCGGTGCTGTCCCGTCCCCTGGCGCGCCCTCCGGGGAGCGCGGCGGTCTACAGCGATCTCGGCTTCCTGGCCCTGGGCTGGGCCCTCGAGGCCCTGGCTGGCACCTCACTGCGCGCCCGCTTTCAGGCCGAGATCGCGGCACCGCTGGGGCTCTCGCGCAGCGACTTTCGACCCCTTGATGGAGCGGCGTCTGACGCATCGCCCACCGGATCGACGGGCGGGGGCGCTGCCGCTGTGGTCGCGACGGAGATCTGGCCACCGCGCTGCGAGGACGGCGCGCCGCTGCAGGGTGTCGTCCACGACGACAACTGTGCCGGGCTCGGCGGCGTGGCCGGTCACGCGGGCCTCTTCGCCCCGGTAGGCGACGTGTTGACCTGGGCGCGGGTCTGGCTGCGCGCCGCCCGCGGCGACACGGACGCGGACGGCGGCGAGCCCTTTCTCTCCGCGCGCCTGGTGCAGCGGTGGGTGCGCTCGGCGGCCGCCCCCAACACCACGTGGCGTCTGGGCTGGGACACCCCCTCGCGCGTCGGGTCGAGCGCCGGTGACCGGGCGTCGCGCCGAGCCTTCGGTCACCTCGGCTTCACCGGCACCAGCGTGTGGATCGACCCCGAGCGGGACGCGGCCGTGGTGCTGCTGACCAACCGCGTCCACCCGAGCCGCGTCCCACGCGACGGCATCCGCGCCTTGCGGCCGCGCGTCCACGACGCGGTGTGGCGCTGGCTCGACCAGGCGGACGCGACGCCGCGCTGAGGCGAAGCCTGCCCGGCGGGGCGGAGAAAAGCGCGGCCTGCTCGCGACACTGGAGCCGATTGACCCGGGTCCGAGCCCGCTGCTAGGCTCCGCGCCTGCCCGGAGTCGCCGCGGTTGGGCCATCCACACCGCCCGAGGCCTCCTCCTGCTCGAGGCGCTCCAGGAGCCCCGGTGTCCGACGCCCGTCCCATCACTGACGTAACCGAATTTGTCTGCGGCAAGTGCTGGAGTTCGTTCAGCAACAGCGACGCAGGCGTCGACGCGGGCGCGGGCAAGATCCGCTGCCCTCACTGCGGCCATGTGCAGCCGTCGGCCCGCAACGTCACCGACGCGGTGCGCGCGGCGCCGGCCAGCGGGCTCGACACGATGTCGTCGTCGTTTGAGCCGGTGGACGATGCCGATGCGCCACCCGCCGCCGCGCCAGCGGACGCGACGGAGCAGGTCGCCCGTGCGCCCGCCGCTGCGCAGGCGGAGCTGGTCGACGCGACCACCGCGTCGGTCGACGTGCGCAGCATCGCTCAGACCACCAAGACCGCGGCGGTCGCCGAAGGTGCGGTGGCTGCGCCCGCCGCCGTGTCCGCCCCCGCAGCGGTGGCCGGTCCGAGCGCGCAGCCGCGGACCGCCTCGTCGGACGATGGGCGGCAGACCGCGGCCTACGCCGCCGAGGCCGCCAGCACCGCCGCGGACAGCGCGCGCACCTCAGACGTCGCCGCCGCGGCGGAAGACTTCATGGACGCCTTCGCTCCGACGCTGGACGCCGTCGGCACGGTGTCGGCTCCAGCGGTCGCCGTGCAGGGGAGCCCCCAGCTCTCGGCTTCGGTCACCGTGGGGGACGAGTTCGACATCACCGCGATGAACGAGCTCACCGACCCGGACGTGGACGTCGACGCGGTGGCGGCCCAGCTCGCGGCGGCCGACGACTTCTCGCTCTCGGACACGGGTGACTTCGGCGACGGCCCCCTCTCACTCACGGACACGGGTGACTTTGGCGCCGATCCCTTTGGAGACGACGACGAGCTGCCGGTGTCGGTGAACGCGGACACCGGTGAGCACGTCGTGCCGGCGCTCGACGAGCCGCAGGAGTGGAAGCTGAAGGCGCCCCCTGGGCTGACCTACAACTTCCACAGCCTCGACGCGCTGATGGGGTGGGCGAGCAACAAGGATCCCGAGGTCATGGAGATCTCGACCGACGGCAGCCAGTGGCGGCCCTTTGCGCCCTTCCTCGCCGCCGCGCGGGACGGGCTCAGCGGCCGGCAGTCGTGGGACGTGGCTGGCGGCGTCAAGATCCTGCCGCAGCGCGGGGGGCATCGCTCCGCCATGGACGACATCGCCCAGGTGGACGCGATCGCGACCGCGCAGGCCCAGCTGCAGATCGCGCCGGACCTCGACTTCGGTGACCCTGCCGCACCCGAGGAGGGAGACCCGCTCAGCGGCGCGCTGAGCGACACCCTCGACGAGGACGACCACATCGCGGACGCGCTCAGCAGCGCGCTCGCAGGCCGCGACGACGGCCCCGATCCCTTCGCGAGCGCGGAGCTGGGGTCGGCCTCGGCCAGCTCCAGCAGCGCGGTGCGCCGCGCCTCGAGCACCGACCTGGCTGCCGCATCGAGCGCCCCCGCGACCCAAGGGACGCACCGGGCGTCGAGCAGCGCGGTCCCCGCAGCGCGCGGGTCGAGCAGCGCGGTGCCAGCAGCGTCGGACCTGGGCGGCAGCCGCAGAGCTTCCGGTGAGCGACCTCGACCGGAGAAGGTCGCGCTGAAGAAGAAGGAGGGCCCACCGGTCCTCGCCATCGCAGCGGCGGTCCTCGTCGTGGGTGGTGTCGTCGCGGCGCTCGTCGTCACGGGGGTGTTGTGAGACACGCGCTCGTCGCGCTCCTGGCGGTCCTGACCGTCGCCTGCGCCGCCCCCCAGAAATCGACCGTGAAACCGAAAGACAAAGCCGAAGCCGCCTACGTGGACGGCCTCCGCAGCATGTCGTCGGCCAACTTCCTCGAAGCCCAGCAGTCGTTCACGCAGGTCGTGAAGATGCCGGCCTACCTGGGCGCGACGACCTTGGCTCGCTTGCGCCTCGCCGACGCGCTGTATGCGCAGAACAAGTTCGAGGAGGCGACGCAGGTCTACCGCAGCTACGTGCAGCGGCACGAAGGGTCCGACAACGTGCCCTACGCGCGCTTTCGCATCGCTGAGAGCCAGTTCAGGCTGGTGCCCACCGACTTCTGGCTGCTGCCGCCGGTCCACGAGATGGACCTGAGCACCGTGGAGCGGGCGCGCTATCACCTCGAGGCCTTCATCCGGCGCTATCCGACCTCGGACTTCGTGCCGCGCGTCCAGGCGATGCGCGACCGCTGCATCGCCCTGCAGATGGCCCAGCATCGCTACGTGGTCCGCTTCTACATCGGGCGCAAGAAGCCCATGGGTGTCATCTTTCGCAGCCACGCGCTGCTGCGGGAGTTCCCGGTCCGGGGACACACCCTCACCGCCTACCGGGCGCTGGCCGACGCCTACGGCGCGGTGAAGTGGCGCCAACGCGAGCTGGAGCTGCGCAAGGAGATCGCGCGCCGGTGGCCTGCGGGCGAGCCGGGCACGCTCGCGCGGGACCGCGCGGCGGCGCTGCGGAACGAGATCGCGCAGCTGAAGGCCCAGGGCCGCAAAGACGCGGCGATGCCGGTGGAGCTGCCGCCGACGGCCAAGGAGCGCCCCGAGCGGCTCGCGGGCCCGGACGGCGCGCTGGGCAAGTCGCGCGCGTCGGCGACGCGGCGCCGCTAGGGTCAGAGGGCGCTCAGACCACGTCGCAGCGGACACGAAGGCCGCTGAACCCTTGCATTCTCGGACGCTGTGGGGTATTCGCCCGCCCCGCCCGACACATGGGTTGTCGGGTACGGCCGGTCTCCACCGGCCATCGCACGACCGGCGCGCCTCAGGGAGCGCTGGCGCTACGTCAACGCCGGCACCGCCGGACGAGAGGAGGGCCTCATGGCCAACAGCAAGAAGGGGACCAGCCAGGTCAACCCCCCCACACCCAAGCAGCGCGTCTCGTCGGCCTTCGGCGGCAAGCGCGCCCTCGTCGACGAGCTCATGGGCCTCATGGGTGAGAGCGGCGACGAGCTGCGCAGCAAGCTGCTGCAGGTGAGCAACACCCGCCTGGTGAAGCACCACCGCGCCGCGAAGCGCATGGTGGGGAACTTCGGCAGCAAGGACGGCCTCATCGAGGCGATCGTCGCCCTGCGCTTCCCCAAGGGCACCCCGGACGAGGGCTTCCGCGCCAAGCTCGAGGGCTACAGCCCCTGGCGGCTCGTGGACCTGCACCGCCAGACCAAGGACTGGGAGGTGAGCTCGGCCAAGGCCGCCGCCGCCGCCGCCAAGGCCAAGGCCGCCAAGGCCAAGCGTCGCGCCAAGGTCCGCGCCCGCCGCAAGTAAGCGCTCAGCGCCCGAACGAAGCCGCGGCCGGCTCAGCGATTCGCTGAGCCGGCCGCGCTCGATTTTGGCCGGGTGGTGAGTTGGGGGGGGGGCGAGCTGGGCCGCCGCCAGGCGACGCCGCTGACAGGGCCTTCCGCGGCCGCTCAGGCGCTCAGGCGCTCGGGCGCTCAGGCGCTCACGGCCTCTGCCGCGCGGGCCTGCCGCAAGGCCGCGCCGGTGTGGCTGGCCTCGCAGGCCTCGACGTCTTCCGGCGTGCCCGCCACGACCACCAGCCCACCGCCGTCGCCGCCCTCCGGACCCAGGTCGATGACGTGGTCGGCGGCGCGGATCAGCTCCAGGTTGTGCTCTACCACGAGCACCGAGTTGCCCCGGCCGCACAGCTCTTGCAGCACGATCAGCAGGCGCCGCGTGTCCTCGAAGTGCAGCCCGGTGGTGGGCTCGTCGAGCACGTAGAGGGTGTGGCCCTTGTCCGCTCGCGCCAGCTCCTTCGCCAGCTTCACCCGCTGCGCCTCGCCGCCTGAGAGCGTGGGCGCGGTCTGGCCGAGGCTGAGGTAGCCCAGCCCGACCCGTTGGAGCGTGTGCAACACCCGGTAGATCGACTTGTGGTTGCGGAAGAGCTCGACCGCCTCGTCGATGCTCGTGGCGAGCACGTCGGCGATGTTGCGGCCCTTGTAACGGACCTGGAGCGTGGCCTCGTTGAAGCGCTTGCCGCCGCACACCTCGCACGGCACGTAGACGTCGGCGAGGAAGTGCATCTCGATCTTCAACACGCCGTCGCCCTTGCAGTTCTCGCAGCGCCCACCCTTGACGTTGAAGCTGAAGCGGCCGGCGGTGTAGCCCGCGACCTTGGCGTCGGGCAGCCCCGCGAACACCGCGCGAATGCGGTCCCAGACCTTGGTGTAGGTCGCCGGGTTGGAGCGCGGGGTGCGGCCGATGGGGCGCTGGTCGACCTCGATGACCTTGTCGATGGCGTCGAGCCCCTCGATGCTGTCGTGGGCGCCGATCTTGCGCTCCGATCCGTGGAGCGCCTTGGCCAGCGCAGGCAGCAGGGTGCCGGAGATGAGAGAGCTCTTGCCCGCGCCACTGACGCCGCTGACCACGGTGAAGCAGCCGGTCGGGAGGGCGACGTCGACCCCCTGCAGGTTGTTGGCCCGGGCGCCCTTGAGCCGAATCCAGCCTTGGGGCGGGCGACGCGAGTCGCGCTTGGGCATGGCGCGGCGGCCCGCGAGCCAGTCGCCCGTCAGGGACCTTGGGCTGGCCATGATCGCCTGATAGTCGCCCTCGGCCACCACCTCGCCACCCCGCACGCCTGCGCCTGGCCCGAAGTCGACGATGTGGTCTGCGGCGCGGATGGTCTCCTCGTCATGTTCGACCACCAGCACGGTGTTGCCGATGTCGCGGAGGTGCGCCAGCGTGCCCAGGAGGCGCGTCGTGTCCCTTGGGTGCAGGCCGATGGAGGGCTCGTCGAGGATGTAGAGCACCCCCGTGAGCTCGCAGCCCACCTGCGACGCCAGACGGATGCGCTGCGACTCGCCCCCGGACAGGGTCTGTCCCGCGCGCCCCAGGTTGAGGTAGCCCAGCCCCACGTCGGCGAGGAAACCGAGCCGCGCGCGGATCTCCTTGACCAGCTCTTCAGCGATCTGCGCCTCGTTGCCGCTCAGCTGGATGTCGTCGAACCAGGTCACGAGCTCGCTGACCGGCAGGGAGACCAGGGTCGGCAGGCGCTCGCCCGCGAGCCGCACCGCGGCGCTCTCCTTGCGCACTCGGTCGCCGTTGCAGTCCGGGCAGATGCGCTCCACGAAGTAGCTCCGGTAGTACTCGCGCATCTGCGCGCTGGCGGTCTCCTTCCAGCGGCGCTCGATCTGGCTCAGCGCACCCTCGAAGCGCATGGCCCACTCGCCCTTGCCGTTCTTGCCGTCGAGCTTGACCTTGACCTTCTTGTCGGCGCCGAAGAGCAGGATCTTGCGGTCGCGCTCGCTGAGGTCCTGCCAGGGGGTGTCGAGGTCGACCTTGTAGTCGCGTTCGAGGGCCTCGAGCAGCCGACGGGTCCACGAGTTGTTCTCGACCTGCTTGGCCCAGGGCGCGATGGCGCCGTCGCGCACCGTGACCGTCCCGTCCGGGATGACCCGCTCTGGATCGGCCTTGAGCGCGATGCCGAGCCCGTTGCACGTGCCGCATGCGCCCAGCGGCGTGTTGAACGAGAAGCGCTGCGGGGTCAGCGGCGGAAAGCTGATGTCGCAGCGGTCGCAGAAGAGCGCCTCGGAGTAGGTCTTCTCGGTGAAGGGCAGGTCCTCGTCGGGCGATGGATCGGCCTTGGGGACCACGAACACGCCGCACTGGCCCGCGCCTTCCTTGAGGGCCGTCTCGACGCTGTCGGTGAGCCGGAGCTTGTCGCGCTCCCGGACCACCGCGCGGTCGACCACGAGGTCCACGTCGTGCTTGCGCTTCTTGTCCAGGCTCAGCTCTGGGGTCAGGCGGACCACCTCACCGTCGACCCGCGCCCGCAGGAATCCGCGCTTGATGGCGTCGCCGAAGGTGTCCTGGAAGGTGCCCTTGCGTCCGCGTGCCACCGGCGCCAGCACCAGCAGCCGGGTGCCCTCGGGCAGCGACAGGAGGTCGTCGACGATCTGGGCCGGGTCTTGGGTGCCCACCGGGTCGCCGCACGAGTAGCAATGTTGCCGACCCGCGCGGGCGAAGAGCACGCGCAGGTAGTCGTAGATCTCGGTGATCGTGCCCACCGTCGAGCGCGGGTTGCTGCCGGTGGTCTTCTGGTCGATGGCGATGGTGGGCGAGAGCCCGCGGATGTGGTCGTAGACCGGCTTGTCCATCTGACCCAGGAACTGGCGCGCGTAGGCCGAGAGGCTCTCGACGTAGCGACGCTGGCCCTCGGCGTAGAGGGTGTCGAAGGCGAGCGACGACTTGCCGGAGCCGCTGACCCCGCAAAAGACGATCAGCTTGCCCTTGGGCAGCGTCAGGTCGACGCCCTTGAGGTTGTGCTGGCGGGCGCCTCTCACGACGAGGCGGTCGCCGGCGAATCGATCGGAGGTGTGGGGCGGTGTCGTCATGTCGCGTGGGTCCAGCGGGGGGAGGGCTTGGGGGCAGGCCGAGGCCGGCGTGGCGCGTGGGAGGCGGCGTCACGCCGCCCGTTGGGCCGGCGTTCGGGGGTCAGAGGGTGGCGCTGCCGACCGCGTCGCCCGTGTCCATGGCCGCCAGGATGCGCTCTTCGAAGGCGCGGGCGTCGTGGTCCAGGGCGGCGAGGTCATGGGTGTCGAGGTCGAGGGCGAGCCGGCCGCCGCTCAGCACCAGCACACGGTCCGCGATGGCCAGGGCCGCCTCCGCGAGGTGACTGGCGATGAGGATGGCCCCCCCTTCGTCCCGCCGGGCCCGAAGGAGCGTGCGCAGGGCCAGCGCCGAGGGGATGTCCAGACCGGCGTGGGGCTCGTCGAGCAGGAGCACCTCGGAGCGCGCGGCCAGCCCGAGGCACAGCGCCGCCTTCTGCCGCATGCCGCCCGAGAGCACCCGTGTCGGTCGCTCCAGCGCGCGGTCCAGGCCCAAGGCCGCCGCGTGACGCTGCACCAGCGCGCGCGTGTCGTCCGCCGGCAGGCCGCGCCAGCCGATCATCGCGTCGGCGTGCTCGAGGGTGGAGAGAAAGGGCGCCAGCGGGGGCGACTGGGCGACGTGCACCAGCGCCGCGCGACCGGCGTCGGCCGCCGTGGCCAGGTCGTGGCCCGCCACCTTCACCACGCCGCGGTCCGGGCGTTGGTCGCCGGCGAGCAGGCCGATCAGCGTGGACTTCCCAGCCCCGTTGGCGCCGAAGAGCACGGTGACCGAGCCCGCGTGCAGATCGAGGTCGATGCCCTTGAGGACGGGCTTTCCGAGCCAAGACTTGAACAGCTGTCGTGCGGCGAGCGGGGTCTGCATGGGCGGCGGAGGGTGCCACGACGTCTGTCCGGCAACAACGGCCGCAGGGCCTGTCGACGCGCGGAAGCGGGCCCCCCGGGCGGGCGTCTGGGGAGGGGGCTGCGGCGCACGAGCGGGTCGACACGGCGTCGGCGGGCGGACACCTGTCGTGCTCTCTCAGACCCCCGCCAGGCTCGCGACCAGTCCGAGCAGGAGCGCGCCGCGTCCGCTCCACGTCGCGACGGACCGGCGTGGGATTCTGGCGATCGCCACCGCGATCGAGGCGCCCAGCGCGGCGCCCAGGGCCACTGCGAGCCACTGCCCGGTGGGCCAGCCCAGCGCGAGCACGGCGAGGCCCGGCAGGGTCAAGCGCAGGCTGAGGCGGCGCTCGGCGTGATCGATGGCCGCCGAGCTCGCGCCGAGCCAGGCGGCCGCCCCCGCCAGATCGGGCCCCTCACGGAGGAGGTCTCGGCCCCGCGTGCCGGCGTAGGCCGTCAGCGCCAGGGCCACCAGCGCGGCGGACAGCGGGGTGGTCGACGCACCGACGCACGCGAGCAGCGCGAGCACCCCGCTGACGGCCAGGGACGCCGGGTAGCGGCGCACCCACGCGCGCCCCAAGAAGCGCGCCGTGACGCCCTCGTCGGTGAGCCAGCCCGGCGGCTCAGGCGCCTCTTCGCCCAGCGTGAAGGGCGTCGCGTGGGCTTGGCCGATGGTGAGCAGCGCGCCGTGGGCCTCCGGCGCGAGCGCGGCGGCGCGCCGCCGCGCGGTGAGCGCCAGGGAGATCAAGATCACCGCACCGGCGGCGAGGGCGCGCTCCGGGGGCAGGAGCGCGGGCGACGCGCCCCACAGCGCCGACAGGAGGGCCACCGGGGTCAGCCCCAGCAGAAAGGCGAGCGCTGGCGCGTAGAGCAGCGGCGCCACCTCCGGTGGTCCGAAGCCCAGGCCTGCAGCGCGGCGCCAGGCGTCCGGCGTGCCCCGCGCGATGGTCACCATGGCCCCCGGGATCAAGAGCAGCGCGCTGAGGCCGACGCCCACCGCGCCCGTACCGACCAGCGCGGTCGCCCGCAGGAGGTCGTCGGAGAGCCCCGGTCCGATCGCCGCGGCGGCGGCGAACCCGACCGGCGCGGCCAAGAGCGCCGCACACAGCCGCCAGCCCGCGCCCACGGCGTCGCGGGCGATGGCCGCCGCGGGCTGGCCGAGGAAGCTGCGCGTGCGCCGGTGTTTCGGGGTCGTGAGCGTGCCGAGCAGCACCACGGGCGCCGGCAGGCCGAGGGCGCCGGCCAGCACCAGGCAGCGGTCGGGGAAGCGGGAGGGGTCGACGCCGAAGAGCGAGCGTGCCGCGACCGCGCCCAGGATCGCGGCGCCCAAGGGCCACAGCCAGAGCCGCAGGCCGGGGTCGCTGAGGCGCGACGCCGCCTGTCCAGCCGGCTCGGCCGGCTGGCTCGCGGACGCGCGGTGCGGCGCAGGCGCGGGGTGGGGCGGCGTCGATTGGGTCACTGCGACTCCCGGGGCGCGGCCGCGCTGGGCAGCAGGCGCGTGGTCGGCCCCACTGTGCAGTGCCGGCCGCCTGTCGGTCCAGCGCCCGTGCCCGACATCGACTGGCCTATGGTAAAGAGTGCGTGACGGAGGTGCGCCCATGC
>JAUIAC010000781.1 GCA_030425545.1 bacterium | reverse complement strand
CCCTTGGCGTCGACCGCCGAGACCACCTGGCCCGCCGGGCACTTCTGGTTGCTGAGCGCGAAGTCCTTGCCGGAGGACTGGCCCTTCTGATCCAGCACGCACACGGCCTTACCGTCGGCGCTGATGCCCGCCATGATCCGGTTGTCGGGGCAGGTCTGGTCGCTGAGCGCGAAGTGCTTGCCGTCGTAGGTCTCGTTGGCGTCGGCGACGCAGGCGACCTTGCCGTCCGCGCCGATGCCGGCGACCACCATGCCCTTGGCGCAGGCCTGATCGGACACGGCGAAGTCCTTGCCGCTGTAGGTCGTGTCCTTGTCGGCGTCCTTCACGCACACCGTGTTGCCGGCCTTGTCGATGCCGGCGACCACAAAGCCGTCGCCGCACTTCTGGTCCGACACGGCGAAGTCCTTGCCGCCGTAGGTCGTGTCCGCGTCGGTCTTGCAGATGACCTTGCCGTCCTTGTCCACGCCGGCCACGACCTGCGTCGCGCCGCACGCCTGGTCCACCGGCACCATGGGGGGCACGCCCGCGAGGTCACCGTAAGCGCCCGTGGTCGCCACCTTGGCGAGGTCGCTCTTGGCGACGAGCGAGGCGGCGAAGTCACCGTCGAGCTGGCTCTTGGTCACGCAGCCGGTGCAGGCCAGCTTCTTGGCCGAGTCCGCCGAGTCCGCGCGAATGGCGTAGGGCACCTTGTCGAGCGGCAGGCGCGGCAGCTCCGCGTCGGCGCCGACGGCGATGCCCACCCAGCCGATGTCGCCCGAGAGGAAGCCGGCCTTGGCCAGCGGCGTCTTCGAGCCCACGCGCACGTGGAACACGCCGCCCGTGACCTTCACGCCCACGGCCACGTAGGTGTAGAGCGCCTTGGCGTCGGAGGCTGACTTGTAGAAGTTCAGCGTCATCCCGTAGTTCCCGTCGGGAACCGGCGTGCCGGCCTGCGACACGAGCCGCCCCTGCACGTTGATGACGTCCGCCACCTGCGCCTGGACTGCGCCTGCGCTCAGGAGCAGCAGCGCCATTGCACACGCGAGACCGCCCAACCGTCGCTTCATGACCCACATGGTTCTCTCCCCCGAACGAGGTGCCCGACGCGGAGGCGCCGAGCGTCGCACTATTTCCCGAGCGCACCGGACAGCCAGGCGACAAAGCCCGACCACACGCTGCTCTTCGTACCCTTGGCGCTGCCGCTGGGCCCGTCGCCGCCGATGTGCAGGTAGACCTGCTTGCTGCCCGCGCCGGTCGACGCCGACACCGTGGACGTGCCCACCGTGGCGCCGGCCGCGTCGCAGCCCTCGTCGGTGTTGCCGTCGCAGTCGTTGTCCTTGGCGTCGCAGGCCTCGTTGTTGGCCGGCACCACCTGGCCGACGCACTCGGAGCCCAGCTTTCCGGCCTTGCAGTAGCGCACGCCCACGACACACTCACCGACCCCGATGAGCTGCTTGTCGCCCTCGAAGCAGCTCTGCGTCACCGCGTTGGCCAGGTTCACGCAGCCCTTGGCCTTGTCGCAGCTGTCGTCGGTGCAGACGTTGTCGTCGTCGCACTTCTTGGCCTGCGCGCCGGACTCACACGTGGGCACAGCGCCGTCTTTGCAGGTGTCCCCCACGGTGCACGCGTCGCCATCGTCGCAGGAGCCGGCGTAGAACTTCGCCTCGCACTTGCCCGTGGCGGTGTTGCAGCTGTCGGTGGTGCAGGGGTTGTTGTCGTCGCAGGTCGCGCCCGGTGGGTTGGTGCACTTGCCGCTGGCGGCGTCGCACTGGTCGAGCGTGCACTCGTCGCCGTCCTCGCACGCGCCGTCGTCGGTCTGGCCGTCGCAGTCGTTGTCCTTGCCGTCACACTGCTCCTTGCCGGCCTTGTCGGCCGTGGTGCAGCTCGCCTTGAGCAGGGTCTCGCAGCCCACCTTGCCGCCCGCGCAGAGCCCCTGGCCGCACGACGCGCCGATGCCCTTGGGCGTCGTGCCGCCCGGCTCGGTCCAGGTGAAGGCCTCGTCGACCTTGCCGTCGCAGTTGTCGTCGACGCCGTTGCAGCTCTCGACCGCCGCCTTCTTCGCGTCGACGCAGAGCAGCTCGCCCTTGGCGCCGCAGGTCGCCTTGCCCGGGCAGGCGCCGACGAGGGTCTTGCAGAGCCCGTCGACCGGGTCGCAGCCCTCGCCCTGCGAGGTGCAGTCCGCGTCGG
>JAUIAC010000131.1 GCA_030425545.1 bacterium | reverse complement strand
AGCACGGTGCGATGGGGGCAGTGGCTGCCCATGCCCGCCGCGCAGGTGGCACACCGGCCACACGCCGCGTTGATGCCGCCGACCACGCGCTGCCCGAGCCACTGGGGGTCGTCTGCGGCGACGACGTCTCCGACCCACTCGTGGCCGAGCACGCCGCTGAAGTCCATGTAGCCCTTCACCAGCTCCAGGTCCGTGGCGCAGACGCCGCCCACACGCAGCGCGATCAACGCCTCCGGTCCGGCGTCGGCCGAGTTGCCTGTACGCGTGGCGTCGACCACAGGTTCTGGCAGGTCGTCGCGCACGAGCGCACGCGTACCGTCAAACACGAGCCCGCGCATGGGTCCCTCGCTGGGTGGCGGCCCGAAGCTGGGCGCTCGGTTGTGGGTCAGCGAGCGCCCCGCTCACCCGTAGCGGCGAGCGTGCTCCCGGATGAGCCGCGCGACCCGGTTGGTCGCCTCGTGGTGCGGGTTGTGCCCGACACCCTTGAGGTGCTCCACGCGGATCCGCGGGAACCAGTCTCGGTACACGTCGACATTGTCGGTGTGCACCACCCGCTCGTGCTCGCCGTAGATCAACAGCGACCGAGGCAGGAGCTCCGGGGTCGCGGGAGGCCGCAGCTCGTCCAGCGTGACCGCGAGCAGCCGCTCCCAGTGGCGGGTGTGTTCGTCGTGCCGAGCCGCCCACTGATGCGCGAGGAAGCGGCGCATGGGCCGCGGGAAGGGCGGGCGCCGCGCCATTGACAGCTTCAGCAGGCGCTCAAACCCAGCGAAGTCCTTCGCCAGCAGCGGGTTGTCCCCGCCGGCCACCGCCATCTGCAGCTCTGGCGCCAGGCCTGCGGGGCCTGCCGGCGAGATCAGCGTCAGGGTCGCGACCCGCTCCGCGCGCTCCAGCGCCAGGTAGGCCGCGACCATGGCGCCCATCGACTGGCCCACCACGTGCACGGGGCCGGTGTCGTCGCCGGTCTCCAGGCTGTCGAGCAGGCCGGCCAACATGCGCGCCTGCTCCCGCGGGAGCATGTGCTCCGACGCGACGGCGGGGCTCTCGCCAAAGCCGAGCAGGTCCGGCGCCACACAGTCGAAGTGGCGGTGCAGGAGCAGCAACAGCGGGGACCAGCTGCCCTTGCGGTCGCCGAAGCCATGGATCAGCAGCAGCTTGGGGCCACGCCCGCAGCGAACGTAGGGTACGCGCCAGGGGCCGGCGCTCGCCTCACCGCGGCGTAGGCCCACCGTGCGATGGACGAGCTGCTGCATCGCAGCGTACTGCGTGCGGCCGACCTCGAGTTCTGCGCGAGCGATAGGTCCATTCATGGAGTCTCTCCGAGCGGGGCGCGAGGGTAACCGCGCCCCTCACTCCGCCGCAACGGGCTGCGGTCGACTGGCGCTGAGACGGAAACTCCCCTTTGCTGACGCGGCCCTGTGCGCGAGTGCTGGCGGCCACGCCCCGGATTGTCCTACTTCATGGGGGGTGAGACTTCACGGTCGACGGGGGCTGCGGCGCATGGCGGCGGACACAAGTGCAGACACAGACGAGCGTCTCTGGGGGCCGCGCGACGACGAGCGCGCGCAACGGCTCGCCGACGCGATGCTCCGATCCGACCTCGAGAGCGCGCTCTTCGCCATCGACGGTGCCTCGCCTGGCGAGGTCGTGCGCGCGCAGTCGGCGCTCGACGCCTGGGCCGACCGCGTCCGTGGCGCCGCGTCCGACGCGCGCAGGCGTGACGGCGCGCCTGGCGTCCGACGGGCGAGCGAGTGCAGCGCCGCGCTGCGGGCCGTGCTCGTGGACCACGCCGGCCTGACCGGGGACTGTCAGAACTACTACGCCGCGTGCAACAGCCGACTCACGGAGGTCATCGCCAGGCGGCGTGGCCAGCCGATCCTGCTCGCGTCGGTGTGGATGCTCGTGGCGGGCCGGGCAGGGCTGCAGGTCGACGGCGTGGGCATGCCCGGGCACTTCATCGTGCGCGTGGGCGATCCCAGGCATGGCGTGCTCAAGGACCCCTTCAACAACGGCCGACGGCTCACGGTGCGCGACTGCGCCGACATCGTCCAGCGCCTCTCCGGCGGCTCCCTGCCGTGGGAGGACGCGTACCTCGAGCCCACGCCTGTGGCCGACTTGACGACCCGCGTGTTGCGCAACCTGATGCGGGCGTCTCAGCTCGCTGGGGACCCGTGTGGGCTCTATCGCGCTGTGCGGCTCTTGTCCGCGACGCGGCCAGACGACGCCGAGGCGGCGTTGCTCCATGCGCGCGCAGCGGAGGAGGTCGGGGCGACCCGACTCGCGCGTCGCTTGTACGGTGACGTGGCGGAGCGCTGGCCCGGCACGTGCGAGGCCGCGGTCGCGGCTCGCCGTGCGGTCGCTGTCGGACGCAAGCTCTCCACGCTGCATTGAGCCTGGCGCCGTGGCGCAGATTGACCGACCAGACCGCGATTCATAAGGTCCCGACCCCACCTTGGAGTCGTCATGTCGGTGCCCGCTACAGCTCTTCGTGTTCCTTCTGCCTCGCGCTCGCGCCAAAGGCGCCCCTGGGTCGCGACGCCTGACTCGGCGCGCCCGCGGCGCCTGGCCCTGACCTGGCTGTGCTGCGCTGGCCTGGCTCTGGGCTGCTCCGAGTCGCCGACGGGCGGGAACGGGGCCAACGCCAACGGCGGCGGGCAACAGGACGTGGCCCTCTTCAGCGACGCACAGCCGTCGGCCGACAGCGGCGGCGACACGGCGGGCACGCTGGACACCGGCGCGCCCGACACCGGCGCGCCCGACACCGGTCCGAAGGACGCCGGCTTCTCCGTCCCCGACGGTGCTGGGGACGGCGAGTTCGGCAAGCCATGCAAGGGTGACCAGGACTGCAAGAGCGGCCACTGCATCGAGGGCTACAGCGGCTTCGTGTGCACCCAGGGCTGCGGCGACGGGGCCGCGTGTCCAACGGCCTGGACCTGCAACAAGGTCTTCCTCGGCGGCACCAAGTCGGCGCAGCTCTGCGTGCCTGACGTCTCGAAGCTGTGTCAGTCCTGCGCCACCGACCTCGACTGTCTCGGCGGGCTCTGCGTGAAGTCCGGCGACGAGAGCTACTGCGCCAGCCTGTGCCCCAAGGACGGCTGCCCGGGGTCCCACAGCTGCACCGCGCTCCCCGCGCCCGACGGAGGCGAGCCGGTCCAGGCCTGCACCCCCAAGAGCGGCTCGTGCTCGTGTTCGTCCGCCACGGTCGGCCTCATCCGAGCCTGCAAGGTCAGCGCTGGACCAAAGACCTGCTACGGCATCGAGACCTGCCAGTCCGGGGGCTGGGCGGGCTGCGGGTTGCCCAAGGAGGTCTGCGACGGTGAGGACAACAACTGTGACGGCCAGGTCGACGAGGGCTTCGTCGACGGCGCCGGTCAGTACACGACGACCGCGGCTTGCGGCAGCTGTGGCAATGGCTGCGGCGCGCTCTCTTTCGCCAACGCCACCCCCGTGTGCCAGGTGTCGGCCAAGGGCGCGCTCTGTGGCATGCAGTGCAAGGCGACGTACTTCGACGTCAATCAGAACCCGAACGACGGCTGCGAGTGCCAGAAGAAGGGCAACACCGACCACCCCGACGGCACCGACCGCAACTGCGACGGGGTGGACGGCCAGGTCGACGCCGCCGTGTTCGTCGCCAAGAACGGAGACGACAAGGCCGCCGGGACGCTCTCGAAGCCGGTGCGCTCGGTCGCCAAGGGCATCGCGCTGGCCGCGTCGACGGGCAAGCGCGACGTGTATGTCGCCACCGGGGTCTACGAGGGCTCGCTGACCCTGGCCGCGGGCGTGCATGTCTACGGGGGCTACAGCAGCGACTTTGCGTGGCGCGACCCGGTCGCCTACCAGACGGTCGTCTTGGGGACCACGCCCAAGGGAGCCCAGCCGGGCGCCGTCAACGCGCTCGGGCTGGCGGGGGCCAAGGCGACCTTCGCCGGCTTCACCGTGTTCGGCGCCAACGTGAAGTCCAAGGGCAGCTCCACCTACGGCGTCTACATCCGTGACTGCGACGCGGGGCTGATCGTGCGCAACAACCGCGTCGTGGCGGGCAACGCGGGCAACGGCACGCCCGGCAAAGCGGGCGCCAACGGCGCGTCGGGCAAGGACGGCGCTGCTGGCGCCAAGGCCAAGGACATCGGCAAAACCACCTGTACGAGCAGCGTCTATGCCAACGGCGGCAGCGGCGGCAGCCACAGCTGCGGTGGGAGCTCGGTGAGCGGCGGCGCTGGTGGGCGCTCCATCTGCCCTGACTACGACGAGGACGGCGCGCAGCCCAAGTCCAGCCCCTACAAGCAGTCGACCCAGTCGACGGAGCTCGGCAAGGCTGGCAAGGGCGCGGGCGCGGGCTCCGGCGGTGTGTCCGGCTACGACTCGATCATCTGGGAGGGCGGCGCCTCGTGCGGGTTGTGCAGCCCGCCACGCAAGGTCGCGGGCGGCACCTTTCTCGAGACCACGGGCGGCCACGGCAAGGCCGGCAAGTCGGGCGCGTCGGGAGGCGTCGGTGCGGCGTGCTCCAACGCCACTGGTACGGTCGTCGCGGGGCTGTGGAAGCCCGCCTCGGCCTCTTCGGGCAAGTCCGGCGCCCACGGTGGGGGTGGGGGCGGCGGCGGCGCTGGCGGCGGGGTCGAGGTCTCGAGCAAGTGCACCAAGAACACGCTCTTCAAGTACCCGGATCTCGGCGGCAGCGGCGGCGGCGGCGGCAGCGGCGGTTGCGGCGGCGCTGGCGGCACAGCGGGGACCGGTGGTGGTGGATCCTTCGGCGTCTTCCTCAGCTGGACCGGCGCGGCGTCGGGTGTCCCGTCGCTCTACGACAATGAGATCGCGACCGGAAACGGCGGCGACGGCGGCGCTGGCGGGCAGGGCGGCGTCGGTGGCATCGGCGGCGACGGCGCCTTCGGTGGGGCGGACGACGGCGGCGGCAAGGCGTGGTGTGCCAGCGCCGGAGGCAACGGCGGACGCGGCGGCGACGGCGGACACGGCGCCGGCGGTGGCGGTGGCTGCGGTGGCGTGAGCTTTGGTCTCTTCGTCGCCAACCCGACGGGGACCGCACACAAGGCGCTCAAGTCCAAGAACAAGGTGACCGTGGTCGGCGCAGCGGGCCAGGGCGGCGCCGGCGGAAAGAGCCTGGGTGGCTCCGGCGCCAACGGCGCGTCCGGCGCGTCGGGGTCTGCAAATTTTTAAATAGATTCTGGGAGATGCGTGAGTTGGTGCAAAAAATTGACAGGGGAAGTCTGTTGATGGGCCGCGGAACTTGCTACGCTCGCGCCCCCCCCTCTTCGAACCCGAAACACAGCATTCAGCACAGAACGGGCCGCTGGCCCAGAGACGTGCGTGGGGTGGAGTGACTCGGGGCGAGCGCGCGGGGCTGAGAGAGCGGGTTGGTCCGCCCGCCCTCCACCGGTCCGGAAGTCCGGGCCACCTTTTGCCGGGAAGTCAGATGCGAAGGAGCGAAACCATGTACCAGACCCAGAGTGTGCTGCGGATCCGGCGATTCGCCGCCGTGGCAGTCGCCGCAGTGGCGCTCATGTTTGCGACGAACGTCGCCGCAGAGCCCTTGCACACCATGACGCTGGAGGGCCAGCTCCTCACCGGCGGCGGCTCGCCCGTCCCGGACGGCACGTACACCGTGACCGTGAGCTTCTACAAGGCCAAGGGCGACGCCAAGGCCCTGTTCTCGCAGGTGCTGCCGGTGAAGACGGCTGCCGGCGGCTTCGTCATGACCCTCGGGCTCAAGACTGCGCTGCCGAACAAGGACTTCTACTCGGGCGACGCCGCCTGGGTCGGCATCTCGGTCGACGCGGATCCGGAGCTCGACCGCATCCCGGTCAACCACGTCGCCTACGCCATGCGCGCTGACGTGGCGGACAAGCTGCAGTGCACTGGCTGCATCGCCAAGGAGCACCTGGCGAGCTCGGTGCTGGCGCCCTACGCGCTCAAGGCGGACCTGAAGTTCGCCGTGGCCGATCAGGCCTGCGGCAAGGGCGAGGTCGTCACGGGCGTGGACGCCGCCGGCAAGGCCGTGTGCGCCAAGGACAGCGACACCAAGTACAGCGGCAAGGACTTCGCCGTGGCGGGCCAGAGCTGCCCCAAGGGCGAGGTCGTGGCCGGCCTCGACGCGGACGGCAAGGTCAAGTGCGCCAAGGACGCGAACACCACCTACGGCGGCAAGGACTTCGCCACGGCGAACCAGGCCTGCCCGAAGGGTCAGGTGGTCATCGGCATCGACGCCTCCGGCAAGGCGACGTGTGCTCCGGACCAGAAGGGCGCGGCCACGGGCAAGGACTTCGCGCTCAGCAACCAGACCTGCGGCTCCGGCCTGGTGGTCAAGGGCATCGACGCCGCGGGCAAGCCCGTGTGTGTGAAGGCGGCGCCGAGCGCCCCGGCGGACGCGCTCAACACCGCGCAGGTCAAGAACCTGCAGGCCAACAAGCTGGCCAACGGCTCGTCGCCCTGGGCGGACGCCAAGTACGACATCAACAGCACCTGGCTGCGGGAGAAGGGGGACGACGCCCACTTCAAGCAGTTCGGCGGCAAGCAGCAGATGGTCTTCCGCACCGACGGCGAGGCCCAGTACAACTCCGGCGTCGGCAACGCGCCCTTCGTCTTCCAGTACGGCGGCGACGTCGCGGCCAACTCGGTGATGAAGATCAGCGCCGCCGGCCAGCTCTGGCTCAAGTCCTACGGCTGGCTGCACACGGCCTTCGCCAAGGCCAACAAGGCCTGCCCGACCAACCAGGTGGTCCGCGGCTTCACCAGCACGGGCGACCCCATCTGCATCGCTGACCAGAAGGGCCAGTCCACCGGCAAGGACTTCGCGCTGAGCAACCAGTCCTGCGCCAGCGGCCAGGTCATGCGCGGCATCGACTCGACCGGCAAGGCGGTCTGCGTGGCCGACAAGGACACCAACACGACCTACAAGGCGGGCACGGGCATCACCATCAGCGGCACGACCATCTCGGGGAACTTCACCTACCTCGACGGCCGCTTCGTCAACGAGGGTCAGGCCAACAGCGTCACGGGCGCCATGGTCAAGGACAGCACGCTGACCGGCGCGGACGTGGCCAACTCGTCGCTGACGGGCTCGGACATCAAGGACAGCTCGCTGAGCGGCGCCGACGTGGCCAACGAGAGCCTGACCGGCTCGGACATCAAGAACGGCAGCGTCACCGGCTCGGACGTCGCGTCCAGCACGCTCACGGGCAGCCACGTGGCGGACTCGTCGCTGACGGGCTCGGACATCAAGAACGGCAGCATCACCGGCTCGGACGTCGCGGCCAGCACCCTCAGCGGCGGGCACATCGCCAACGAGAGCCTGACGGGCTCGGACATCAAGAACGGCAGCATCACCTACTCGGACACCAACGTGAACAGCGTGCAGCGCCGCGTCGGGAGCAGCTGCCCGGCGGGTCAGGCCATCCGCGCCATCTCGTCGAGCGGCACGGTCACGTGTGAGAGCGAGGTCGGCGACCAGAAGGCGACCTACTCGGGCAGCGTGGTCAACGGCAACTGGTACCGCATCGCGGCGTCGTCGGGCGGGGCCGAGGTCGCGGCGACCTTCACGCTCTACGACACCTCGCGCGAGTCGCAGGTTCAGTTCCGCGTCGCCATCTCCAGCGGCGACGCCACCAACATGCACTTCAACCTCATCAGCGCGAGCCACTACTCGGCGCGCCTCATCGACCGCGTGCGCGTGCTCGAGGGCGGTACCAGCAGCGCCCACTACGTCGACGTCAAGGTGGTCAACAACGCGACGATGTACGTGAAGATCGACGACAACTACGCGCAGAACACGTGGACGCCGCAGAACCCGAAGTCCGTCGGCACGAGCGACACGGTCAGCGGCTACTCGGCGCGGACCTTCTACACCGACCGCGTGGTGAACTCGGGTGACTACCAGGAGCGCCTGACGGTCTACCGCGGCGGCCTGACCCGCGTCCGTTCGAACTCGGGCTACCTCGACCTGCACTCCGACTCGGGCAAGGCGATGATCAGCACCGACCGCAGCTACATCTACATGAACAAGCAGCTGCGCGTGGACTCGGGCTACATCGGCTCGTACAACGAGGACCTGCGCCTGACGACCTCTGGCACGCAGCGCATGCACATCAACAACAGCACCGGCAACGTGGGCATCGGCGCCAACGCGTCGGCCTCCTACCGCCTGTACGTCAGCGGCAACACCTACGCCACGGGCAACTCGGTCACCGCGGGTGTGGTGCGGGCCGACAAGGGCATCCAGGTCGACGGCAAGACGGTCATCGACGACGGCGCCGGCTGGCACCGCAGTGAGGGCCAGACGGGTTGGTACAGCCAGACCTACGGCGGCGGCATCTACATGACCGACACCACCTGGGTGAAGGTCTACAACAACAAGAGCTTCTACGTGGTGGGCAACTCCTACGTGGGCGGCAGCGTCGGCATCGGCGACAGCTCGCCGAATTACCCGCTCGACGTCGAGAAGAGCTCGACCAACTGGCTGGGTACGTTCCAGAACACGGCTGGCTCGGACAGCCTTGTGCAGCTGGCGGACGACCAGCACGGCATCTACGTCAAGTCGGCCCTCACGGACACGACGACGGGGTACATCGCCCATTTCCGCAACGCGACGGGTGACGCGCTGACGGTCGAGAACAACCGCATGGTCGGTATTCGTGACTCGTCGCCGAGCTACGAGCTCGACGTGAACGGTCGAATTCGGGCGACGGACCACATCTATGCGAACAAGAACCTGTACGTGGGCGGCACGCTCTACCTCGGGTCAACCACGCTGGCCAGCTACATCGACACGCGCGTCCGCAACTGGGTCCGTGCGCACTGCAATGTCTACATCGGCCAGCGCGACAACACGAACACCTCCACGACCAACTCGACGTACTTCAACCCGTCCTACTACGTCCGCATGCGGGCCGACGGCTACAGCTACGCGAACCATTACGGCATCTATGACTCGTCGGCTCCCTACACCAAGACCTACGCCAGCTTTCGGATGACCGGCGACGTGAACAGTGACGACCGCCTCTACCTGCGCTTCGTGTGCGACTAGTCAGGAGGCGACTTTGAACCGCGCGTGTAGTCATCTTGCTCTGGCTGGACTCGTCGTTGCGCTGTGGGCGTGCGACGAGTCGAGGCCGCCTCGGCAAGGCCGTCCCGCCGCTAGAGCCCCAGGCCCCGCGAATCGTGGCGCTCCCCTGGGTCTTCAGCCGGGGCAGGAGATCAAGCTGCCCATGGACCAGGCCGGCAAGGTGCTCGCTGATCTCCGGGCGGGTCGCCCTGTCGACCCCGGCGCGATTCAGCGGCGCATGGAGCCACCCGCTCCGCCCCCTGCCGCTGTAGCCGGTGCGCCAGGCGATGGCGGCAGCATGGACCGAGCGGTAGGACTCGCCACGCAGAAAAAGCTGGTGTCGTTCTACGAGATGATCACGGGCAAGGCGGTGCGCGTGCTGTCTGGCGAGCCCGAGTCGGGCATGTGGCGCTACACGTTCAGCGTGGGCGAGGGCAAGGAGCGGCTGCAGCAGGTGGTGTACGCCACGGCCGACGGTCGTCGTTTCTTCGAGGGCAAGGGTGTGCACCTGGACACCGAGTTGGCCGCGGTGCGCAGAGACAAGCGCTTCGCCTCGTGCCTGGCGGACAAGAGCGTGCGGGTCTTCGGAGACCCGCGCGGCAAGACCACGATTCAGCAGCTGAAGGTGGTTGGGAAGTTCGGGGGGCTGGTCTTCATCGACTGCTCCAAGAACCCGAAGAACTGCGCCAAGCTGGGCGTGAAGTCGCTGCCTTCGGTCGCGATTGGTAAGGACGTGACCCCAGGCGTGCAGCAGCGGTCGTTCTTCGAGACGGCCACCGGTTGTAAGTGAGAGGTGAGAGCATGAGCCGACACATGGTCAAGAATCGTTGGATCGGCGCCGCTCTGCCTTGGGCTGCGGTGCTCGTGCTCCTGAGCGCCGCGTCTGGCTGCGGCGACGCGGCTCCCGGTGGTGAAGACTCCGGCACCGGCACGGTCGACAACGACGCCTCTGGCGGCACCGGCGGGGACATCGCCTCCGGCGACGACACGGGCGGTGGCGGCGGCGTGACCGACACGGGCGAGACCGGCGACGGCGGCGGCACCACCACGGACGCGGGCGGCGCGGACACGACGGGTGGCGGCGACGGCGGCTCCACAGACGGCGCTGGCGACACCAGCTCGGCGGCCGACACGACCAACGAGCTCTGCCCCGGTGGCCCCGACTGCCCGTGCACGACCAACGACGACTGCGACAACGCCGTGTGCATCTGGCAGCCCGGCGGCAAGCGCTGCGCGCAGCCCTGCACCGACAGCTGCAAGTCCGGCTTCGCCTGCAAGAACGTCTCGACCGGCAGCGACGCCTACTTCGCCTGCGTGTCGACCCAGCTCAGCCTGTGCTCTCCCTGCGAGAAGGACGGCGACTGCACGGTCAACGGCGTCGACGCGGCGTGCGTCGACTACGGCGCCGAGGGCAAGTTCTGCGGCGCGCCGTGCAAGGCCGACGCCGACTGCCCCAAGGGCTACGCCTGCGAGGAGAACGGCGGCAAGACCAAGCAGTGCAAGCTGCAGCCCGCGGGTGGCAGCGCCAAGGCGTGCAAGGACGACACCGAGTGCGACAAGGGCGAGCAGTGCGGCAAGGACGGCAAGTGCCTCGCCGCGCCCAAGTGCGAGTGCTCGCCCTGGTCGGTGGACAAGGGCTTGACCACCACGTGCTCGAGCACCAACGGCGAGGGCACCTGCGAGGGCACCCGCACCTGCACGCAGAACGGCCTGACCGACTGCGACGCGCCGGCGGCGACGTCCGAGGAGTGCAACGCCAAGGACGACGACTGCGACGGCGTCACGGACAACCTCCCCAAGGACTACAAGTGCAGCAAGCGCGCCTTCGACAGCGCGGGCTCGAAGACGGCGTGCAAGGCGGACGCCGACTGCAGCAAGGCCGGCGAGAAGTGCGACGACAGCGACGGCACCTGCAAGGTGCTCATCGGCGAGTGCTTCGGCACACCCTCGTGCACCAACGGCGGTCAGCTGCTGTGCAACGACGCCAAGACGCCGAAGAAGGAGTCCTGCAACCTCGACGACGACGACTGTGACGGCGCCACGGACGAGGACTTCGTCTGGGAGCAGGCGGGCGTGACGCCGACGAAGATCAACGTCGGCCAGCCCTGCGGCCTCGGCGCGTGCGCGGGTGGCCAGGTGGTGTGCCAGGGGCTGTCGAAGGCCGTCTGCGACACGGCGGTGAAGTCGGGCGTGGAGACGTGCGACGCGGTGGACAACGACTGCAACGGCGTCACCGACGACGCGTCGCTGGTGTGCGACGACAAGGACGCCTGCACCAAGAACGTGTGCGACGGTCCGGCGAAGAAGTGCACCCACCCCGCCGCGGTGGACTGTGACGACGGGGAGCAGTGCACCAAGGACGGCTGCGAGAAGGCGTCGGGCAAGTGCACGAACACGCTCTACGATGGCAGCTGCGACGACGGCAACGCGTGCACGGAGGGCGACAAGTGCGGCGAGGTGGCGGGCAAGGCGACGTGCATCGCGGGCTCGGGCCAGAAGAAGTGCGACGACGCGAACCTGTGCACGGACGACGCCTGCGACCCGAGCAAGGGCTGCGTGCAGCTGCCCAACGCCGCGACGCAGGCGTGCTACAGCGGCAAGGAAGGCACCAAGGACGTCGGCGCGTGCAAGGGCGGCACCCAGTTCTGCAAGGACGGCACGTTGAACATGACCTGCGTGGGTGAGTTCACGCCCAACGTCACGGAGAAGTGCGACAACCTCGACGACGACTGCAACGGCAAGACCGACGACGGCTGCTCGGCCAAGGGCGGGCGCCTGTCGTTCTCGAGCGGCTCGTTCGTGGGCGAGTCGGGCAAGCTGAAGGTGCGGGCCCGCCTGGGCGGCGAGTCCAACGCCGGCACGGCCACGGGCGCCAAGATGAACGGCCGCTTCGGCTTCACGGCCTGGGTCCGCTCGCTCTTCAAGTAGGCGAGCGCCGACGCGGCGACGCGAGGTCGCGTGGCCCTACTTGACGCAGACCGCCAGGCCGCTGCGCTTCTTCTTCAACCGGCAGAACCCTTTGTCTTTGCAGAAGCGCGCGCGGGTGCAGTCGGCCTCGCTGAGCGCGGTGCACTCTCCGTCCTTGAAGCCGCACTCGCCGGCCCACGCGCACTTGTTTGAGCGCTTGCAGTCCGCCGCGCTGAGCCGCTGGCACTTGCCGGCCTTGGCGCTGCACTTGCCGTAGGACTCGCACCCCTTCGACCCGTGGCAGTCCGTGTCCGTGGCCGCGACGCACGCGCCGGCGCGCTCCGTGCAAAGCCCGAACCACTCGCAGTCGCGGGCGCAGGGCTTGCGCTCGCACCCCACCGCCAGGAGCGCGAGCGCGGCGCACGCCAACGCGAGACGAGCGCCTCGGTGGCGCATGTGGGAGCGGATCAGGGCGGCGCGGACGGGCGAGGGCATGGCGAACTCCAGGTGTGGCTGTGTCTCGGTGGTAGTCGCCGACGGCCGCTGCGTCCAGCAAAGGGCCGACCCGTCGCGTCAGATGCGCTACAGTTTCGGCGGCAACCAGCGGCGGAGGTGTGCGCGATGTACCTGACCAATACCGAGACCATCCCGGGCAAGGAGATCACCGCGTGCTACGGCCTCGTGACCGGCAACACGGTGCGGGCCAAGCACATCGGGCGTGACATCGCCGCTGGCCTGAAGAACATCGTGGGCGGCGAGCTGACCGGGTACACAGAGCTGCTGAACGAGAGTCGGCAGGACGCGGTCGAGCGCATGAAGGCCGAGGCCGCTGGGCTGGGCGCCAACGCGGTGGTGAACGTGCGCTTCGCCACGTCGTCGGTCGCCCAGGGTGCCGCGGAGCTCTTCGCCTACGGCACCGCGGTGCGCGTGGAGTAGACCATGGGCGTCTTGATTCAGCTGGGGCTCTTCGTCGTCATGCTGACGCTGGGCTTCGTCGTCGGGCGCGTGCGCGAGTCGCGACATCTGTCGGAGCTCGAGGTGCGCGAGACGCGCATGCGCCATGTGGCGGCGCTCCCCGTGCCACACGCCGCGTGGGTGCGCGACGCCCAAGCCTCGGAGCTCGTGAGCGGGTCGGTGGTCGTGTCCATCGACTACTACAAGCGCTTCGTCGCGGGCCTGCGTGGGCTCGTCGGAGGACGCATCGCCGGGTTCGAGAGCGTGCTCGACCGCGGCCGCCGTGAGGCTGTGTTGCGCATGCAGGAGCAGGCGCTCCAGCGCGGGTTCCACGTGGTGGTGAACGTGCGCGTCGACAGCGCGCGCCTCGCGAGCACGATGAGCAACGGCAAAGGGACGTCTGGGGTCGAGGTGTTGGCCTACGGCACCGCCCTGCGACTGCCCGCTCACGCCCGGCCGAGCGCGTAGGGGGCGCCGCGGGCTCCGCCTCACGGCTCAGGCAGCGCGTCCGGGTGGACGACGAAGCGGCAACGCTCCCGCTCCTGGGCGACCTCCGACGCCGGGGGCCGGTGAGCCCGCTCCAGGAAGTGGACCATGACGTCTGGCTCCCACGCGTAGCGGGCGCCGTTGAGCGCCACGCGGCCCTCGGCCACGGCCCGCGTGGCGTCGATGAGCGGCAGGTGCGCCGTGTCTCGCAGCAGCGCCTCAAAGCGACCTTGTCGCGCCGGGTCGGCGAACGAGAAGTCGCGCCGCGCCGAGAACGCGACGTGCATCGCAGCGGGACGAAAGGCGACGCCCGCGAGCCCGAGGCGCCGCGCCATCTGCCCGAGCAGCTCTCCGGCTTCCCGCGCCAGCCCCAGGCCGGGCACCTCCTGGCCTGGGAGCCGTGGCCGCGACGCGGTGAAGCCGGCGCGCGGGTGGCGCAGGGTCAGCCAGTTGACGAAGAGCAGCGACCGGCCCGCGTGATGCAGCCGGTCGAGCACCATGCCGACGAGCTCAAAGTCGCGACCGCCGGCCCGGCCCACGAGCCGCATCCGGTCTCCGGCGTCGCTCCGCCCCAGCTCAACGCGAAAGTCGCGGTACCCCAGGCGTCGCAGCACGGCCAGCAAGCCGTAGGTGTGCAGCGACTGCTCGATGGCTTCGGCGGTGTAGCGGTCCAGTAGGCGAAGCGGCTCCGCGGCGCCGAGGCCCAAGGTGCCACCGAGGTCTGCCTCGGTGATCCAGGGCTCCTCTTCCTCGCGTCGGGGGACGTGGAGCCGCGACGCGATGCGCGCGTAGCGGGTGCGCAGCGGATCGTAGCGAGCGGGGATCGGCCACGAGGAGCGCAGCGACACCGCGAGGCCCACGCCAGTGAGCGCCCGCCACGCGTCACGGTGATAGCCCCCGCCGGGCAGCCACACGGTCGGCACATCGTCCAGGGCGTCCGCCACCGCCAGCTCGCGCGCGCGCACCCCGCGCAGGCTCAGGTTCAGGTTGCCGAGCTGGTCCCCGCCCAGCACGTCTCCGCCAGCGACGACGAAGGCCAGATCGGCCG
>JAUIAC010000780.1 GCA_030425545.1 bacterium | reverse complement strand
GGGGCGCTCGTAGGTGTCGTGCCAGTTCGCTGTCGCGACCAGGCAATTCAGCGTCTACCGCGCCCGTTTCCTTCGGCTGCGCCTCAGGGGGCTTGCTCCCACAAGAGACAGAAAAGCTAGCAGATTGCGGCGACAATCAATTTCGCCGCAGTCTGCTAGACGTCGCCCCTCAGGCGACGGCTAGAATGCCGCCTTGACCTCGGCGCAGCACTTGTCGAAGACGCACGCGTCCTGCTTCTCCGAGTCCTCGTTGGTGCACGCGTTGGCGTGGGTCTCCTCGCACTTGTTCAGCTTGCCGATGGCGTCGCTGCAGGCGGCGCCGACCTCGCACGTGACCGGGCACTTGGCCTGGCACACGAACACCTCCGCCGTGCACTTCTGCGGGCACTCGAAGTCGAAGCCGCAGCTCTGAAAGCACGTCTGCGCCTTGGTCACGCAGTCGTTCCAGCACGAGCTCAGGCAGGGCACCCACGGGCAGCAGTTGCGCTTGGAGTTGGTGCCGCCGTCGCAGGGGTTGGCGTCGCA
Source organism: bacterium (assembly GCA_030425545.1). Classification (GTDB taxonomy): domain Bacteria; phylum Myxococcota_A; class UBA9042; order UBA9042; family UBA9042; genus UBA9042. Next base: position 1,642 of record JAUIAC010000780.1, on the reverse strand, counting down.
GGACGAGGCGGCCGGCTTCTTGAAGGGACCGGTGTCGACCGTGCCGCCGCCGCTGCTCGAGCCGCCGCTGCTCGAGCCGCCCTCGGGCTTGCACTCGAGCGCGCCGGCGCCGCCGAAGTACACCAGGTTGAACGTGCCGGTGAGCGTCACCGACTTGGGGCCGATGGGCGCCTCGTTGAGGACCACCACACCGTTGAGCTTGCCGACCACAGCGACGCCGTCCTTCTTCGGGCACGTGTCGACGTCGATGGTGCCGGTGTCCTTGCTGTTGAGCACGGCGCCGCCGCTGGTGTACGTCACCCACGCGTCGCTGTTGGGCTCGCCGACCGGGATGCCCGTGGCGGGGAGCGGGTGCTTCTTGGTGTCGATGCTGACGAAGATGACGTTACCCTTGGCGTCTGAGACGAAGAGCGAGAGCACCGGTCCGGAGCCGGCCGCGCCCAGGATCTTCTGGTCGGCGTCCCCCTTGGCCGCGGGCTTGTCATTGTCCACCTGCGTCGTCGCGCCCGCGTCGTCCTTGGCGGTGACCGAGGCCTTGTTGCGGGTGTTGTCACCGGTGGTGCTGCCGCTGCCCGTGTCGGCGCCGCCAGCGCTGCCGTCGCTGCCGCTGGCGTCCACGACGCCACCGCCGGTTCCGGAGGCGGTCGAGCAGGCGCTGGCGAAGAGCGCCAGCGTCGCGACGAGGGTGAGAGTGCGAGATGGGAAGGTCATTGGGCGCTCCTCTGGCGGTGCTAGGGCGCTCGCCGAGATGGCGGGCCGCGGGCGCGTTGATGCGTGTGTCCGCCAATAACACGGGCCAACGGACGCCGTCACGCCTGTATTCACCGTCGCGGCGTCGCCTCGCCTCGGTCGTCCGGCGGCGTCGATCTCGATGCGCAGCGCGGCGCGTGGCGCAGAGGCGCGGCGGGGGTGTGGAGCGGCGGCCAAGCGCTGCTATGCTGCGCGGCCCAAGGAGGTCCCATGCCCCGCTCAACCCGCTACAGCACGCGCTCCCGTTCACCGTCCCACCGTCCACAGCCCCTGTCGCTGCGGCGGTCGGTTGGCCCCTTCGCGTGCTGGCCCTCCGCCGCTGCGCGGCATCGGCTGGCGTTGGCGGCCTGTCTGGTCGCGAGCGCCGCCGCGCTCGGGTGCAGCAAGGGCAGCGAGCAGCCACATGTGCGGGTGGCGCCCGGCGCTGGAGCCAAACGCGCCGCCGGCGCCAAGGCCGAGGCTCCGGGAGCCCAGACGGCCAAGCCCGGAGCGGGCGCCGCGGCAGCCCTCGACAAGGGGCCGGCGGGCGGCGCTCCTGGGAGCGCGGCCAAGGCGCCCGGGCCCCAAAAGGGCGGGGCTGGGGTGACTGCAGCGCCCAAGCCTGTGGCCCAGAAGCCCGCGCCAGCGAAGCGCGAAGACTCGGTCGCGCTGCACTTCTCGCTGGTCGGCAGCGATGACTTCGCGTTGCCAGAGCAGGGCAAGGCCGCTCGCATGCGGGTCACGCCCGTCGACGGCAAGGGACAGCCCATCACGTCACTGGAGCCGGTCGCCGGCTCGCCGCTGCTGGTCATCGCCGCGCGCACGGACCTCACGTGGCTCGAGGCCCGCGCGCCGGTCAAGCTCGACGAGCCCAAGGCCGCGACCCACACGTTCACGTTCACCTACAAGCAGG
>JAUIAC010000779.1 GCA_030425545.1 bacterium | reverse complement strand
TGCTCATGCCTTCGGCCGCGAGCAGGACCATGCGGGCACGTTCGACCAGACGGTACGGCGTGTCCGCCCGGCTACGGACCCATCGCTCCAGCACCGCTCGCTGCCGGTCAGACACCGAAATCTGAATTGTTTTGTTGTTTATTTATACCACCTCCGCGTTGGACGGAGACAGTGATCTCTGGGGATCCATTGCGCAACATTTCCGGTGTAAGATTCCTGGCGAGGTCATCTAGTTGTAGCCTGTCACCTTGGCGGCCACGGTCTCCAGCCCTAGCGCGATGGAGATGGCGTTCGGGTCGTTGTTCCCCGTGGTGTCGATGTCGGGCTTGAGCACCTCACCGATGAGCGACTTGATCGTGGCCTTGTCGAAGCCCGTCTCCTTGAGCACGTTGTCTGGTAGCGCTTCCACAGCTTTGTCGAGGTCGTACTTGGTGATCACCCCACACAGCATGGCCTTCTTCGTGGAATTCCACGACGTGGTATCGGTGACTGTGCCCGTGATCTGGGCCTGCGAGATCTTGAGCACGAGCGCGATGCCCACCACCGGCAGCGGCAGGCTGAAGACCTGGTTGGTGCCGCCTGCCTCGAGCTGGTCGGTGTTCACGGTGGCGGGGGTGAAGGTCACCAGCGGTGGACATAGACCAGCTTTCGAATAGAGCTGGTCAAAGCTGGACGTGTTGACGAGGTAGTCGCAGGCCTTGGCGCCTCCCGGCACGCAAGCTCCCTTGGACGTGTCGACCTCGCCAGACAGCACCTCGATGTCGAAGACGTTGCCCTGGGTCTGCCAGTCGGTCGGGCGCAGCAGCACCACAAGGCTGCCGTCGTCGAGGTTGTCCTTGATGGCGTCGTTGGCGGCGTTGTAGACACCGACGATCTTGCCGGCGACGTTGTCCGGGACGCCGTCCTTGTCGAGGTCGCAGCCGACCTTCTCGCCGAGCAGCTGGAGCTTGCTGACGCGGTTGACGTGGGGGTTTTTGGTGTACGTCGCGATGGGCGGGAGGGTGCAGCCGCTGCTGCTGCCCGCGTCGGACGTGCTCGTGTCTGGTGCGCCTGTGTCTGGTGCGCCTGTGTCTGGTGCGCCTGTGTCTGGTGCGCCTGTGTCTGGTGCGCCTGTGTCTGGTGCGCCTGTGTCTGGTGCGCCTGTGTCTGGCGCACCGGCGTCGACCCCGCCGTCGGTAACAGTGGCGTCCTCGACGGACGAACTCTGACTCGCGTCGCCGGTGCCGCCTTCGTTGGGCGGCGCACCCTCGCACGCCGCGAGGACCAGCGCTGTGGTGAGCGCGAGAGGCAGGCAGGTACAACGGCGCATGGCGGCTCCGGAGCGCGGGTGCGTGACGAGGGCTTCGATGGTCCTCAGGGTGATCCGGAAGCCCATTCGCAGCAAGGACTCTCTGGCGATGGGGGCGTGTCTTCAGGGCGCAGTTCAGCCGAGAGGACGCTCCCCAGCGCGACACATTGCAGCACGCCCACCCCAACGCCGCTCTCCAACGCTGACATCAGCAGGTCGATGCGGCGCACACGCATCGCTACCCGGGCGCGGGGCCAGGCGCGAGCGAGATAGGTGTCGATACCGCGAAACACCGCCAGGTCGTACGCCACCCACGGGAGCTCGCCGAGCGGGGTGTCCGCCCAAAAACGGCCGAGCAGAGCGGGGCTGCCGTAGATCGCATGTTCCACCCGGGCCATGCGCGCCCCACGAGGTGCTCGGGCACCTGCTCCGCGATGCACACCGCCACGTCGGCCTCGCGCTGGGTGAGGTTCGCCGTGGCGATCCCCGAGCTGAGCTGCAGCTCGATGTCCGGGTATTGGCGCTGAGACTCAGCAAAGTCTGGCATCCACCGCTTGAGCAGCGTGTCGAGAGTGGTCAACCGCACTGGCCCAGAGAGCTCGGTGTCGCGACCCTCGAGGCGCGCGCTCTGCCAGTCGTAGGTGCCAGGCGATTCGCTGACGGAGCTTCTCTGCCTTGATGTGACGAAAATCTCTCCGGCGCGCGTCGGACTCTAGGGAGGCCTCCCTCAACCCCGGCCTCCCGAGGAGGAGTCCGCATGCGTCCGGTTCGCTACATCCACCCCGACCACATGGTCGAGGTCACCACCCGCTCCATCGACAGCATGAAGCTGCTGCGCCCCAGCAAGGAGGTGCACCGCATCATCGCCGGTGTCATCGG
>JAUIAC010000130.1 GCA_030425545.1 bacterium | reverse complement strand
AGGTCGCACGCTCCGAGGGCCTGGTCCTGCAGCGAAACCCGCAGGCGCTGCCGCGGGCGCACTTCGCCCGGCGAACGGAGGTCGAGCCAGACCGAGCGCAGGCCCTGCGGCGGCTCGGGACGCTGCCGCGCGACGTCACGCTGCTGGCGGAGGCGATCGCCGTGAAGGCGGGCGCCGTCGCCACCGCGGGCACGGGCGACAGGGGCAGCGCCATCTCAACGGTGCGGACCCGGGCCGACGCCGTGCAGATTGACCTGCACACGACCGCGCCCCAGGTGCTCGTGCTCCGCGACGTGTGGTTGCCCGGATGGACCGCCGAGGTCGACGGCATCGCCACGCCGATCGTCCTGGCGGACGGCCTCTTTCGCGCCGTGGCCGTGCCCGCCGGCGCCCGGTCTGTGCGCTTTCAGTACCAGCCCCCTGGGCTGCGGGCCGGCCTGGGGACGTCCGCGTTGGCCTGGGCCGCCGCCCTCGGCCTGCTCTTCGGCGCGCCTTGGTGGCGACGACGCCGCGGCGGCAGCACCGCCGACGCGCCGGCCTGAGCGGCGTCGACCCCCCGAGGCCCCAGCCGCAGCCGAACGACGCCTCGCTCCGTGCGCCACAGCGGCACGCCACGATCGCGGTAGCGGGCGGCGACGTCATGATGGGGAAACGCCAGCGCTCCCCAGCTGCGCGCCCCGGCGACGGCGAGCCGCGGACGCACCGCGTCGAGAAAAACCGCCGTGCTCGACGTGCGGCTGCCGTGGTGCGGGACCTTCAGCACGTCGACCGGCCGCAGTCGACCCGCGCGGACCAGCGCCGCCTCCGCCTCCCGCTCCACGTCGCCCGCCAGCAACATCCGGGTGCCGCTGGCGTCGACCTCGAGGACGAGGGAGCGGTCGTTGAGCCCCAGATGAGCCGCCTCCGCGCCGACGAGGCCCCGACGCGCTGGCCAGATCCGACGCACCGCCACGCCCCCCCACCGCAGCGTGTCGCGGGCCCAGCGGCGAGTCCCCTGACGCCGCAGCGTCTGCATCAGCAGCCGATGCTCGCGGCTGCGGGTGTGCGGACCGGCAAACCAGAACGCGTCCACCGGAAAGGCGCGCGCGACCGCCAACAGCCCGTTCTCGTGATCGGGGTGCGCGTGGCTCAGCGCCATGACGTGGATGCGCCGCACGCCGAGGGCTCGCAGGGCCGGCACCAACGCGCGCCGGCCCACACGGCCGTCGTCCCCCACCTCGCCGCCGCCGTCCATGAGCAGCGTGCGGCCGTCGGCGAAGCGCAGCAGCGTCGCGTCGCCATGTCCGACGTCGAACACCCGGACGTCCACGGCGCCGAAGGGCGGCGGCGCGCGCCACGGCCCCCAGGCCAGCAGCGCCAACGCGGCGCCCGCCACCGCCAGCGAAGCGAGGCCGGCCCGTCGGTGCGCGCTCGTCGCCACGGCCGCGCCAAGCGAGAGCCCTGCCGCGGTCACGGTGGCGTCCAGCCCGCCGAGCTCCACGCAGGGCCAGCTCGAGGCCGGCAGGGCCGAGAACCAGCGGAGCGGCGCTACCACGGCGTCGACGCCGCCTCGCAGCACCGGCAGGGCCCACGACGGCAGGGCCGGGAGCCACGCCAGGGCCAGCAAGGCCAGCGCTGAGGGCAAGACGACGACGCCGACCCAGGGCACCACCAGCAGGTTCACGATCGGGGCCGTCAGCGGCAGCGCGCCAAAGAGGGGCAGCGACACCCAGGCCGTGGTGCAGCTGGCGGCGGCGCTCACCAGCGCAGCGCGCCCCAGGCGACCGCCACGCCACGGCATGCGCGCGCCGGCCAGCGCGCCCAGCGCGCCCAGCAGGGAGAGGTTGAGCCCGGCGTCGTGGGGCGCGAGGGGGTCGACGACCCAGGCCAGCACCGCAGCGCAGCCCAGGAGCTCGACCGGCGAGGGCACGGCGCCGGCGGCGCGCAACAAGAGCGCCAGGCTGGCGACCGTCGCGGCGCGGACCGTGCTCGGCGCGCCCCCGGTCAGGGCTGCGTAGCCCACACACACGCCGCTCCCCACCCAGACGTCCAGCCACGGCCGCGGCCATCGTCGCTGCACCTGCGCGCACAGCTCGACCCGCAGCACGAGCCGCAGCAAGCCCAGCGCCAGGACGAGGACGAAGCCCACGTGGGTGCCCGAGACGGCGAGCACGTGGGCCGTGCCGGTCCGCCGCAGCGAGCCCTTCAAGCCGGGGTCGACGCCGGTGCGATCGCCCAGGGCGAGGGCGCGGAGCAAGCCCCCCGAAGGTCCCGGCGCCAGCCGCGCCATGCCGCGACGCAGCCGCGCCCGCAGACCCCAAGAGCCGCGCTCGGCGCTGCCAGACTCTACCGCCACGGCGGCCTTGGAGCGCACCAGCACGCGGCCGCGCAGGCCGAGCCGGCGCCAGCGTCGGAGCAGCCCGTCGGCGCCGGGGTTGCGGTAGCCCGGGGGCGGATGCACGGGCGCCAGCGCCCACACCACCGCGCCTGCGCCCAAGCCGCAGCGCGCTCGCGGCAGGCGCAGCTGCACGCGGCCTGTGCGCCGGTCGCATCGGCCCCTGCACGACTGCAGCCACCGCGCGGTGGCCACGCAGCCCGCCCGCGCGGGGGTCGGCTCCGTCACCAGCTGCAGCCGCTGACGTGGCGCCTGCGTCCGCGCCATGGGCAGGTCGCGGCGCGGCACCGCTGCGGGAGGCCGATGCGGACGCACGCTCGCCAGCAGCAAGACCCCCGCGACGAGCAGCCCGGGTGCGACGAGCGTCGGCCCCCGACGAGCCACCCGCCAGGCCACGACGACGCACCCGAGCGCCGCTGCACAGGCCCAGGCTCGCGCTGTCTCAGGCAGCGTGCTGCCCGCCCACAGCGTCAGCGCCGCGAGTGACCACCACCGTCCGCGAAGCGCCGCCACGTCCCCTCCGGCGGACGCGACAAAAATGCCGCTGGCGCGCGCCCCCTATGTAGGTAGACGCGCGCCAGCGGATTTTTCGTCACGCGGCGGCCAGATTCGGCGGCGTCCGCGATCTCGCGCTTGCTAGAAGCGGTACTGCGCCTCGAGGCTGACCTGCTCTTCCTTGTTGGCGGGCAGCCCCTCCTTCGCGTTGGCGACGGTGCGGTTCTTGTAGAGCAGCGAGACGATGCCGATGTTGCGGTAGAAGTACATGTGCGCTGCGACGCGCCACTGGCGCTCGTCGAGCTGCTTCTTGATGTCGGTCTCCAGCGTCGCGGGCGGGTTCTTCATCTGCTGCGGGATCAGGTACTCACCAAAGTCCGCCGCGACCAGCAGGCGCTTGGGGATGACGAGAAAACCAGCCTGCACCACGTACGCCGTCTGCAGCGAGTCGAAGGCGAACTCCTTCTTGCTGTAGTTCTCGGCCATGACCACGAGCCGGTTCATGCGGAAGACCACCGCGAGGTTGGCGGCGGCGTACTTCTCCTGCGCCCGCTGGTCCCACTTGGCGCCCAGGGTCACGGCCAAGGTCGTCGGCACCGGCGTGTAGAGGAAGGGGTTGTCGAAGCGGCTGTAGTGGCCGATGACGTTGACGCCGAGCTGACCACCGGCGGCGTAGGTGTAGTTGGTGTTGCCGTAGGAGAAGTAGCGCCCGCCCACGTTGCCCGAGAAGCGACCCGAGCCGCCGGCCACAAAGACGCGGAACGAGAGCTTGCCGCTGTCGCCCAGGGGGCCACCGAACTCCGCCGACGCGCCGTTGCCCTGCTCGAAGGCGTTGTACACGTAGTAGGCCGGCTCGAGCAGCAGCTGCTTGGCCGCGGACAAGATCAGCGAGGGCGAGAGTCCGCCGCCACCGCTGTTGATGTTGACGTAGTGCCCGTGGCTACCCACCGGCATCTGGAACATCGCGAAGGTCATCCGCGGCGTCTTCTCGGCGCGCAGGCTCAGCAGGTAGAAGCTGTTCTGAATCAGCGGCATGGGGCCGAAGGAGCGGAGCTGGATGCGCGAGAAGCGCGTGTCCATGGTGCCGTCGCCGTCGCGGTAGTTCTTGAGGTTGTAGGACTGCTCGATGCCCGCGACCACCGAGAAGCGCATCCCCGGGTTGCCGCGGCAGACCGTGACGCTGGGGTCGAAGCGACACCCGATGTCGGCGCAGTCGATGCGGCCGTCCTTGTCGTTGTCGATGCCGTCGGAGCAGAGCTGGTCGTTGCGCTCACCGTCCTTGTCGCTGCCCTTGCCGATGAGGTCCTCGACCGCCATGCCCTTGCCGAGCTCAGGCACCTCTTCCACCGGCGCTCCGCCGCCGCCCGCGCCGCCGCCCGTCTCCAGGCTGCCCTTCCAGGAGCCCTTGCACACGGTGATGCCGGGGCCCATGCAGCTGGCGTCGTCGCAGTCCATGGCGCCGTTGCCGTCGTTGTCGACCCAGTCGCTGCAGCGCGCGTTGCTGGCCTCGGGCCCCTGTCCAGGCTTGCAGGCGGGGTTGTTCTTGAAGCAGTCCGCGTCGGCGCAGTCGGTCATCGAGTCGTTGTCGTTGTCCTTGCCGTCCGTGCACCGCTTCTCGGTGCCGTGGGGACCAACCGCCGGGGCCGGGTTCGGCGCTGCAGGCTCCACCGGCTTCGGTGCCACCTTCGCGCCCGGGTCAGCGGACTTGGCGGCGGCCGCAGGCGGTGTCGCCGGCGGCGCAGGCTGACCCGAGGGTGCCGTCGTGGGCGCCGGCTTGGCCTCCGGCGCAGGCGCGGCCTTCTCCGGACGTGGAGGTGCCTCGGCGAACGCCGTAGCAGGAAGCAGCGCACCTAGCGCGACCAGAACCACCTTGCGGACCATGTGTCCCTCCCCCTGACAACGCACGCGTCGCCCATGTGCCAGCGCGCTCGCTGGACGTCGTCTCGAGTAGCGCTCTACTGACAGACCTTCGGCTTGCCGTTGCACACGGTGACCTTCGGATTCCAGGCGCAGTCCCAGTCGTCACAGTCGGTGAAGCCGTCTTCGTCGTTGTCTTTGCCGTCACTGCAGATGCCGTTGAGCACCGCGGGATCGTCGGACGGGTCGAAGCTCTCCTGGCACGGGTGCCGCTTGTTCACCGCGTCGTACGAGTCCGACCTGCGGCAGGAGTTGTCCGCGCAGTCCGCGTAGGAGTCGCCGTCGTTGTCGAGGCCGTCCTTGCACTTGTCCCAGGTGTCCTCGTTGAGGTCCTTGCAGTAGTCGGCCACGGTGGCGTAGGCGTCACCGGTCTTGTCGTCGAGGTCGTAGGGCGCCGTCGAGCCCTGGCACGAGAAGTCGGCGCAGTCTGCGTAGCCGTCGCCGTCGCCGTCCTTGCCGTCGGTGCACTGGGCCGCCGTAGCCTCCTGAAGCGACTGGCAGTACTCGAAGACCTTGAAGTCGGACGACTGGCTGCACGAGCGGTCGTTGCAGTCGACATAGCCGTTGCCGTCGTTGTCCTCGCCGTCGCTGCACTTCTCCAGCGTGTTCTCGGCCTTCTCGGCGCAGAAGTCGACCACGGCCTCGTCGTCCGCGGCGCTGCAGGAGAAGTCCGCGCAGTCCATGTAGCCGTTGGCGTCGTTGTCGACGCCGTCCGAGCACTTGGCGATGGTGTTCTCTTTCGCGTCCTCGCACGCCTTCAACACCGCTGGATCGCTCGACTTGCTGCACGAGAAGTCGCCGCAGTCCGTGTAACCGTTGCCGTCGTTGTCGATGCCGTCGGTGCACTTCGCCGGCGAGTCCTCGGACTGGTTGTCGCAGTAGGCCTTTGCCGCCGCGTCGGCCGACTTGCTGCAGGAGAAGTCGCCGCAGTCCGTGTAGCCGTTGCCGTCGTTGTCGTAGCCGTCGCTGCACCGCGCGAGCGTGTCCTCCGGGCCGTCTTCGCCCTTCTTCGGCGCGGGCGCCTGGCCGAAGCCGGTGCCGCCGCAGTTCTTGGCCCCCGCGCAGTTCTTGTCGTCGCAGTCGGTGTAGCCGTCGCCGTCGTCGTCGAGCGCGTTGCCGCAGAGCACGTCGGTGTTCTCGACGCACACGCTGACGAAGATGCCGTTGCGACAGCCGAAGTCCTGGCAGTCGGTGTAGCCGTTGCCGTCGTTATCGATGCCGTCCTTGCACTGCGTGTCCGTGAACTCGCGGCTGCAGCACACCTCGGGGATCGACTGGCACTTGCGGTCGCCGCAGTCGAACTGCCCGTCGTCGTCGTTGTCGACCTTGTCGAAGCAGAGGTTGTAGCTGTTCTCGACCTGCCAGAAGGGCACGGCCTCGACGATCTCGCCGCAGTGGCCCGAGTCGTAGAGGCAGTCAGGGTCGTCGCAGTCGACGAGGCCGTCCTGATCGTTGTCGAGCAGGTCCTCGCAGTTCTGGTCGTTGTTCTCGTAGCCGAGGGGCGCCACAGCTGGCCGGGTGAAGGCGAAGGGGTTGCTCTCGCAGCCCCACAGGCCCGCGGCGACGAGGGTCAACGCGCCCAGCAGGCGGACGAGCTCGGTGCGATGTCGACTCATCGACGCGCCTCCTCGGTAGGCATCAGTGCAGGCACGACGCGGAGCGTGAGCCGTAGCGGCGGAAGAAGGCGGCGTGCACCATGCAGGCGCCCGGCGTCTTCTTGGCGATGACGAGCTTGCCGCTCTTCTCCAAGGCGCCGAGCACCTCGTCGAAGGCCTTGGCCTCTTCACCCAGGAGCCGATAGCGCTCGGACTTGTCCTTGATCGTGCGGTCGGTCTTGATCAGGCCGAGGTCGCCGTTCAGCCGGTAGGCCTCCAGGAGCTGGACCAGGTCCGCGTCGGTGTACTTGCTGAGGTAGGGCTTGAGCGTCGGGGCCGCCTTGAGCCCCGCGACCCCAGCGGCTCGCCCCTGCGCGGTGAGCGTCACGTCGTGCCAGCACACCTTGGTGCACTCGCTGTAGAGCTTGCGATGGCGCCACTTGCGCGACGAGCCGTCGACGCTGGACACCATGCGGTTGTAGGGCAAGCCCTTGAACCAGGGCTCGTCGGCCGAGTGGAGGGAGGTGACCACGTAGCGCGGCACGCCATGGGCCCACATGCCGCGCCGGTTCTTGACCGCGTCGGCCTGGGCCTCGATGAGCTTGGGATGGCCGGGCCCCTTCACGCTCATCACGTGGGCGAGGCCCTTGCGGATCTGGTCTTCGGCCAGGTCCGGGCACCACCACAGGATGCGGCCGTAGCCGTCGCGGTTCAGGTCCGAGGTGCAGTGCCACACGCCCTGGCGCGCGTTGTAGGTGCCCATCTTCGCGTTGAAGTAGAGCTCCTTCGCGTCCCACTTGCCCCAGGAGTGGGTCTTGCCGTAGCTCTCCAGCGTGTTGAAGCCGGCCAGGCGCGCCTTGGTGCCTGCGTGAGCGCCCCCCAGGACGCGGAAGCTGTCGCCGTCGTTGAAGAACACGGGGGCCGGCACGCCGTTCAGGTAGACCTTCGTGGGCACGTCGTTGCCCCAGGCGCCGGCGGACGCGGCCGCCACGACGGACAGCGCACCGAGGATCACGCCCAGGAGGACGCGCTTGCGTTCGCTGCTCATGGCTCCCTCCTGTGCCTGGGCATCCCAACCAACCGCCGGACGCTTGTCAACCGAAGACTCCGCGGGGCGCGGGGCGCTCGGGCTGGTACGAAAACGGCGCGGACTCCAGAGGAATCCGCGCCGTTGTCTCGCTTGCGGCGAGGTCAGCTGCGTGCGCCGGGCTGGCGCGCGCCTCGGGCGCTAGCCGTCGTTGCCGACCATGATCGCGAAGTTTGGCTCGCGGTACTCATTTCGACCGCACGTGGCCATGACCATCTTGATGACCTGGAAGGGCACCGAGCGGTCCGCCTGGATGATGACCTTGCGGCTCTTGCGCGCCTTGGCGTCCGAGCTGCGCTGCTGCAGCTTCCACGCCTTCTTCAGCGTCTCGGCGAGCGGCTTGATGTCCCACGAGGGGAACTTGACCTCGTTCACGTCCGACAGGCTCATCACCATGTTGTTCTCGAAGAGCATGGAGCCGGGCTTGCCGTTGTCGCCGCGGGTCAGCGCGATCATCGGGGCGCGCTCGAGCGTCTTGGACGACGCGGCCTTCGGCATGGCGACGTTCGGGTTCATGAGCATGAGCTCACCCGAGGCGCTGAACTGCTGAATGAGGAACACCACGAGGATGATCATCATGTCGATCATGGGAACCACGTTCAGGGTGGCGAACACGCCGCCGTGGCCACCCTCTTGCACATGCTTGGCCACGCTCTTGAGAGCGATGCCACTACCTGCGCGTGATCCTGGATTGTGAATGGACATCTGCGTTCCTGTGCCGTGAGGTACGGAATGTGGTGTGCCGGTGGGCTGCGCGGCGCCTCAGCGCTCGGCGCAGGCCAGGCGGAGGCTACTCGAAGGACGTGAAGCCCTTCGCGCGGAGCAGGTTGATGTCACCGACGCTGGGGTTCTTCAGGCAGTTCTTGCCTTCCTCGTCCTCACAGGAGTGCAGGACCGTGTCCAGCGCGCCGATGAGATGGAGGTACTCCACCTTGTCGTGTGCGGCGACCATGACCTTGATCTTGTCGCCGAGCTTGCCCTGCTTCATGTAGTCGCCGAGCGTCTCTTTGAGCTTCTCTTTGTCGTACTTCTTGTACGACTCGAAGGTGCCCGTGCAGGTGCCCTTGTCCATCTTGCCCCGGCAGAGCTTCATCTCGCCGGAGGTCGGGATACGCTTGGGCTGCGCCAGCTCAGCGTTCTCCGCGTTGAACAAGTTCACGAGGAAGCCGGTGGGCGTGATCGCGATGTTGATCTCAGCCTTCTTCTCAGGCTTGTCCTTCGGCGGCGTCTTGGACGCCTTCGGAAGGGCCTGGTCGACGTCGATCCGCGAGAGACTGGTCCACACCGCCGAGATGACGAGGAAGCAGATCAAGCAGACGAGGAGGTCGATGAAGGGGACGACGTTCAGTGAAGCGTCAGCTACGCCGCCCTTACCAGATGCTCCGCCACCCATGGCGCTCTCCTAAGTTGCCAGTCTCGCAGCCGCCGGGGCTGAGCAGGGCTGCTGCTCAGCCCCAGCGTGCGATGACTTGGCAGGTGTGGTGTACGCCGACGTTGCCGACGCGCACCGTGGTCCAACCTCACCCCAGCGCGGGGCAGGGAGGGAGAAGGAAGCCGCTGATTAAGCGGCGTCCTCCTTGATGTCGCCCATCTTGTTGCGGTTCGCGACGATCAGGTTGAGCACGCGGACGGTGCCCTCGTTGATGTCGGACTCGATGGCCGTGGCCTTCGAGCTGAGCACGGCGAAGGCGAGAACGCCGATGATGCCCGTGGCGAGACCGAACGCGGTGCAGTTCATGGCCTCGGAAATACCCTGCGCGAGGAGGGTCGAACGCTGCGAGGGGTCGACGTCCGGGCGGCCGATGGCGCCGAAGGTCGCGATGAGACCCGTAATCGTGCCGAGGAGGCCGGCCAGGGTCGCGGTGTTACCCAGCAGGTTGAGGTAGTCAACGCGCTTCTTGATGTGCGGCATCTCGCGGAGGTAGGCCTCGTCCATGGCGGCCTGGACCTCCTCGTCCGAGCGCTTCACCTTGAGCACGCCCGAGTGGACGATGCGAGCCAGCGGGTACTGGTAGGTGGAGCACACCTTGAGGACGCGGTTGAGGTCGCCCTTGAGAATCGGCACCTGGAGGAGCTTGATGAACTCCTCTTTTTTCACGCTCGAGCGGATGTAGAGCACGAAGATCCGCTCGAACATGATCGCCAGAATGAAGATGAGGTGACCAAGGATGGGCCACATACCCCATCCGCCCTCTTCGAAGAACTCAGCAATCGTGTGGAACATCCTGGAATCTCCCTGTCAGCTGACCTTCAGTACCCACGTACGTCGGCGTGCTGGTCGGACTTTGGTGGACCATTCAGGAGCGCATCGTCCTGTGGGTGGTGACCATCGTGGTCCCGTGCCCTGCGCCCCTGCTGCCTGTTGCCGTCAACCGAGTGTTCGGCTGTTCGGCGCTCTGCCTGCGACTGTGAAGGCCCGCCAATTCTCCAGTAGACAAGTCATCTGTCAACCGGTGGATTGCGCGGACTCCGGCAGTCGAGTGGACGGTTATTAGCACCGCGTTCGCGAGCCGGTCAAGTCGCCAGAGCACGCTTGTGCTGCAGGGTTGAAGATGCTGGCGCGCCAGGGCTCCAGCACGGTGCGTTCGAACGTCGTCCGTGGACCGGCGGGGGCGCGCAGAAGGGCATGATTCCAGCCTGTTTGGCAGTGCCTGCGGCGGCGCGGCGGCGGCGACGCTCGCTCGGGGCCGGTGGGGAGCGGGGGCGTGTGCGTTTGTGAATCAGCTTGCGCCGTGGCCGCGAGCGGATCTCGCCGCGGGGAACGCCCCGCTTTCTCTTGCGCAGAACGGCGGGGCGTGGCGCAATCGCGCCGCCGCGCAGTGCGCGGAGGAGGGATGTCATGCGACGGAGCGACAGCGAAGCGATCGAGCTGGCCTTGGAGGAAGACCCCAACGAGGCCTTGGAGTTGGTGCGCGAGCTGCTGCGGGAGAGCGACGCGGACGCAGACGTGTGGGGCTACCTCGCTGAGTGCGAGACCGTCCGTGGCGACCGCGAGGCGGCGCTGGCGGCGTGGGCGCACTACCTGACGCTCGATCCCCACTGGCCCGAGGCCTACACGGCGCGGGCCGAGCTCTACGCCGACGTGGGCGACCTCACCGCGGCGCGGGCCGAGCTGGCGCTGGCGACCGAGGTCGCCGACGACGACGCCCGGGTGTACCGCACCGACGCGTTGCTGGCGGAGATCGCTGGTGATCTGAACGGCGCGGACCGGGCCTACGCCGAGGGCGAGTCGGAAGATCCGCTGTGGCCTGCCCCGCCGCGCTTCAAGCGCGGCGCGGCGACGCGCGCGCTGCAGAAGGGCTTCGACGGTGCGGTGGTCCACGTGGAGGAGATGCCGTCGGGGCCCGAGGGCGGCGGCTACCTGCGCATGATCGATCGCCGCGGCGACGGCAGCTTGACCTTCTACCTGCGCAACCTCGAGCGAGACCTCGATCAGGACGCGGTGCTCGACGACCTGGTCGAAGCCGCCGAGGACGCGCTGGAGGACTTGGGGCCTCTGCCGAACTGACCCCCGTCGAAGCGGTTCAGGGCCGCTCAAACGCGGTGGCCACGCCCTGCCCCACACCTACACACAGCGCCGCGATGCCGCGCTTGCCGTCTCGGCGCCGCAGCTCGTGCAGCAGCGTCGTCGCGATCCGTGCGCCGCTGCAGCCGAGGGGATGACCGAGCGCGATGGCGCCGCCGTTCGGGTTGACCCGCGCGCGGTCTACCGGCCAGTGCGACAACACCGCCAGGGACTGCGAGGCGAAGGCCTCGTTGAGCTCCACGAGGTCGACGTCGTCCCACGACCAGCCCGTGCGCTCCAGCAGTCGAGCGACGGCTGGGACAGGCCCGATGCCCATGATGGTGGGGTCGACGCCGACCTGGGCCACCTGGACGACGCGGGCCATGGGGGTCCAACCGCCGGCCGCCAGGCCGCGCTCGGAGACCAGCAGCAGGGCCGACGCGCCGTCGTTGAGGCTCGACGAGTTGCCAGCGGTCACCGAGCCGCCGGACTTGAACACGGGGCGCAGCTTCGCGAGCTTCTCCACCGTGCTGTCCGTGCGTGGCCCTTCGTCGCGATCGACCGTGACCGTCGACTTCCGCAGCTGCACCGTCACCGGCACCAGCTCGTCGTCGAAGCGGCCCGCGGCCTGGGCGGCGAGCGCTTTCTGGTGCGACGCGGCGGCGAAGGCGTCCTGCGCCTCACGGCTGATCTCGTACTTGGCGACCAGGTTCTCGGCCGTGTTGCCCATGGCCTCCAGGGGAAAGCGCTCGGCGAGGGCCGGGTTCGGATAGCGCCAGCCCAACGCGGTGTCCCACATCGTGGTGTTGCCGCGCGGGGGGTCGGTGTAGGGCTTGGGAACAGACCACGGGGCGCGGGACATACTCTCTACACCCCCGACGATCACCACGTCGGCCTCGCCGAGGGCGATGCGGCGCCAGCCGGCGTTGACCGCGTCCAGACCTGAGGCGCAGAGGCGGTTCAGCGTGATCGCCGGCACACCGTCGGGCAGCCCGGCGAGCAGGGTGGCCATGCGGGCCACGTTGCGGTTGTCCTCGCCCGCCTGGTTGGCGCAGCCGAAGATGACCTCGCCGACGTCGTCGCCGTCCACGCCGGTGCGCTCGAGCAGCGCGCCGATGCATCGGGCGGCGAGATCATCGGGGCGGACCCGAGCCAGGCCGCCGCCGTAGCGTCCGATGGGAGTGCGAAGTGCGTCGACGACATACACGGCAGACATGGGCGGGTCCTGGGCTGAAGGGGGCACGCGGGCCACTCGACGGCGGTGATCGCGGGGCGCCGGGCCCTGCGGGGCGCGCGCGAGGTGCCAACGAGCCGGCGGCCGCGTTGACGCCCGCAGAGAGCGGACTGCACGATGCCGCAACAGCGATCGCGAGCGCGCGCCAGCATGCTCGGGCGCAGGAGCCCCAGATGCAAGACAGCGAACTCCGTCCCAAGCCGCCCGAGCCACGGGCCCGCGCCCGCGCCAATCACGGCCGCGCGGGCGCGCTCCATGATCGGGCGCGCAGGGGCCGAACCCTGGCCGCCTTGGCGACGATCGTGGTCTTGGCCCCCGCTGGCCTGGCCTTCGGTGAGCCCGGGACTCCGCCGCTGGTGACCCAGAGCCGAGCGCGGACGCCGGCTGCCCGCACGGGCGGTGTGGGCATGGTGCTCGACGGCCGCAAGGGCCGCGTGACCGTGTCGCGCGTCGTCCCGGGTGGGCCGGCGGCGCACGCCGGGGTGCGCGTGGGCGACGTGGTGACCGCCGTGGACGGCGCGCCCGTGGCCGCTGGCGCGGTGGTGGCGAGCGTGGCCGCCAAGGTCCGCGGGCCGGTGGGGGACGTGGTACGGCTGGAGCTGCTGCGCCAGGGTCAGCCGGCGAAGGCGAAGATCACCCGCGGGGACCTGAGCCGCCTCTTTCCGCAGCGGTCCAAGACGGTGCTCACGGTCGACGCGGGCCTGTCGCTGCTGGCGACGAGCGGCCGGTGGACGCTGGGCGTGACCTTCCCGCGAGGCGGCGCCGCGGGCGAGCTGCTGCGTTACCAGTGGGTGATCGCGCCCGCCGGCAGCAAGCTCTCGGACGCGAAGGCCCAGCGCGGGCTCGGCGCCGTGGCCTGGGGCCGAGGTGGCGCGACGATCCAGGTCGCCGACTGGCGCCTGGAGCTGAAGCCGTGGCCTGGGCGCGGCAAGCTGGTGGTCGCCAAGTCGAACCTGCCGGTCGCGCCGGTGGACGCCGCGCAGTGGATCGAGACGGAGCCGATGCAGGCCCGCTACGTGCGCCCGCGGGGCGCTCCCCGCCCCTATCGCGCGACCTGGCCAGCGGGCGACTGCGCGCTGCGGCTTCGCGTCTCGCTGGACGGCGCAAAGGCGGCGCAGCGGCGCGTCACGCTGCGCCTGGCGAACCGGGCCGGGGTGCTGCGCCCAAGCGCGACGGTGACCACGGACGCGGACGGAGAGGCCGCGCTGCAGCTGCCCAGCGGAAGCTGGCGCGTGCACGGGCTGACCTCGTCTCTACCGGGCGCACATCGCGATCTCTACTACGCCGCGCAGGTGACCAGCCCGATCTCGGTGCGGTGCAGCGCAGCGGCGCCAACCGAGGTGGCCATCGCCGCGACGTCGCCGGCCAAGGCGTGGGTGCGCGGGGGTGGACCGCTACCGCCGGCCGCCTTTCACCACGCGTTGGTGGGCAAGCCCCTGCCCACGGTGGCGGTGAAGCGTTGGCTGGGCGGCAAGAGCCCGCTCCCCAAGACGCTCAAGGGCAAGGTGATGCTGGTGTACTTCTGGGCGACCTGGTGTGGGCCCTGCAAGCGGGTGTCGCCGATGATCGCGGAGCTGGGCACGCGCCTGGGGCAGCGCGGCCTGGTGGTGGTGCCAACCTCTGTCGATCGCGACGTGCTGGCGCTCGAAGACTACGTGAGCTTGAACGGGGACGGGGCGTTGTCGGTCGCTTGGGTGGGACCTGGGCCGCTCGCTCGCCTGCCGATCCGCGGCATCCCGACAGCCGTGGTCATCGACGACGAGGGCATCGTGCGTGCCGTGCATACAGGCACGGGCGTGGGCGTTGAGACCTGGGAGCGCTACCTGGGCGAGCTGCTCGACGAGGCCCAGGGGCTGCGAAAGCGGCGGCCCCCTGCGGCCATGGCGGCCGCGCCGGCGGCCAAGGCGAGCGCCAAGGGCCGCCGCGCCAAGGACCGCCGCAAGCAGCCGAAAAAGCCGAAGGGCAAGTAGCGAGGCGCGGCCCCGGCTACGCGTCCTTGGCGTCCGGGGAGCCGGCGGCGTCCGCGTCGGTGAGGGCCTCGGCGGCGGCGACGTCCGACTCAGTCGCGGAGTCGGCGGAGTCGACGGAGTCACCGGCCGCCACGACCTCGGGCTCGCTCGGCGTGGCTTCAGCGGCGGCGCCGTCTGCGTCCGACGCGTCCGCGGTCTCCGCTGCGGGCTCTGGAGCCGTGTCGGCGGCGGCCACGGCCTCCTCGGCAGCGACGACCTCGGTCTCGTCCGCCGCAGCGTC
>JAUIAC010000778.1 GCA_030425545.1 bacterium | reverse complement strand
CGACGCCGGCGGCAGCACGCTGCACATCAGCAGCACCGCGTCGGCTCCCCACGCCCGCGCCTCGATCACCTGGTAGGGCGAGACCACGAAGTCTTTGCAGAGCACCGGCTGGCTGACCCGGCTGCGCACTTCGGCGAGCAGCGCGTGGCTTCCACCGAAGTCGGGCCCGTCGCACAAGACGCTCACCGCGGCGGCGTGCGGGCCGTACCAGGTCGCCACGTCGGCGGGCGTCACGCCAGGGCGGATGGCGCCGCGCGAGGGCGAGCGCGGCTTCATCTCGGCGATCAGCGCCAAGCCCGGGCGTCGCAGCGCACGGGTGAAGCCGCGAGCCGGGCCCACCGTCTCGGCGAGCGCGAACAGCTCGCCGACCGGGGTCGTCGCGGCGCGCGCTCGCACCTCGTCGCGCTTGCGGGCGACGATGCGACCGACCACGCCAGGCGGCTCGCGCAAGGGCAGGGCAGCGCCCTCGCGCAGCGCTCGCTCAAGGGCCTGTCGCGTCACTGGACGGTCGTCGCCTGGGATCGCGGTGGATGCCGAAGGACCGGCGTTGTGGCCCGTCATGCGACGCCTCCGTCCGCAGAGGCGCAGGCCTGCCGGAGCGCCACGAAGCGCTCCCAGGCCGCGCCCGACGCCAGGATGTCGCGCGCCGCCACCACGCCCTCCTCGAGGCTGGTGACGCTGCCACACACCAGCAGGCCAGCGGCGGCGTTGAGCGCGACGTGGGCCCCGTGGGCCGCGCCCTCACGCACCTCGTCCCCGCGCAGCACGGCCTCGAAGATGGCGGCGTTCTCGGCGGGCCCGCCCCCGGCGAAGTCACGCAGCGGGCGGCGGTCCAGCCCCACCGACTCGGGGGTGATCTCGGTGGCCTGAACCTCGCCCCGAGTCACGTGCCAGACGCGCGACGGGCCCTGCAGGGTCAGCTCGTCGAGCCCGTCGCTCCCGTGGACGACCATCACGCGCTCGCTCCCCAGCTCGCACAAGGCGTGGGCCATGCGCTCCGCGTGGGTCGGATCGCTCACACCCAGCACCTGGTGGGTCGCCATGGCGGGGTTGCACAGCGGGCCGAGAAAGTTGAACACCGTGCGAAAGCCCAGGTCCCGCCGCACCGGCATGACAAATCCCACAGCGGGGTGGAAGAGCGGCGCGAAGAGAAAGGCCACCCCCTGTGTCGCCAGCAACCCGGCGGCCTCTTCGGGGCCCACCTCGATGCGCACCCCCATGGCTTCCAGGACGTCCATGGACCCGCACCGTCCAGACGAGCTGCGGTTGCCGTGCTTGGCGACGGTCACCCCTGCGGCCGCCAGAACAAACGCGGCCATGGTCGACGTGTTGGCCGTGTCCAGACCGCTGCCACCTGTCCCGCAGGTGTCCAGCAGCGGCACGCCCGCCTGGCGCGTGAAGGGCACACGCCGCGCGCGTTCACGCATCACCGTCGCGAAGCCCGCGAGCTCGTCAGCGTGCTCCCCCCGCATGGCGAGCGCGGTCAGCACCGCGGCGATTCGCGGGTGACTGACGTCGCCGACCATGATGTCGGCCATCAGCGCGCGGGCCTCGTCGCGGCTCAGCGTCTGCCCGGCGAGCAGCTTGGGCATCGCGTGTTGGTACGAGTGCGTCACGCGACCTCCTGGGGTACCGCGAGAAAGTTGCGAATCAGCGCGTCGCCGTCCGGCGTGCCGATGCTCTCCGGGTGGAACTGCACGCCGAAGAGGGGCAGCGAGGTGTGCGCTACAGCCATGATCAGCGGCGCCTTTCCGGGTTCGTCGAGGGTCGCTGTGACGCGCAGGCACGCTGGCAGCGTGTCCGAGGCCGCGACGAGGCTGTGATAGCGCATGGCGGTCATCGGCTGAGGCGCGCCGGCGAAGAGCCCCTCGTCGTCGTGGCGAATTCGACCGGTCTTGCCGTGGACGATCTCCGGCGCGCGCACCACGTCGCCTCCGAGGCGATGCACGATGCCCTGGTGACCGAGGCAGACCCCCAGGATCGGCAGGCCCGTCGGCGCGAGCTCGTCGAGGATCGCGCCGCAGACGCCGAAGTCGCGGGCGTTGGCTGGATGCCCCGGGCCGGGCGAGAGCACCACGTGGGTCGGAGCGAGCGCGCGCACCCCCGCGAGGTCGATGGCGTCGTTGCGCACGACGTGCACCTCGGCGCCCTGGACCGCGATCTGCTGGTACAGGT
>JAUIAC010000777.1 GCA_030425545.1 bacterium | reverse complement strand
CGCAGCATGTGCTCCCGCGTCTCCTGCGTGCCGGCTTGGAAGGGGTAGCTGCGCTTGCGAGCCCGCTGCCCAACGCCATAGGAGACGCTGGCGAGCGTCGCGTTGCGGACGATGACCAGCCCAAAGGCGTCCGTGCGCCCGTGGAACTCACGCTGATCGGTGGTGCGCAGGGTGTAGGCCTTGTTGGCCACCGGCTTGCCGCAGGAGCAGTACGTGTACGTGCGCACCAACGCGGGGATGACCGGGGTCGCCCGCACGGCGGGGGACGCAGACGCGTGGGGCGCGCGCCGTGAGCCGACCCCGGCAGGCCCGGTTGACCGTGCCACGCTCTGCGTACGCGGCGCGGACGTGGCCTGCCAGGGCACGAGCGGTCCGATCCGGTCCACGCCCGAACGGTTGGCGGTGACCGGCGTCAGCACGGCGATCTGCGGGTCCGCCAGCATCGCCGCGATGCGGGCGGCGGGCGCCGCGCCCAGGCGCTGCTGCCAGCCTTGCGGTAGCTGGGTGTTTCGGTAGTCGACCGTCGCGCCGGCCCGGGTGGGCAGGGGGCAGCGGCGGCCAGCCGTGAGCGTCAAGGTGTCGGCGGGCAGGTTCGTCCGCAGGGCTTTGGGAGCAGGCGGCTGCGCCGCGTCCGCGCCAGCTGCGGCGGCAGCGGCCGGCGTGACAACCATCGGGATCACGGTGTCTGCGTCGGCGTGCACGTGCAGCTCGCCGCGCGCCGTCCCCCGACCGTCGCGCACCACCACCGAGACCTCATGGTCGCCGGCGCTGAGGGGCCAGGTCAGTCGGCCCTCCGGCGGCGCGCCCTCGAGCGCCGCGCGGGCCACTGGCGCACCGTCGACCCACAGGCTCACGTCGAGCTTGCTCGCCTCTCCCGAGGCGACGCGCGCCGCCAGCGCGTCGACGTCGACCGCGAGCAGCGCTACGCGCTGGCCAAAGGTCGCCGCAGTCTCCGGCGCCGCAGGGAGCGTCTCGCAGGTCGCGAGCGTCAGGCCGAGCAGCAACATGGGCGCGGCGGCGAACGCGCGGCCCAAGCGAGTGAAGTCCGGCGCACCGTGGGGTGCGGGGTGACGATGGGGGGGCATGTGCGGCTCCTGTTCAGGCCTCGGCGGTCGTGCGAGCTTACGCCCTCGGCGCGCTGTGATCAGCGGTTTTTTCGCCCCGCGGTGACGCAGACCCTGCGGACTCTGCGGCTCCTGCGCTCCCAAGAGGTGACCCACCATGCGTGACGGCAGCTCCAGTCAAACAGCGGCGGCGGTGGCCCTCGCGCGAGCGGCGACGGGCGCCGGCGCGGTCGACCGCGCGCTCCTGCCCTATGCGCTCCTGCCTGGGCATGCGGCGCCGGGGTTGGCGCGGCGGCTGCTCGACGCGATGCCGAGCCCGGGTGACGTGGGACGCGGGTCCCGCTGGCTCCGGTCGGCCAGCGTGTCGGCCCGCGTGCTCTCGGGCGGGTTGGTGGACCACCTCCGTCTGCGCACCGCGGCCATCGACGCTGCCGTCACCGAAGGGGTGGCCCGTGGGTGCGAGCGCCTCGTGTTGCTCGGCGCGGGCCTCGACGCGCGGGCACATCGACTAGAGGGCCTGGGCGGCGTGGACGTCTGGGAGGTGGATCACCCCGACACCCAGCGCACCAAGATCCGCGCCGCGGCGCAGCTCCCGCTCCGTGCGCGCGCCGTGCGCTATGTGCCCGTGCGCTTTGGCGAACAGGACCTCGCGGCGCGCCTGCTGGAGAGCGGGTGGGAGGCGGGCGTGCCGACCGTGTGGGTGTGGGAGGGGGTCACCATGTACCTGCAGCCGGGCGCAAGCGCGGCGACGCTGGCGTCGGTGGCCGAGCTGTCGGCCCCTGGCAGCCTCTTGGCGATGACCTACGCGCGCCCGACGCTGCTGCCCGGGGTGCTCTCGAACGCGCTCGCGGGCCGGGTGTTCAGCGCCATCGGCGAACCCCTGGTGGGGCTGCACACCCGGGCCGAGGCGGCTGCCCTGGTCCAGAGCGCCGGCTTTGCGCCCCGGACCGACACCGGCGCTCGGCGCTGGGCTGCAGCGCACGGCGGGTCTTGGCGGGCGAGCGCGCTGTTTCACGCCGAGCGCCTGCTGATCGCCGAGAGATGTGGACCGCCTGCGGCGTGAGCTGGGCGTGAGGCGTGGCCAAAAGGCGTGGAGCCCGGGGCGCCGAGGC
>JAUIAC010000129.1 GCA_030425545.1 bacterium | reverse complement strand
TTCTCGACCTCCGCGAGCACGCCAGCCTGCCGTGTGGCCTCGACGCGGGCGCGCTCACGGCGGTCTTCCTCGCCGCGGAACCACCACGCACCGACGCTGCCGAAGAGCACGGTCGCGACCGCCGCCAGGACCACGGCGTTGCGCCGCACCCAGCGCCACAGCAGGTCGCGGGGCTTGTAGCGATGCGCGCGAACGAGGCCGCCTTCCTCGAAAGCGACCAGGTCGTCGACCATGGCGCCAGCGTCGGCGTAGCGTTCGTTTGGATCCTTGGAGAGCGCGCGCAGGGCCACGGCCTCCAGCTCCCGCGGCGCGCGCGGCTCGCGCTTTCGCGGCGGCACGACCTCGCGCTCGATGACCTGCAGGGTCACGTCCCAGGCCGACGACCCCATGAACGGCGGCCGCCCGGTCAGCAGCTCGTAGAGGATGGCGCCGAGGGCGTAGACGTCCGAGCGCGCGTCGATGGCCTCGATGTCGCCGCGCGCCTGCTCGGGCGGCATGTAGGCCGGCGTGCCCAGGATCTGGCCCTGCACGGTCTCGAGCGCGCTCGCGTGGCGGAGGCTGCCCGCCTGGCTCTGGGTCGGGGAGGCGGCCCGGGCGGGGCTGGCGCCGTCCTTGCGCACCTTGGCCAGCCCCCAGTCCACCACGAGCGTCTCGCCGAACTCGCCGACCATGACGTTGGCCGGCTTGAGGTCACGGTGCACCACGCCCTTGTCGTGGGCGTAGGCCATGGCCTGGCAGACGTCGATGAGGCGCGGGAGCAGGCGCACGCGGTCGGGCAGCGAGAGGTCCTCGAGCGCCGCCGCCAGCGTCCGGCCACGGATGCGCCGCATGGTGTAGTAGACGGTGCCGTCCTGCCGCTGCCCCAGCTCGTAGACCGGCACGATGCCCGGGTGCTCCAGCTGTCCGGTGATTCGGGCCTCGTCGACGAAGCGCACCTCGCGCGTCGCCGTGGTGCCGGCCTTGCGCCGCAGCTCTTTGACCGCGACCTCCCGGCCGAGGTGGCGATCGAGCGCGTTGCGCACGACGCCGATGCCGCCCTCGCCGAGCTTGTCGAGCAGGTGGTAGCGACCCGCGTGCTCTCGGGTCAGCGAGCCCTCGGTGAGCGTGCGTACGTTCTCCGCGGCCACCTCCACGTCGGAGAGCCGCCGGCGCTGCGTGGTGGAGGAGGCGCTGTCGTCGAAGGTCGGCGCCTCGGCTGGGTCCAAGCTGGTGGTGGGCGGGACGAGCTCGCCCGGCTCAGCCGCGACCGTCTCGTCGTAGGCGACGGAGGACGACACGGGCGACGGCTGTTCGGTGTCGGTCGGACGCGGCATGGGCAGAGCGTAGCAGCGTGAGGGCGCGGTGGGGACCTGGAGGGTGCAGCGGCCGCCCTGGCGCACGACGGCGGCGAGCGCGCTGGACGGTCATCCCCGCCGCTCGCTACAACCGGCAGCCAGGCGCCAGCCATCTCGTCTGCGGCAGAACCACTGGAGCGCATCATGAGCACGGAACGGCTAGAACTCTGGGGCTTTGGGCTCAACGACCGCAGCGGCAAGGTGCGTTGGCTCGCCGCCGAGCTGGGCATTGAGGTGCTGGAGCGCCGGCTCAAGCCCGGGGAGCACCGCAAGCCGCCGTATACCGACATGAACCCCTACGCCATGGTGCCCACCGCCAAATGGCGCGGCGACACGATGATCGAGTCGGGGGCCATCCTCACGATGCTGGCGGAGTCCTACCCCGACGCCCGGCTGGTGGTCACGCCGGGCGAGCCGGCGCGCGCGCGCTACCTGCAGTGGCGCGCGCTGTTCGCGGAGACCTTCGAGTCCCGCATGGTCGAGCTGGTGCTGAGTCGCTACGGCGTGCTGCCTGAGGCCCTGGGCGAGCTCATCGGGCCGCCCGTGGCTCGCCGCTTCGAGACCATGATGAGCCAGCTGCCCGCGCAGGGGTTCGTCGTCGCGGGCCGGTTCACGCTGGTCGACATCTACGCCGCCTACACGCTACGGCTCGGGATCAGCGCGGGGCTCTGCACGCGCGAAGACGTGGGCGGCTACCTCGAGCCGCTCATCGCCCGGCCGGGGGCCCAGGCCGCGGGGTTCTTCTCCGCCCTCGACAGGGGCTGAGTCGGGCTCGGTCGGGTCGATGCTCGTCGCACTTCCACGAGTCGCACTACCAGCTGTTGCGGTAGACCCCGCTGGCAGGCGCCATGTTGGAGTTAGGGGATGCCGACATCGAAGACGCCGTGCCCCTGCACATGACGCCGAGGGCCAACGTGGCCTTGCGCGCGACGGTGCTCGACGCGCAGTTGCACCTCCGTGGGACGGTGGGCGACGTGCGGTCGCGGCTGCTACTCGGGCCCGAAGTGCGGTACATCTGTCTCGAGTGTGAACCCCTGCTGAACGCTACTCCGGAGTTGGCGGGGCGCGGTAGAGGGCTCGAGGGAGGCCACGGTCGATGAGCAGTGCTCCGACCTCAATTCCGCCGACCCCGCCCGACTCGCAGCGCCCCGGCGGCGCGGCCGAGTTGCTGGTGTGGGAGGCCCTGATGGGCACCCTTGGAGGAGGCTGGTGGGTCTTCCACGGACTGCAGATCCTCGGGCGTGACGCCACGCAGCGAGAGCTCGACTTCGTGGTGCTCCACCGGCAGCACGGTCTTCTGGTGATCGAATGCAAGGGCAACGGCCTGCGCCGCGGGCGCGACAGCCGTTGGCAGCATCGCCGTCCGGACGGGGGCTTCGAGCCGGCGCGAGACCCGGTTGAGCAGGTGATGAGCGCCACGCAGGAGCTCGCGCGGGCGCTCCGGGAGCGGTGGCGCGAGGCGAGCGGGTCAGCGCGGCTGCCGGTTGTCTTCGGTCACGCGCTCGTCACCCCGCGCGCGACCCGTGCTGGGGCCCTTCCCCTGGACCTCCGTCCTGAGCTCTGCTGGACGGCGGATGATCTGCCCAAGCTCGGCGAGCGGGTGCGGGTTGCGCTTGGGTTCTAACATCACGCGGCCGCTACGCTGCCCGTGACGCCCGAGCCAGACGCGTTTCGGCGCTTTCGCCGATCGTGCCTTCAGCCCGTGCTGCGGCTTACTCCCGGGCTGCGCGCTCGTCTTGCAGCGCAGGACGCTGCGTTGCTTCGGCTCGCTGCAGAGCAGCAGGCTCTGCTGAGTGGTCTGCTGGCGAACCCGAGGCTGCGCGTCTCGGGCCCGGCCGGGTCGGGCAAGTCCGTGTTGGCGATGGCAACGGCACAGCGTCTTGCGTCCGAGGGCAAGCGGGCGCTGCTCGTCTGTTTCAATCGTGCCCTCGGAGACCATCTTCGTGCCGAGGGGCAGCGCTTCCTGGTCGAGCACGGGCTGCCTGATGACCGGCTGGTGGTCCGCAGCTTCCACGTGCTGTGTCACGAGGCCTGTGAGCGCAGGGAGGCGACCTGGGACGTGCCCGAGGATCGGGACGCCGCGCGCCTATTCTGGCGGGATGAGGCACCACGGCATCTCCTCGACGCTGTCGCTGAGGGCTCGGTCGCGCCCTTCGACGCCATCATCGTGGACGAAGCGCAGGATTTTCATCCGGACTGGGGGGAGATCCTCCGACTGACCTTGGCGAACCCGGAGACGGATCACCTGTGGCTATTCGGCGACGTCGCGCAAGACCTCTGGGGGCGTGGCGGGTTCCAGGCTTCAGCGATGCCGCGGTTCGTGTTGTCGCAGTGTCATCGGTCGACTGCGGCTCTGACCCGGTTTTGTGCTGCCCTCCTCGGGATTGACGCCGAGCCGAGTCCGTTGGCACCCGAGGGAGAACCACCCACCGAGCACGTCAGAGAGAGCCCGGCGCGGACCATGCGCAGGGTGGGACGGGTGGTGTCCGAGCTGGTCGAGGGGCAGGGCGTCGAGCCCGAGCGGATCGTGCTGCTGACTCCGCGGCGCAAGGAACACAGCTGTCTCGCCGGGGTAGAACAGGTCGCAGGTTTGGTCGTCGCTACGGAGCCTGAAGATCGTGACGGCCGGCTGCTGCACTCCACAATCTCGCGCTTCAAGGGCCTCGAGTCCGACGTGGTGCTGCTCCTCGACGTGACCCCTGAGACGCCACCAGAGGTTCTCTATGTAGGTGCGAGCCGGGCGCGGCTGCTCCTACACATGTGGCGGGCGTAGCTCAACGGGGGCTCTCCAGCGTCAACGGCGGTGCAGCAGCAGCGACGCGCAGACCTCTCGGGCCAGCCGGGGCAACTCCCGCCCTCCAGCGCCGATGGCCTCGAGATGTTTGATGTGGTCGCCGCGCCAATGGACCACGACCGTGCCGCGCACCGGATAGAGCAACTGGTAGAAGGTGGCCGCACCGCTCCGGACCGCCTCGTCGTGGCGTACGGTCGTGAGCAGGTCCATCTGCGCTCGCTCGACCTCGAGCGCCTGCGCCGACAGCACCGGCTCCAGGATCCCGGGCTCACCAGCCCAGGGCGGTGGCGGGAATTTCAGGACGGGAGGCGCCGGCCGGCGAGGCCATCGGGCCTCGCTGAGGGCGCGTCGCACGTCGCTCAAGGTGCTGCCGATGGTTCCGCCGCATGTACTGAAGTCGACTTGGCGCCTGGCGACGTGGATTGAGTCGAGCAGCGCGGCAGCGGCAGGGTGGCTGAGCGCAGAGACCTCGTCGAGCAGGACCGCCGTGACGCGGAGGCCGTTGGGGGGCTCCAACAGCAGAGATGCAGCGTGAACGCTCAGTGGCCCTGAGGCTCGCCAGGCCGCGACTCGCGCGTCGTCGTCGACGAGGTCGAGGACCAGGTCGAGCCCCTCGCAAGTCAGCGGGGCGACTGGCAGCTTGCGCAGACAATGGGCCAGCCAGCGTGAGCGAGATAGCCCCACCATGGGCAGGACGGAGACTGGTCCGGGTGGCGCGCCCGGTCGCCAAGCGAGCCCTGAATCGGGCGGTCGCTCGAGAGCGAGCCACACCAAGGGCAGGGGGGCTTGCTTGGCCAGCGTCAGGGTGTCGTCCGGTGCGCGGCAGGCCAGATCGACAAGGCCCGTGCAGTCATAGGGGGACAGCCGCCAGACCGCGTGGAAGGCCGCCGGGCACGACTCGCTCCACCGCCACAGCCTCCACGTGAGCGGGCCCAGCGTCGACTTGCTGTGAACCTCGAGGGGCAGCTGCAGCGGCGGGGCCCGAGCGAGGACTTCGCACTCGCCCGCGCGGGTCAGTGTGCGTAGGCCGAGCGCTCCGTGGTGCCAGGTCAGTGCGACGTGCTCGCCGCCGCGCGCCACCGAACCGACCTGGAGGCCCTGCGCTGGCAGTGGAACGTGGAGTTCACTCCCTGCGAGCCTCGCCCTGAGGCCGCGCTGAGGCGAGAAGTGGGAGCTCTGGACGGCGAGATCAGGCATGACGTGGCTCTGCTTGGGCGGGCGCCTGCGCGTGGGGCAGGGCGCGTTGGACAGGACACCGCTGGCAGCGGGGCGACGCGTTGGGAGCCGCGCGGACCTCAGCGAGGAAGGACGGAGGTCACCGCACGCGGGAGGCGCAGATCGGGCATGGCGAGCTGCCGATGTCGCTCGAAGTTCCGTACCCTCATGTTCGGCGGGCAGCCGTCCCGGCCCCACAGAAACAGGTCCTCCAGCCCCTCGACGCGGGAGAGGTGGTCCAGCAGTTCCTCGCTGATGGGCTCGCGCGGCCAGAGCCAGAGTCTCTCCAGCGTCGCCCCACGGAGGGGAGACCAGTCACCCGAGGGCAGCACGCAGTCCAGCAGCTTCAGCGCTGGAGCCTCGCGGAGCACCTGGGCAAGGCTGAATCTGGTCAGGGAGCAGGCCGACAAGATCAGGCCGCCGCCGTCCCGCGCCCACGGGAGCTCGAAAAGCGCCCGCGCGCTGCGCATCGAGAGCTCCAGCCCCGCCAGCGTGACGCGGGCCCCCGCTTCGCCGAGCGCCATCAGGGTCAGGGGGCCGATGTGGTGGACGAAGCTCAGGTCCACGCCGCGCGGCCGCCAGCGGTGGATCAGCGCCGCGAGACCGGCGTCGGACAGCCTGCAACCCTGCAGGCACAGGCGGCCCACACCGGACAGAGGGCCGTCGATCAGCGCTCGTGCGTCCAGGTCCGGACAGTAGTCCAGCCTCAGCTCTGCGAGCTGCGTCACGCCCAGTGATTGGACGAAGCGCCCCGTGAGTCCAGGGCACGCGGTGGCCTCCACCGCTCCGATCATCGACGGGGTCTTCAAGTTGACGGCGGCGAGCCAGCCAGCGTCTTCCAGCCACCCTGGCTCGGTCACGAGCCCGAGCCTCGGGTGGGCGAGTCGGACGGAGACTGGCCCTCCCATACGGGTGCTCACGACTCCGCGGAGATCTGGAAGCTCTTCGTCGTCCTCGTCCATCAGCCAGTCTGAGCCGGACCGAAAGCGCTCCGTGCGCAGCGTCGCCCACGCGCGTAGCCCTGGGCTCAGCGCGGCGTCGTCGTCGTACAGGATGACTTGTCCGGTGTGGCGCTCGCAGAGCGTGACGACGTCTGCGTCACCGAGGACGAAGTCTGCGAGCCCCCCCGTGCCACGGCCGACCTCGACGGTGAGCGACTCGAGGGGCGTGAGCCTCGCTAGTGGTGCGAGGAGGCTCGGCTCGGCGCACCGGGGAGACGCGAGCCCGAGCGCTAGCCGGACAGCCTCCCGCGACTCCAGGCTCATGGGCGCGTTCGCCCTGCCGCGCAGCTCGACCTCGCACAGGGAGTCTTCGTGCCAACGCAGACCCAGGGTCCCTCGCTCGGGTTCGGTCACTCGATAGAACGCGCGCTCGCCACGAGCGGCGCTGCTGCGCAGCGAGCCCACGCAGTTGCCGACCTGCTCGCCCTCACGGCGCAGCCCACGGTCGCTGAGGATCGGCTCGATCTGCCCGCGGACGCCCGGCCAGATCGGGTCGGGAAATTGCGCTATCCCGAGACCTCGCTCTGCCGCCGCCGACAGGTGTGGACCGAGGACGTCGAGCAGGGTCTCTAGGTCGCGGATCCGTCCGGGGCCGTGACGGGCGAGGCGATCGTGAGCGCTCAACGTGCCGAGAGCAGCGACCAGGGCGTCGCCCACGCCAGGCGCGAGACGGGACACTTCATCGAGGAGCCCGACTTCAGGCGAAAACCCCGGCGGCGGTTGCAGCAACAGGAGCGCCGACGCACGAGTCAGCGGCGCACAATGGCGCCACACCTTGGCGCGGTCCGGATTCATGATCAGGTTCCGAACGAGGCTCAGGGAGTTGGTCAGTCCACCCAATGGGGGCAGCTTCTTCAGCGCGCGCACCAGCCACCGGCCTGTCGGCAGATCCAACAGCCCAAGCAGGGCGCGACGAGGCGGGAGACGGCCCGGAGACCAGGGGGGGCTGGCCACGTCGCGCAGCCTGTATGCCAGCCAAGGAACCACAACGGGGAGCTGGTCGCAGAGGTCGTGGACGTCAGCCGGGGCCCTCAGGGCCAGCGCATACAGGTCGCTGAAGGGCACACCTGGCTCGCGCCAGAGCGCGGTCAGCCGGGCCGGGCAGCTGGCGCTCCATCGCCGCAGCGCGCTCGCCAGGCGACGTTCGAGGTCGGGGGACTCGAAGCGCAGGCGCAGCTGTCTGCCGCCGTCCGGGACGACGGGGCGGACGCGTCGGATCCCGCTGTCGGCCTCGAACCCCACCTCGAGCCCCCTTTCGCCCCAGACCAGGTCGACCCAGGGGGGAATCTGTGGAGGCGACAAGGGGGGCGCCTGTGGCGACGGGAGAGGCAGGGTCAGGGTGAGGTCGGACCAGGCGATCTCCAGGCCGAAAGACGGATGGAACGCAGCTCCCCGAAGGGAGCCCGTGGTTGGGGGGGTAGACATGGTTCGTAACCTGAGCAAACGGGCCCAGTGACCGCTGCCAGAGGGGCGCGGCTGGTCCGTGATGGGAGAGGAGGTGGTGGGTGCGCCGCTGGGTGACGGCGAGTCTTCACAGTGCGAGGCGCTCGCGAGCGGCACAACGACGGATCGGGCGTGTGTTGCGCAAGGCTTTGTTTATAGGAGAGTTTGTGTCATGCGCTGGCTCTCTGCCGCGACGTTGTCCACAAGCCGATTTATTTCAGGCTCTTGTCGGGTGCAGACGGCATCCCCACCGGTCGATCTCAACGGAGCGCCCCTTGGAGTCTCTCCACGGATCTCGCCACAATCATTGTGCAAATGTTCAGATTATGGCGCAACAGCATGATCGCAATGGGGTTGTGGACGCGGCCTGAGTTGGTCGAGGTTTTTCATTTGAGATCAAATTGTATCGATGCGAGCAGGTCGACGCTCGCTGCGACCCGTCGAGTCGGTGCCGCCGTGCTTCCTGACTCGACCGACGGTCACGGGGCTCACAGATCCACTGGGGCAGCTTCGCATTCGGGAGAGAGGCTGGACGGCCACCGTGGCTACTGGCGGGTAGAAGCCAGCCGCCGCGTTTCGCCGGCCCCCAATCACCAGCAGAGCGTACGCAAATCTAGAACGGCGCTGTTCAGCTCCGCGCGGGCCTGGCCGCCAGGTTGGCTGTGGCCTGTCGCGATGGGCCTGGGCGAGTCCGTCCGCCGAGAGAACGTTGTTGCGGGACGGTCGATGCACAGGAAGAGGCGAGGGAGGATCGGGCTGTCCATCGACGACTCCCGTTTGTTCTAAACCAACCTGGGGCGGGACTGTTGGTAGCCGCGGTGCTTCCGGAGCCTCAGGTAGTTTGAGGCTCGCGGTCTTCACCGGGGGAGACCCTCCAAAAAAGCCAAAGGCCCAGGCGAGATGCCTGAGCCTTTGTGGCTCCCCTTGCGGGCTGCCAGCGCGAGTCCGAATGGCCGATTTTGTTAGAAAGGTGGCCGTTCAAATCAGGGGTTTGCGGCGGTCGGGGTGTTACGGCGGTGTTTGCGTGAACCAAGGGTGCCGGCCGAGAGCGCGAAACGCTACCGCGAGGCGAGACGCTCTGCTGGGTCTCAGCTGGACGGCGACCGAGGCACCGAGTCCACCAGGCGTTCGCTCTCGCGCCAGAGCGCGGCGGCGAGCTCGTCGTCGGTCGCCAGGCGACTCGGCTCCTTCGGCTTGCAGTCGGCGAAGTACTGGCCCGTCGTCTCGGCCACTTCCGGGGAGGATGCCAGGTAGACCGAGGTGCGGGCGCCGCGCTCGGGACCGGGCAGAAACCACTTGAGCACGCGGAACATCCACGCGTTGAACCCGCGAAGATCGCCACCGGCACCGAACTCCGTGGCGATCACCCCGGGGTGCAGGCAGTTGGCCGTGACCCCGGTGCCGGCCAGCCTACGAGCGAGCTCGCGGGTGAAGAGCACGTTGCAGAGCTTCGAGCGGGCGTAGACATCCTGCCAGGCGAAGCGCTCCCGACTCTGGAGGTCCTCGAGGTCGAGCGTCTTGGCCCCGACGTGGTTCGCCGAGGAGACGGTGATGACCCGGGCCGGTGCTGAAGCCTCGAGCAGGTCGAGTAGCTCGGTCGTCAGGACGAACGGCGCGAGATGGTTGACGGCGAACGTCAGCTCGAACCCGTCGACGGTCTCCTGGCGTCGGTCGACCCCGATACCCGCGTTGTTGACCAGGACATCGAGTCGGTCGGTCTGTGCGCGGATCTGCTCGGCGAGTCCGCGAACCTCGTTGACCGAAGAGAGGTCGGCGACGAGAGGTGTCACCTCTGCGCCGGTAACCTCAGCCCGAATCGACGCGAGCGCTTCGTCGAGCCGGCCGCGGTCTCGGCCACACGCCAGCACCTTCGCGCCCATGGCAGCGAGTGCCCGAGCGGTGGCGCGTCCGATGCCGGCGTTTGCGCCGGTGACCGCGACGACCTGGTTCTTCATCTCGGTGCTCATCCCAGGACCTCCTCGAGAGTTTCGATCTCGGCGCGGACCTGCCGGCGAAGCAGCTCGAGCGCGCGGCCGGCCAGACCGTCGTGGTCGGGGAACGCGTCGAGCGCCTGCAGACGACGCCGTCGCTCATCCACCATCCCCTCGACCGCACGCCGCTGCTCGGACTCCTCGACACCATCGAGGTGCGCGAGCAGAGCCGCGACGGGGTGCGTGCCTTCGGTGAGGTTGTCGATGCAGCCGCGAAGAAGCTCACGATGAGCGCTCTCGCCATCCGGGGTGACCCGGTAGACCTCGCGCTCGGGGTAGCGGTTGTCGCGCACCGCTTCGCCGTCAATCCATCCGCGCTCGACGAAGCGTCGGAGAATCGCGTAGACCGTGGACCGCGTCAGGCCGACCGTCGAACCCAGTCCTCCTTCTAGTGCGTCGACGAGCGCGTAGCCATGGAGCGGGTGGGCGCGGAGCGTGCTCAGGACCATCAGCTCCTTGAGGGAGGTGAGGCTCATCCGATCTGCCCACTGACGGGGGTCATCTCGTACATCTCGAAGGTGTCGATGATTTCCGAGAGGTCCTCGTCGCCCACGTGGTCGCGCTTGCCCTCGTCCGACTCGAGGTAGGCGTAGAGGGGCTCCTTGTGCGCGAACGTGGCCCAGACGACGACGGCGTTGCGCTGCCGGTCTACGGCGACCTGGCGCGCAACGACGCCCTCGACTTTCTGGCCCATGAGCTCGTTGGGACGGCTCGCGACACGCACGAGATCATCGAGCCTGCCCGGCTTGGCGGTGGAAACGCTGACGAAGGTGAAAGTGGGGTTCTGCATGGCGTGTTCTCCAGTGCTCAGGATCAACTAGTCAGGATTAACTATCAACACGAACACATCCGCGTCAAGGGGCCGGCGTGCTCTCATCTTCTCCGCCGGTCGCTAGTAACGACTGCTTGACTTGTGAGGGGCGCTGGTAAAAGATTCGTTCCTAGGCGCTGCCGTTGGGCACGCGACCTTTACCAACGAGCGGATCATGTCGAAGCGAGAGACGGGACGGTACGAGAGCACCTCGGCAGGCGGCGAGCAGGTTCGGGCCTTCGTGCCCCACGCGCTGCCCCCTGCCGGCCCGCCCGTCCTCATCGAGGGGGAGCTGGCCGACCGGGTGCGCGCCGCCGAGCAGGCCCTCGTGCGGCTCGAGCTGGCCGGTGAGATGGTGCCTTCGCTCGACTGGTTCATCTACGCGTTCGTGCGCAAGGAGGCGGTGCTCTCGTCCCAGATCGAGGGCACGCAGGCGACGCTCATGGACCTCCTCAACTACGAGGCCGTGAGTGATGCGCCCCCGCCGAACGCGGACGTCGAGGAGGTCTGCAACTACCTCGACGCACTGACCTTCGCCCGCGAGCAGCTCAAGGGCCCATCGGGGCTGCCGCTCTCGATGCGGCTGCTCAACGAGACCCACCGGCTCTTGCTCCGAGGGGTCCGCGGCGAGAACAAGCAGCCAGGGGAGGTGCGCCGTAGCCAGAACTGGATCGGCGGGAGTCGGCCTGGCAACGCGGCCTACGTGCCCCCGCCCCCGAACGCGCTGCCCGAGGTGCTCTCGGCGTTCGAGCGCTACATCCACGCCGATGACGAGCTCCCCCCGGTGGTCCGCGCGGGTCTGCTCCATGTGCAGTTCGAGACCATCCACCCCTACCTCGACGGCAACGGCCGCATCGGTCGCTTGCTCGTGACGCTGCTGCTCGAGCACTGGCGCCTGCTCACGCGCCCGCTGCTCTACCTGAGCCTCTTCTTCAAGCGCCATCGGCAGGAGTACTACCGCCGCCTCAACGCCGTGCGCGTCGACGGCGACTGGGAGGCGTGGCTGGACTTCTTCCTCGACGGCGTGGCGACCATCGCCGACGAGGCCGTCGCCACCTCGCGCGACCTCTTCACCCTGGTGACCGCCGACCGCCAGCGCGTCATCCACCACACCGGCGTCAACCTGCTCGCCGTGCAGCTCTTCGAGCGCCTGCCGAGCCGGCCCATCGTCACCGCCCCGTGGGTCGTCGAGGCGCTGTCGACGACGAAGCCCACCGCGGGCCGCGCCATCGAGGCGCTCGAGGCCGCCGGCGTCCTCGTGGAGACCACCGGAAAGAAGCGCGACCGCGTCTACGCGTACCAGGCCTACCTCGACCGACTACGCGCCGGGACTGAGCTCGGCGATGAAGGCTGACCGCCGCGCACGGAACTTCAGCGAGGCTTTAGTTTCGTGCGTCACCGGGCGTGTCCCACCGCGTGACCGGGACGGCTCTACTCTGCTGAGGGCGTGGGCTCGAAGCCGCGCCCGAAGGAAATCCCACGAGGCATGTCCCAACGAGGAAATCGACCGGCTCTACTTCTTTGAAGCCCATCGCGACGGCCTGATCGTCGCCCACATCCTCCCTCGAGGCGCTGTTCACCAGACGCCTATCGGGTTCGTATGTCGGTTATCCCCTCGCGGGACGCTACGGCGAACCGGGGCTGAGCGGGCGGCTCTCGCAAGTGTCTGATCTTGCTGGGCTTGCGAAAGGTGGGGCTGACGGGGCGTGGTTGCGTGAAACAGGCCCGGGGTGAGAGCGCGAGACGCTACGGCGAACCGCTCGCTCCCGGAGAAGGACTTCACGCCTCCCCCTCAGAGCCGGTTTCATCGTCGGCTTCAGGCTCGTCGAACTCGGGGTCATCGACCATCCGAAGCGCCGCCGGGGACGTTCCGCCGGGGAAGACGAAGCACTTGACGATCCACTGCCCCTCTCGCACAGGGCAGACGATGATCAGCAGGGGCTGGGCGCAGTCGTACCGGCGATCGCGGGCGACTTCTTTCATCTGCCTCTTGTCCTGCGGCGACGGCCACGGGACGTTGGCGGTGTGGAAGTGCCACTCGCCCACATAGTGCGTGCGCGGCTGGCTGTTCCACCGGGCCACGAGCAGCTCTTCGAGTCCGTCAGTGCCTCGGTGGAACCAGTCGCGGCCGAACTTGGAATCCGCAGGGGGGCTGGTCGCCTCGATGATCTCCGCAGTCGTGTAGTCGTGCGAGTAGGAGCCAATCAAGATGCCGCCGGTCTCCTGCGTGCGGTTCGCGTCGCATAGCCGGAACATGTGCTTCACGACCTCATCGCGGAGCACGACCCGAAACGTCTGGGCTGCATCTTCGAAGACCAATCGCCGGACGATCACGTTCCCTCCCCTTCGGCGAACTGAAAGCCGACTCCAGGCCCGCCCAACTGTTCAAGGACCGTGAGGCCAACTTGTGGCTCTCCGTCCATGGAGCGTTCGAGGTGCTTCACCGTAGCGACGGCGGCCAGCCACACGTCGTCGCTTCGCGCTGGGAACAACGGAGACCAGCAGCCGGCGCCTTCGAGAGTCTCGCCGGCGGCAGACCAATCCGAACGCTCACCCTCGATCCAAGGCGCAACCTCCGCAAGGAAACCGTCGACCGGGAACGAGCAACCGCGGGCCTCGAAGAGGAAGAGTCGGTGAGCCGCGAACCCCATTGACGCTGAGAGAAACAGCCGCGGCATGGACCACCAGGCTCCAGCCAAGCGGCGGAGCACCTCATCCTCGCCGGTGCAGTCGATGACGACATCGAAGCGTTCGAGGACGGTGCGCAGCGCCTCACCCTGGGGAAGTTGCTTCTCGAACGCGGAGACCTTCGCCATCGGAGCTGCGGCGTGCAACCTCGCGGCGACGCGGGCTGCCTTGTTCTTTCCCAGATCGCCGCCGGTGAGCGTGTGACGAACGAGATTCCCGATCTCGAGAAGGTCATGGTCGATGATCAGGATGTCGTCCGCCCCACCACGGACCAGAAGTTCTGCGACGGCGGACCCGAGGGCGCCGGCACCAATGATCGCGATCGGTCGATCTCGAAGCGTGGCCGAGAACCTCCCCCGCGCCTGTAGGCGGTCCGGATGCCAATTCGAGGTCTTGAGATAGGACAGCTTCGTGTTGCCCGCGAAGATGTCTCGCCGAAGCCGCTCGCTTCGGCCGCGGTCGTTGTCCCGAAAGCCGTTCATCGGCTTGATCTTGCGGGGCACGGTCGGCGGCATGATCGCTTGCCAATGAACCTCGGTCGTGGGGCCGTTCCACAACGAGGGGATCTCGTATCCGATCAAGACGATGACGGCTTTCTCTCCGGCGGCTCGCCGCGCGAGCCAACGAATGAAGCCGTCGACATCCACCTTGAGGCGCGCTCCGGTCTGACGGAGTTCGGCCCACGTGCCCGGTGCATGCCACGGAGGAACAACCACCGGCGCGGGCCAGATCCACCAATAGCCAACCCAAGGTTTGTCGGTGTCCGACACTCCGCGGCGACACGTACGAAACGTGTCGCCCTTCGTATCGAGGAACGTCTCCGCGACGATCGTCTTCTCGAACCCTGGGAGCACCCCCCACCAGACCTCTCCGAAGCGATTGGTCCGCCCGCTCCACGCAGCATGCGTGATCTCCTAAGCCCCAATAGCTTGTGGTACCGCATTCAGCGCCCGATCCTTGCGTCGTCGATTGGGGTCCGGTGCTTCGGCAACGAGCCCTGCGACGACGCGCTCGAAGTCTCGGTCGCGGGGCGACAACAGCAGCCGAAGCAGGTCCTCGGCGGACTGGCCGAACAGTGTGGCCCAGCGCAGTAGCGGCATGTGCCGGTCGCTGGCCACGCGGCGGCGCACTTCCCGGTACAGCGCCTGGCTCGCCACGGTGGCGAGCACCGACGCCCACACAAGACACTCCACCACGTGGCGCTTCGAACTCGGAAGCTGGTGTAGGCGCCCAT
>JAUIAC010000128.1 GCA_030425545.1 bacterium | reverse complement strand
CCACGGCAGCCCAGCGAGCTGCCCGGTGAGGTAGTCGCCGGGCTTCTGGAGCAGCGCGAGCGGCCCCGCGCAGTGCCAGTGGCGGCGCAGCACGGCGTCGCGATCGAGGGCGAAGAAGCGCGGGTCGGTGTACCAGTCGGCGGGCGGCAGCGAGGCGGAGGCGAGGGGCACCGCGGGGTCATAGGCCGCGATCAGCGCCCGCAGCTCGGCGTGCGCGGCTGAGGGCGCAGGGGGCAGCGCAGGGGGCGGCCCCGGGGTGGTGGCGTCGGCCATGGGCTCCTCAGGTGTCTCGGGGGCGCCTGGGTGTCGCCGCGCGACCGGGGAGCGCCCGCTGCTCAGGCCCGACGCGGCATGCGCGCGGGGGGGATTCGCCACGAGATTACGCGAGTCCGTCGGGCCGCCAAGTCACCGGACAGGCGCAGCGCGAGGGGTGCCGTGCCGTCGTCCAGGCCGCTCGACGTGACACTCCGGCTACGGGTGAATGTTCGTTGGGTCGGACTATCCAACACGCGAGAAGCGGCATAGGGTCAGCGCAATCTTGGCGGTCTGCAAGTCGCAGACAATCTTCTGAGTTGGTGACTCCCGTGGGGAGGAGGGCGTGATGCCTGAGACGTGCCCGTATGCCTGCGACCCGGTGCGGGCCAGCCGGCGGCCCACGAAGCGCGGCTGGGCGGTGGCGGCGCTCGCGACGCTCGTCATCGCCAGCGGGTGGCTGGCGCCGCGCGCGGCCTCGGCGCTCCGACCGCCGCTGGACCAGGTCTTCCCGGACGAGCCGGCCGCACCCGTGGCGAAGCTGGTCGCCCACGCCCCGGGCGGCGCTTTTGTCCACGGCGACGACAAGCTCCGCGCGGCCTTCTACGCGGTCGGCGGCGACAAGGTCGGCACGCCTTCGCAGACCACGTCGCCTCAGGTGCTGCACGAGGCGAAGTCGGGCGCCTTCTGGCGCTTCCTCGCGAGCGACAGCGCGGCAGGGACCGGCACCGAGGCCAAGCCGCACAACGGCGGCATGCTCGTCATCGACAACGACCGGCCGAAGCTCTTCTACAGCGAGTACCAAAAGACCGCGATGAAGCGCGGCATGACCTGGTCGCTCTTTTACCGACACCCCACCGGCGCGGCCAAGATCGACGGCTGGAACCCGCTCTTTACCGTGGGCAAGCGCGCCTTGGTGAGCCCGCCCAACGCGCTCTTTCCGCCGAACTGGCTCAACTGGTCCTTCGGCGTGATGTTGCACAAAGGCAAGCCGCACGTAGTCGACAAGAGCGGCACGTGGATCTCGAGCGCCAAGACGCTCAGCAACAACCCCATCGACGACGGCCAGTGGCACCACGTGGCGCTGCGGATGTCCTTTCCAGGCACGTACACCGGCTCCCACAGCCAGCTCGCGCTCTTCGTGGACGGCTCGCTGGTGTGGACCGGCCTCGGCTCGGACCGCGTCGCGACGCACCCGACCTTTCAGTCCTTGCGGCTCGGACGCGCCCACAACGACGCCTCCGAGTACCCGGGACAGAGCAACTACGTCGACCTGAACAAGAGCGCCCTGCTCGGCAAGTCCGACGGAGCGTTGAAGTACACCAAGCGCTGGCTCAACTCGGTGGCGGACATCGATGATGTGCGCGTGTATCTCGGGCCCTTGAGCCTGGGCGAGCTCTACCGACTCTCCCTCTCCCGCGAGCGGGGTTTGCGGCTGCAGGTCCCAGACTTCGACCCGGAGCGCGCCCGCCTGAGCTGGAAGGACGGCGAGGCGCCGGGCGCGCTGACGGCCGTGCAAGGCTTTGTGACGGACCTGCAGGGACTGCCGCTGTCGAAGACGAGCGATGCGGCCCAGGTGACGGCGATGGGATCGCACGCGATCGCCACGAGCGGCGGGCAGCCTGCGGGGCACGACACGGTGCGCGGGCAGCTCTCGCACATGACCGCCCACACCGTGATGGCGTGGCTCTCGCTCCCCGACGACACGGTCCCGCTGCTCAGCTACGCGGCCAAGGCCGACGGCTGGGGCTGGACGCTGGGCTCCTCAAAGGGGCGCAAGCTGACGCTGAAGTGCGGCGACAAGACGCTGACCGGCGACCCGCAAGCGACGTGGGGCAAGGCCTGGGGCGCGGTGACGGTCAGCGTCGACGCGGCGGGCAACGTCAAGGTGACCCGCAACTTTCAGAAGGTCCTCTCCGGCAGCTGTGGCGCACCGCCGACATCGGACAGCACCGCGACCTTGACGCTGCCGCGGCCCGACCAGATCTCCGTGGCGTGGCTCCACGTGGTCGACGCCGCCCTGACGATGGGCCAACAGCACGCCCTCGCCTCGCCCGGCCCGCTGCGGCACGTGCGCCCACCTTCGCTGACCGACCTCTCGGGCCTGCACGACGTCGCGCCCTACAACGGCACCAACGGCAAGATGCTCGTGCCCCTCGTGGGGAGCGCGCCGGGCGAGACGCCGCGGACCGCGGACCGGTCGCTGACGGTCGCAGCGACCTTCTCGGTCACCAAAGCGTCGACGACCTTCTATCACCTGTTCGCGCGCCAAGGGAGCGGGTTCGGCAAGTCGGACCTGACCACGATCACGAGCTGCGTGTCGCTCGGCTTCGGGACGGACTTCTGCCAGCTCACGCTGATGGGTCATCCGCCTTCCCAGAAAGGCAGCCTGCTCTCTTGGAAGTTGAACCACATCTTCTACCCGAACACCCAGGTGCGGCTCGCGTTCACGGACCCGGTGTGGCGAAAGGCCAAGGCAGGCGACGCCACGACCTGGGTGTTGCAGCCCTATGTCGCCCTGAACGGGGCGCTGCTCACCAAGGGCAACGGCTACGCCAACCCCGTCGGCCCCTACCTCACGAGCCCAGCGACCGGGCAGCCCTTGGTGTACGCGAACACCCTGCCGACCAACGAGGCGGGGGCGATCTCGCTCGACGCGCAGCAGTTCGCGACCTCTCCAGCGACCATCCAGGTCGCCGACCTGCGGGTGTACGGGTACCGGGTCATGAACCTCCACGAGGTCGGCGCGACGTGCGCGCAGCTCAAGTGCGGCGACGCCGGCCGTGTGTGTGTGCCAGCCAAGGCCGGGTCGCATGGCGGCGCCTACTGTGGCGGGTGCGACGCCGACCATCTCAAGTTCGGCGGCGTCACCGGGTTTCGCAACGACTGCGTCAAAAAGCTGGCGTTCAACGAGCCCTGCGGTGTCAGCTTCCAGTGCGCGTCGGGTCACTGCACGTCGTCGTGGTCCCACCCGAACCGGTGCACAGCGCCCACCGCCTCCGTCTGCTCGGCGTTTTGCGGCGCGCGGGGCCGCACCTGCAGCGCCTCCGCCCCGTGGGTCTGCGGCGGCTGCAAGCAGGACTTCGTGCCGCTGCCGCCGTGGACCGCGGGCTCGACGCACCCGGACCTGACCTGTGAGTGGCAGCCCACGATCGAGGCAGGCGAGGTGTGCGAGCGAGACGGACAGTGCTTCTCAGGCAAGTGCGCCACGCAGATCCTCGAGCACCGCACCTACATCGCCAAGGTCGAAGACAAGTGGCAGACCGGCGACTACAAGGTCTCGTACGGCAGCAGGATCGTCACGTCGAAGGTGTGCGGCACGAAGGACAAGGCCTTCTGTACGGACCTACCGCAGCGGACCGTGGTCGAGAAGCAGGAGGTGGTCACCCCACCCCATGGCGGCACGCCCTGGTCGGTCTACTTCTGCAAGTACGGCGACGCGGGGGCGTGTCAGCCGAACTACCAACGGCGCCCTGCGGTGCTCTCGTGGCAAGCCTGCAAGACGGCGCGGACCATCCTTTGGGGGCTGGACCACAACCAGGGCCAGCGGCACGCCGCGGTCTCCAAGTGGAGCGGCCTCGACGTGCGCCGGCTCAAGCACGTCTTCCTCAACGATCCCAAGGCGGTTCAGCAAGGCGACGTGATCAAGCTCGAGGAGGCGGGCGTCGGCCCCCTTCTCTTGGCGTACGCCCAGGCCAACGCAACCGAAAAGGCCGCGATGAAGTCGAAGTACGGCTACTTCGAGCCGCTGTCGTTCTGCGACGCCTCTGCGTTCAAGAAGGAGTTCCCGTCGGGCGCGTGGAGCACCTCGGCCTATGGCAGCTCGGCCAACCGCACGCTGTGTGTGGCCAAGCGGCTACCCAACGGCTCGCCGTGCCCGCCCAAGGGGGAGGAGCAGGGGGCGACCAAGCCGAACGCCTGGTGCAAGTCGGAGTACTGCCGTCGCGACACGGCCACGTGCGACGACGCGGTGACGACGGCCAGCATCCTCAAGGGCAAGGGCGGCAACCAGAGCAAGAGCGGCGAGAGCAACGTCCGCTTTGGCGTGGTGCGGGTGGACCAGACCAGCGTGGAGCTTAAGGAAGACCCGAACAAGACGGCGGGCAGCGACGAGTATAAGTACAAGGCGCGCCTCCAGCAGAAGCATGTGCTCTGCCTCTTCGGCAAGCCGGCGCCGGCGGAGGGCATCTTTGTGCTCGACATGGACCTGGACCGCTCCGAGGGGACCGCGTGCGGCACCACCCGCGTGACGACCAAGGTGGCCGGGCTCACCACGAGCGCACCGAAGCCAGACCCCATCGCGGGCTCGTGTACCAACTACTCGGGCGGCGCAGGCAGCGGCTGGAGCGTTTGCGACAACTCGGAGACGACGTGCAGCGGGCCGGACCTCGACAAGTGGAAAGACAGCCTCTCCCTGGCGCAGCTGATCCCGACGCTCAAGTTCTGCGTGCCCGTCGATGACCTGGCGCTGCCGGAGTACCAGTCACCGACCTTCTGGCTCGGCCCCGTGCCCCTGGGCGTCAAGGCCGGCCCCTCGGTGGACGCCTGCGTAAGCCTGAGCGTCGCGGTGGACTCCAGCGGCTTCCCGCAGCTCGAGGTGGCCCCCGAGCTGGGCCTCGGCGCCGAGATCCGCGGCGGCATCAGCCTCCAATACCCGGGGATTGACGTCGCCGCCGGGGTGAAGCTGGCGGTGACCCTGGTGGGGCTGCGCCTCCCGATCACCTTCGGGATGTCGCTGTCGGACGTCTTCGAGACCAAGAACGGCAAGAAGAAGCACATCCTCGGCATGTTCGAGCTCGAGATCTTCGCCAAGATCGCGCTGGAGATCTCGGTGCTCAACGGCGAGTTCTCGCTCTTCGCAGAGGTCGCCTTCGGCGGCGGCATCTTCACCATGGAGTGGACGCTGCCGATCTTCGAGTGGACCGCGTTCAAGTGGACCTACAATCTGCTCAACGAGCCACTCTACAAGAAGACCTTGGACTTCAAAGCCGAGTTCCAGACGGCCTTGAAGGGCTCCGCCAACGCCGTCTGCAACGCAGACGCCTGCTACAAGTAAGGGGTTGAAGATGCAGGCGAACGCTCGCTCACTCCTCCGCCGTACAGGCGCCGTGGTCGTGGCGCTCTGCGCGATCGCAGCCGTGGCGACCCTGGTTGTCCAGAACCCGCTCGCCGGTTCCGCTGGCCAGACCGGCGCGACAGACGACGCAGGCTCGGAGGGCGCAGAAGCCCCTGGGCGTGCGGAGGGCGCAACGCGACTGGACCGGCACGCGCTCGCGGCGCTCGATGGCACGTACCGGGTGCGCATCGCGCAGCAGGTCGACGCCCAGGGCTCCCAGGGCATCCCCGAGGGGGAGGTCGTGCTCGAAGGGGCCGTGGTCTTGCGGCGGCACGGCGACCGCCCCAGCCGCGAAGGCTGGTTGGTGGGCCAGCTCCAGGGCGTGAAGGTCACCGGGCAGCCGACCCTGGTGCGGGCTTTTGGCGCGACCGAGGCCATGCAGCGCCCATTCGCGGTGCGCTTCGACGCCAC
Organism: bacterium; assembly: GCA_030425545.1. Classification (GTDB taxonomy): domain Bacteria; phylum Myxococcota_A; class UBA9042; order UBA9042; family UBA9042; genus UBA9042. The sequence continues at coordinate 8,739 of JAUIAC010000128.1, read as the reverse complement.
GGGGCGCGCGGTCGAGCGGCGCTTCTCGCCGGGCACACCGCTGGGCGTGCGCAACGCCGTCAACGCGGTGGTGGTCGCGGTGCAGACCGTCGACCGGGAGGCGCCCGACAAGCCGGGACCTGACGCGACGAAGGCTCCGAGCGTAGACGACACCGACGCGTGGGAGGTGGTCGAGCCCGACCCCGCAGGCACCCATCGCGCGACGTACGTGGCCGGCGAGGACGGCAGCTTGACCAAGACGTGGTCGCTGGCCAGCGGCGACGAGCGCGCCAGCCTCAGCGGCAAGGGGCGCATGACGGCCGCCTATGCCAACGGGTGGCTGTCGCGCGCCACCATTCACTACCTCGCGCAGCTCGACGCGACCTTGGTGGCGTCGATGCAGCAGCGCTACGCCCTGACCGTCGACGCGACGCTCACGCGCACGGCCGCGGCGCCACCCACGGCGGTCGACCTGACGTCGCTGCGCACCGACGCCCAGCTCGCGCCGGCCCGTCGTCACACGAAACCCAAGCCCGCCGACGTAGCCATCGAGACGCTGCTGGCCCAGAGCGCGGCCGCGCAGGCCAAGCTCGACTGGCAAAAGCGCAAGGCCGCCATGGCGCAGATCGCGGCTCAGCTGAGCGCCGATCCGAACCGGCTCACAGAGGTCGAGGCGCGGCTCTGGAGCCCAGGCCTCGACGGCGACGGGCTGCGCACCCTGCTCGAGGCGCTCGTCACCGCGGAGAGCGCCCCCGCCATGGCGGTGCTCACCAAGCTCATCGCCGACAAGGGCGCCCCGCGCGTCGCACGCCACAGCGCGCTGTCCCTGCTGACCTCGGTGTACAAGCCCAGCGCCGCCCTGCTCGCCGCCGGGCGCAAGGTCTCCCTGGACTCGGAAGACCCCCTCGCGCCCATCGCAACGATGGCGCTCGGTGGCCAGGTGCGCGTGCAGGGCCGGCGCGACCCGCGGCTCGGCGCAGAGCTGCGCGCAGCGATGATGAAGCGCGCACGCCCTGTGCTCGAGGCGGCCGCGGAGGCCAAGGGCGTCGGCGTGGGCGACGGGGCGCCCAACGGCACCGGCAAGACCGCGCTGACCTACCAGTGCGAGGTCTGGCTGCGCGCGCTGCAGAACATGGGCGGCGACGGCATCTGGCCGCTGGTGGAGCCGTTTTTGGTGAGCCAGGACGCGCTGCTGCGGCGGGTCGCCATCGAGGCGACGGCCGAGGTCAACCTGCCCGCGGCGCGGGTCGCGCTGGCCAAGGCGCTGCAGAAGGACCCGGACCCGCACAACCGCGCCAAGGCCGCCTCAGTGGCTGGCAAGCAGCCGCAGTGGGTGTTCGAAAAGCCGGTGGTGCGGGCGCTGCGGGAGGACACCTCGCCCCACGTACGCATCGCGGCGGCCCAAACCGTCGCTGTGTGGACCGTGACCTATCCCGGGCTCACCAAGGTGCTGAAGCAGGCCGTGGCGGCTGAGAAGCACGCGGACGCCAAGACCATCATCGCTGGCCTCATCCACCAGCGGCTGGCTGCGGACGGGGCTCCGCTGAGGGACGACAAGTGACCGGCACAACCTCCGCGGCGCGCGCCGCGCTCTTGCTATTGCTCATCGCCACGCTTGCAGGCGTCACTGCGTGTGGCCAGGCCGAGGTCACCTGCAGCAAAGGCACGGTCGCCAAGGACGGTAAGTGCGTGGTGGCCAGCGCCGGCCTCGCCTGCCCCTCCGGCAGCGAGCGGAGCGGCGACACGTGCGTGGCCAAAGACGCCGGTGGGGCGACCGACGCGGGTGGGGCGACAGACACGGGCGGCACGCAAGACAGCGCCACCCCGGCAGACCAGAGCACCGGCGACGCCGCCTGCACACCCAGCTGCGCGCCGACCAACGCCTGCGGCGACGACGGCTGCGGCGGCTCCTGCGGCACCTGCGGGTCGAGCCAGCACTGCGCCCTCGGCGTCTGCCAAGACGAGGCCACCTGCCTGCCGCAGTGCGCCGACAAGAGCTGCGGGCCAGACGGCTGCGGCGGCACGTGTGGGAGCTGCGACGACGCCGCGCTCCCCGTGTGCCAGGAGGGCGCCTGCGTGGCCAAGTGCATCCCCTCCTGCGTGAACAAGGACTGCGGGCCGGACGGCTGCGGCGGCACGTGCGGCGCCTGCGCCCAGGGCGACAAGTGCGCCGCTGGGCTGGGCCACTGTGTGCCCTCGGCCTGGACCTGCCCCCCTGCCAAGTACCACGCCGCCGACCAGTGCGACTGTGGCTGCGGCGCGCCCGACCCCGACTGCGCCTCCGAGTTTGTGGCCACCTTGGGCTGCGCGGCCACGGAGGTCTGCGACAAGGGCGCCTGCGCTCCGACCGTGCCGGCGGGCTGGACCTGCTTTCACAGCCTGTACGACGACGGCCACCACTGCGACTGCGGCTGTGGCGTGCCGGACCCGGACTGCAAGCTCTCTGGGGCGGGCCTCAGCGGCTGCGCCAAGGGGCAGGTGTGCGGCGCCGGCGGCACCTGCGAAAAGTGTACGCCGAACTGCAAAGACGCCGCGGGCAAGACCAAGGCCTGCGGCTCCGACGGCTGCGGCGGCACGTGCGGCACCTGCCCTGCCCAGAGCGGTGGCAAGCCCCCTTTGGCCTGCGTCGACGGCAAGTGCATCGACGGCTGCGGCCCCAAGCCGCTGTTGTGCCAGACGCACACGTGCGGCTCCGACGGGTGCGGCGGCACGTGCGGCACCTGCCCGAAGGGGACGTTTTGCCACAGCGGCGACTGCCAGCCGGAGCCGGGCAAGTCGTGCGTCGGCTTCTGCAAGGGCAAGGCGCCCGGTGGCTGCAGCTGTGAGGCGGACTGCGCCAAGAGCGGCACGTGCTGCGCGGACTTTGTCGGCGTGTGCGTGTGCAAGCCCGACTGCGAGGGTCGCACGTGCGGCGACGACGGCTGCGGCGGCACCTGCGGTGCGTGCACTGACCAGGCCGCGCCCTTCTGTGGCCCGGCCGGCAAGTGCCACGCCAAGTGCGTGCCCGTGTGCACCCACAAGGTGTGTGGCCCCGACGGCTGCGGCGGCACCTGCGGCGCGTGTAAGGCCGGCAACACCTGCGTAGAAGGCACCCATTCGGCGCTGTGTGTGCCCGACACGTGGACTTGCCCCTCGTACCACTACGGCGACGGCTCCGTCTGCGACTGCAGCTGCGGCGCACCCGACCCCGACTGCGAGAAGATCGCGCTCACCGAGGGCTGCCCCTTTGGCGCGAAGTGCGGCAAGTCGACCGGAGTCTGTGAGGTGTCGTACTGCGGCCACAACGGCGACTGCAAGCTGCCCAAGTGGTGTGTGGGGCACTACCCGGCCGGCAAGGGGCTGCGCAAGGGGGTGTGCCACGCGCCCGACCCGGCGGCGCACGGGGAGTACGGGTCGTGCACGACCGACCTCGCCTGCGCGAGCGGGCTCTGTGGCAAGGGGCTGTGCCGTTCGCCCTGCCAACAGGACAGTCACTGCGCCAAGGGCGCGACGTGTGTGGGCTTCCCGATGATCGACGGGCTGACCCTCAAGCCGCTGGGCGTGTTTGGGGGCTGCGACAGCGTCGCCAAGCTCGGCAAGACCTGCAAAGCCCAGGCGGACTGCGGCAAGGGGCAGCTCTGCCTCGCGCTCACCGACCCGAGCACGCTCAAGCCCGTGTACCGCTGCGGCGCGCTGGTGGCGCCCACCGACGAGGGCAAGCCGTGCGAGGTCTCGCAGCTGTGTGACCTCGGCCTGGTCTGCCACAAAGGCAAGTGCATGCGCCCGTGCCCTGGCGGCGCGAAGGACTGCCCCTTCGGCCTCGCCTGCACCGACGCGCTGCTCCACGGCGGGGTCTCCCCGGCCACCAGTGACGACGTCACCGTCCCCACCTGTACCCCCAAGTGATGGAGGGCGCGATGCCAACGAAGAGCGAGCGACACCGGACCCGCGCGTCCCGGCTCCCGAGCCTGCTGGCTCGCGCGACGCTGCTGGTGCTGTGGATGCCAGCCTGCGCCGGCGAGCCGCCCGCCGACGCTTGCCAGGCGCCGGCGGTGCTCAAGGACGGCGCGTGCACCTTTGCTGCGTCGGCGACGGCCTGCGCCGCCGTGGGCAAGGTCTTCGCGGACGGGGCTTGTTATGACTGCCCGGCCGGAGCGCCCTTCGACGCGGCGACGCAGGCCTGCGTGGGCGCCGACGGGGGCGCGTTCGATGGCGTTGGCGTCCCCGACACAAGCAACTCCGACACAAGCTCGATTGACACCAGCTCAAGTGACACCGGCAGCCCCGACGCGAGCCCGAGCGACGCCTCCGGCACCGGCGACGCAGGCACGGCAGACGGCCTCGGCGTCCATCTGGACGCCGGCAGCACGGCCTGCGTGCCCAACTGCCAGGGCAAGGCGTGTGGCCACGACGGATGCGGAGGCACGTGCGGCAGCTGCTCGCCGCTCAATGGCAAGCCGGTGTGCAAGGCCGGCCAGTGCGTGGCCGCGACCTGCACGCCCAGCTGCACGGACAGCGAGTGCGGCCCCGACGGGTGCGGCGGGACCTGCGGCAGCTGCAAGGCGGGGCTCCTGTGCGTGATGCACCACTGCCAGGCGCCCGAGAAACCCAGCCTCTGCACCGACAACTGCGGCAAGGCGTTCACCGCGCAAAAGTGCTCCTGCAAGCCAGGCTGCGACAAGAGCACCACCGAGCCGTGCTGCGAGGGCTACGCCCAGGCCTGCACGTGCAAGAAGACCTGCGCGGCCGACTCCTGCGGCGGCGATGGCTGTGGCGGCCAATGCGGGCCGTGTCAGTCGGGGACCGTGTGCGTCGCCGACAAGTGCGTCGCCGACCCCTGCGTGCCCGACCCGTGCAACGGCCATGGCACCTGCGCCGGCACAGGGGTGTGCACATGCAGCGCAGGTTTCGCGGGCGACAAGTGCGACGCCTGCGCCCCCGGGCTCGTCGGCTACCCCGCCTGCAAGCCCGACCCGTGCGCCGGGCAGGCGTGCAACGGCAAGGGCACCTGCGACAGCAAGACCGGGGCCTGCGTGTGCAGCGCCGGCTTCGCGGGAGCGGCGTGCCACGCGTGCGCCACGCCCTCGCTGACCTGGCCCGACTGCACACCCGTCGCGTGCAGCGACCCGGGCAGCGACGGCAAGCCGTGCGAGGACGGAGACACATGCACCCAGGGTGAGACTTGCGCCTCGGGCACCTGCAGCGGCGGCAAGAAGGTATGCGCGCTCGCCGTGAACACCGCCGACGACAAGAGCGACGGGGCCTGCGACAGCAAGCACTGCTCGCTGCGAGAGGCCATCGTGGCCGCCAACGCCAACCCGGACACGACGCTGGTGGGCTTCGCGGGGGACTACGTCATCCAGCTCACCGGGCCGCTACCCAAGCTCACCACGGCCGCCAGCTTCGACCACCTTGGCCACGCCGTCACCGTCGACGGCGGCGGCAAGCACCGCTGCTTTCACGCCACGGCGTACTTCGGTCTCAAGGGCCTGACCGTGCAGAGCTGCGGGTCAGCCGCGGTGCACTACGGCGGGGCGTTGCTGCGCGAGGGCACTGGCGGCGGCGCGCTCTCGCAGGTGGTCTTCAAGAACAACAAGGCGCTGTACCGCGGTGGCGCGGTGTGGGCCGGCGGAGCGCTCTCGATCGACGGCTGCACGTTCTCGGGCAACGCCGTGCTGGGCAGCACCACGGCGGACCCGAAGAGCAGCGGGCTCCCAGCGGGCGGCGGCGCGCTCTTTGTGCAGGCCGCCGGGGTGACGGTGGTCGGCAGCACGTTTGCCGACAACGTAGCGGGCGGCGTCCCCAAGGCCACCACGCCGGGGCAACCCGACGCCATCGGCTACGGCGGCGCGCTGTGCGCAGAGGGCGACTTCGACCTGCAGGTGGCGACGTCGACCTTCCACAACAACACCGCGGCCGGCGGTGGAGCCCTGGCGCTCGACGCCAAGGTCGGCGTGGTCAACAGCACGTTGGCCAACAACAAGGCCCATCTCCAGGGCGGCGCGGTGATGGTGGCCTCCCGCGCGGTGCAGCTGCTGCACTGCACCCTGGCGGGCAACGAGGCTGGGCAAGCCTTCTCCGCGCTGTGGAACGGCGCTGGGCCGCTGACGCTCGTGAACACCCTCATCGCCGCGGGCAAGGGGTCTGGACCGGTGTGCGGCGGCTCGGGCGCGATCGCGGCCTCGACGAAGAGCCTGGTGCAAGACGGGAGCTGCAACGCGAGCCTCAAGGGCGCCCCGCAGCTCGGCGCGCTGGCCGACAACGGCGGCCCGACGATGACCATGGCGCTGACAAAAGGGTCGCCTGCCGTGGACGCTGCGGACGGCGCGGGGTGTGGCCTGACGAGCGTTGGCGGCGTCGACCAGCGCGGCACCAAGCGGCCCAAGGGCGCCGCGTGTGACGTGGGCGCGTTCGAGCTCTAGCCGGCAGCGGCGACCATGAAGCGCGCCGCAGTCTGCTAGACGCCCGACCGAGCGAGCAGGGCCCCGGCCCTGGACGGACGCGAAGATCCCTCGAATTCTGGGCTCCAGCCAACGAGGGTCGCGTGACGAGACCAAGACCAAGACCATCCGTTCGGGGCGGTACCAGTCCCGGTAGAAGCGGACCAGGGCAGCGCGTGGAGCCTTGGCGACGACCTCCAGGTCTCCGATGGGCGGACGGGAGGCGAAGCGCGAGCCCGCCAGGATGGTGGCCGCCAAGATGGGCCATCGCAGCGAGTTGAGCCGGGACCGACGCCGGCGCCACTCTTGCAACACGACCCCTCGCTCACGCTCCAGCGCGGCGGCGTCGAGGGTCATCGAGCCCGCCCACTGGGCCATGATCCGCAGGCCCCGATCGACCGCTGTAGCGCTCTCCTCGGGGACGCCCAGCTTGGAGAGCGTGTGGTCGAACGAGGTCGACGCGTTGAGATCGGCACCTCCCACCATGCCGTGGCGCTGCATGAAGTCGCTGATGAACCGGCCCCTGTAGAGCTGTGTCCCCTGGAAGGCCATGTGCTCGAGCAGGTGAGCCAACCCCCGTTGATCCTCGTCTTCGCGGACCGACCCCGCGTCGACGGCCAGACGGAGCACCATCGCGCGATGCCGAAAGGCGCGCTGGACGATACACGAGGCCGACCAGGGCTGGCTGGGGCGGGTTCGTGGGCTGGGACAGGGGAGGGAGCTCCTGGTGCTCACATCAAGCGTCGAACTGGAGTCAGGGCGTCTCCCCTCGTTCGACGGCGGCGCCCGGCCAGCGCAGGGCCACCGCGCCGGCGAGGGTGAGCAGCGCGTGGCCGGGCTGCTCGAAGTGCACGCCCCGCAGCCGCTTCGTACCGGCCCCACCGACCATGATGTGCACCTCCCAATTGTCTTCCGCCGCGAGCACGAGCTCGTGGATCGCCCGCCCCGCCGCGCTGCCCAGGCCGCGGCTGGCCGCTGCACCGACCCCCGTGAGCGCCGACGGCTGGGCGAGGGAGCTCAGCGCGTCGACATCTCGCCCGACCAGCGCCTCGACGACGGGCAGCGGGACGCGGTGACCCGGACCGGTGCGGGAAGGGACGAAGCGGAAGAAGCGCACGTCGCTGATCTCATCCCAACGGGCGCGCTGAACCCTCGCGCCCGTCGCCAGCTCGATACCGGTCTCGTCGAGCACCAGCGCCCAGCCCATCGCCCGCCGGCCAAGGGACAAGAGCACTGCAGCAGCGCCGAGGCAGATCAGGACCACGCCCACCCCCGCGTCGCCGAACCACGCCAGTAGAGCGAAGACGCCTGCGCCCGCTGCGGCGAGCGGCAGGAAGCTCTGCCAGGCGGGGCGAAATGGCAGCGTGACCTGGCCGGCGTCGAGGGAAGACATGGCTGAACTCCGCTTCTTCGGCGCGAGGGTGACGACGCGCGACAGAGGGACCTGGGTCCGAAGGCGGGCCGCGAGCGGGCGCGGCGCGCCGGTTGGGGCTGCAACCCTTCGTACCATGACTACCTTGTCACAAGAGGGCCAACGCGGCGCCTCCCGCGGCGCGGAGGGCTCTGACGGAGGTGCTCATGCACAAGCCGCCGCCGACCCGCGACGCCACGCGGGCTCGGGTGTTGCGCTGCGAGCCGGGCAGGCCGCTGCCCGAGGACGGCCCCGACGTTGTGACGCCACTCGAAGCTCCCCCTGCCACGGACGACCAGCGCCGACCCCGCACCGTGTGCGTGCTGGGCGCGGGCAACGCGGCGCATGTCGTCGCCGCGCTGGCGTCCGCCCTGCCGGGGTGGCGATGCCGGGTGTTCGCCCCTCGCAAGGACCGCGCCGACCTGTGGAACGCGGGGCTCGCCGAAGGACCGCTTCGCTGCGACTTCGACCAGGCCTACGCCACCACCTTCGGCACACCCGAGCGGGTGTCCAAGGACGCCGCCGACGTAGTTCCAGGGGCCGACGTGCTCCTGCTCTGCGTGCCCGCCCATGCCAACGAGGAGGTCCTCCGCGCCGTGGCGCCCCACGCTGGGCCGGGCGTGTGCATCGGCTCCGTCGGCGGGGGGAGCGGCATCGACTGGCTGGTCGACGAGGTGATGGCGGGGGTCGGCCGCACGCCCGAGTCCTATGCGGTGTTCTCCCTGGTGAACCTGCCGTGGGTGTGCCGAGTGCAGACCTACGCGCGCGTGGTGCGGGTCAAGGCTGTGAAGCCCGAGATGCCCCTGGCCGTGCGGCCACGGGCGCGCTTCGGTGAGGTCGCCGCGCTGCTCAACGCCCTGACCCGGCGGGTCTGCCCCGAGGCGCAGGGCGGCTTTCTCGAGGTGGCGCTGGCGAACATCTGCCAGGTCA
>JAUIAC010000127.1 GCA_030425545.1 bacterium | reverse complement strand
ACGCCGCACACCACCAGGAGGCCCGCGCTCAGGGCGAAGAGCAGGTAGAACGCGCCGCGCCTGCGGCTCGCGGGGCGCCGCCGCCAGAGCCAGAGCAGGGGCAGCCAGAAGAGGGCGACCCAGGGCCAGGGCCCGGCGGCCAGGAGCGCTCTGCGCCAGCGCGGTGCGGGCTCGCGGGTCTCCCCCATGGCCTGCTGGTCGACCGCCGCCCAGAGCGGCACAGCCGGCCCGTCGTCGCCCAGGTCTGTCACGGTCGCGGCCCCCGCCGCTGTGGCCCCCGCCGCTGTGGCCCCCGCCGCTGGGACCCCCGCCGCTGTGGCCCCCGTCGTCGTGGCCCCTGCCGCTGGGACCCCCATCGCTGTGGCCCCCGTGTCCCGCGCCCCCGTGGGCTTCGCGCCAGCCGCGAGGTCGACGCCCCTCGCGTCGGTTGGGGGCGCGCCCGGCGCACGCCCAGCCGCCGCCCCCGCAGGCGTCCCGACCAGCAGACAGAGGAGCGCGAGGGCGACCGCGCCGACCGCCCCCCAACGTCGACGCCCTGGTGCCGCCTGTGCTCCCGGGGCTGCGCTCGTCATGGGTCCCCCGAAGCTCGATCGCCGCGCTGCGGCGCCTACCGACGACGTCGGCTGTCGCGGCCGTCGCGCCCGTACGCACCCGCGTCGAGAGCGCCCTGCGCCGTACCACAGTGCCGATTGTGACGTGTTCTCAGCCCCTTGGCGATGCCGCCGAGGCGGCACGCGAATGTTCGAACATCTTGACACGGGGCCGCTGCGGTGCCTATGCATCGTGCCTGAAACCCGACACCAGCGTCTGGCACCGCCCGGTCGCGCCCGACTCTCCCGAGCGTCGCCTCCGCTGGCCGGCGGGCGGGGCGCGAGACCCGTGACCATGCCCGCCTTCGGCCCCACACACCGCGACGCCTGCCCCGGGTCCTGGCCGCTCGGGGGCCACGCTCGCGCTGTACCCTGGGTCGCCGGGCTGGGCTACGTCGACGGTCCAGAGCCGACCCTGTCCAGCGAGGTCCTGGCCGCGGCGTGGCACCTGGGGCCCTGGGGCTGGGCGCTCGTCTGGGCGTGCGGCTTCGCGGCGATCGCGCTGGTCCGCTGGCGCCGCGGTCGGCGCCGGCCGCGGCGCCGCACCACGTCGGTGCGCGTCCGCGCGCTCTTCGTCAGCGCTGTGGCGATCTTGGTGCTGAGCCTGGGCGTGCTCAGCGACGGCGTCCTGCGCCGCGTCGTCCCCGAGCCCGGCCGCGTGCGCGGCGCCGGCGTGCGTCCGCTGCGCCCACCCCCCGCGGGCACGACCGCCGTCTATGCCTGGGGGGCCAGCACCATGGCGGGCGATGTCTACCACCCCGCCCTGCACCCGGCCAAGGTGGCCGCCTGGTGCCTGCGCGGCCAACTGAAGGGCCAGCGTCTCTACCTGCGCAACCTGGCGCGCCCCGACGTGGCCCTGACCCGCGAGGGCGCCGGTCAGCTGCTCGAGGTGCTCGCTGATCCGGCCACCTATCGGCCCGCCGTTGTGCTGGTGTCCATCGGCCACAACGAGCTGGCCAACGCCACCCCGCGCCCGGGAGAGCCCTTCGCTGCGCTGCGCCAGCGGGTGACCCTCGCGTTCGCCCAGCGCCTCCGCGCCATCGCCGTGGCGGCGCGGCGCGCCGAGGCCGTGCTGGTGATCGCGGTGCCCGCGGCGAACCTCTACGGCAGCCCGCCGCTCCGCTCCGCCCACGGGTCCTCGGTGTCGGACGCAGACGGGCAGGCGACCGAGGCGCTGCTCGACACGGCGTGGGCTGCGGACCAGGCAGGCGACTGGCCGGCTGCGCTGCGCGCCACCACAGCGGCGGTGCAGAGGAGCCCGGGCTTCGCCAGGGCCTGGTGGCAGCACGGCCGCGCGCTCGTCCGGGTGCAGCGTCGGGCCGAGGGGCACCGCGCGCTCGATCGGGCTGAGTCCCTGGCGACCGCCAGCCGTCGGGTCGGGCCGGCGCTCCAGGCCGCTGTACGTCAGCTCTGCGCAGACCGACGGGCCGTGTGCGTCGACACGCCGGCTGTGTGGCGGGCCCGCTTCGGCCGGCTCGACCGGGGGCTCTTTCAGGACCTCGTACACCCGTGGGCCCACGGGCACGCGGCCCTCGGTCAGGCCCTGGCCGACGCCGTGGCGCAGGCCCTGGGCGAGGCGCGCCCGCGGCGCGTGGACGTGGCCGACCTGCCTGCGCCGCTGCGCCCGAGGGCCGAGGGGGGCGAGCGCGCGCTGCAGCTGGCGTCGAGCTGGCTCGCCGTCGCCACGGAGCTGAGCGGCGCGCGGGACGCGCGCTTCTCGCGGCGCTTCGCTCTCGCCGAGGCGGGCGCGCTGAGCGCGGACGCCCTCGCGGCGACCGCGGGCGGCGTCCCGGTGCGCACGCCACCCGCGGAGCTCGCGCAGTCCGGTGACCTCGTCCGGCTGCAGCGCAGGGTGTGGCTCCTGCAGGCGCTCATCGCCGTCGCGGGGGGCGACGAAGGCCGGGCGCGTGCCCTGGTGGCGCGCGCCGGTGGCAGCGCGTCTGTCGCCACCCTGGTCCGCGGGGCGGCCCACCGCCGTCAGCTGCAGCGGCTCCTGCAGCGCGGGGCGCCGTGAGCGCCGTCTACGTCCAATGGCTGCTGCCGGGGCTCTGGCTGGTGGTGCTGGTGGGGCTCGCCGCGCACGCCGTGCGCTGCGTCCGCGGCGCCACGTGGGGCGAGCGCGCAGCCGGCGTGACCCTGGTCGCGGTGTCCGCAGGTCTGCGGGGCTGGCTCTCCCCCTGGGGCTGGGCCGACCTCCGCAACAGCGTGACCTCCGGGCTCGACGGGGTCGGCGCGCTGAGCTGGGAGGGCAACTACGGCCCGGCGGTGGACGTGTGGGTCGCGCTGCTCACGTCGCTGGGATTCCGCGGTCTCCTCGCCTTGGAGTGGTCCGGGCTGCTCGCTTCGGCGGTGTCGCCGCTGCTCCTGGCGGGCCTGGTGCGCGCCGTGGGCGGGACGCGGCAGGCGGGCTACATGGCGGCGGCGCTGCTGTGCGCGAGCCCGCTCCACGTGCGCATGGCGCCCACGGTCAACCGCTACTCGCTGCTGCTGCCGCTGGCGCTGTGGAGCCTGACCGTCCTGGCCCAGCGCTGCCGCGGGGCCCTGCCGCGGTCGGGTCGTCGGCTGTGGCTCATGGTCGCCGGGTTGGGGCTCGTGCTCGCCACCGCCTGCCGCCCCGACGCGCTGTGGCTGCCGCTCGCCGCGGCCGCTCTGCTGGTGAGCCTCCGCGGCTGGCGTCGCCCCCCGCGGGACGTGCTGTGGGTCGCAGCGGTGTGCGGCGCGCTCCTGGCGCCGCACGCCGCCCGGCTGCTGGGCGCCGTGTTCTCTGCCCCTGAGTTCGACGGCGTCGTTCACCCGCGACCGGACGCGCCGCCGCTCCGCGGAGTGCTCGCCGTGGGGCACAACCTGCTGCTCACGGACCGCTACGTGCCGGTCGCCTGGGCCGTGTTGGCGGTGATCGGCGCGGCCGACGCGGTGGCTCGACGGCGGCGTGGCCTCATGTGGCTCGGGCTGACGGCCCTGCTGGGGACGGCCTTCGTGAGCCTCGAGCCCATCGATCGCGACATGTTGAACGCCCGCTACCAGCTGCTCTCGTCGGCGCTGGCGTTCGGCGTGGCGGGGAGCGGGCTGGCGGCCCTGGCGCGACGCGTGGCCTGGCCGCCGCCTCTGCGGCGCGCGCTGGTCGTCTGCGTCGCCGCCCTGGGGGTGATCCCGGGCGTGCCGCTGTGGCAGGAGACGACCCTGGACCAGGAGGTGCGCTTCCTGCGGCGCGCGCTGGCCACGGTGCCCGACGAGTGCGAGGTGCGCTTCCTCAACCCCATGGACCACGACCTCTCGCTGCGGCCGTCGCGGGGGCTCTCGCTCTCCGCCGGCCGCAGCCACCGCTGGCTGCAGCTGCCCTCGTTTCCCTTGGAGACCCAGGCTCCCTGTGCGCTCTGGTACCGCGGCAGCGCCTGCCAGGGCGAGATCTACCACCCGCCCACGCGCGGCGTGCAGGCCCACGTGTGCCAGACCATGGACCGACGCGCGCGCGAGCCGCACGCCCACGCCGTGCTGGTCAACCGGCCGGCTGGCGCGCACCTCTTTCGCGGCAGGACCGTGCGGGTCGGCCTCTACTGGCTGCGCAAGCCCCCGGAGCTCGCGGCCCCCGCCGCGCGACCCTCAGCGGCCGACTGAGGCGGGTCAGCCACGGCGCCCCACACCCAGGTCTCACCAGGGCCGAGGGTGAAGCGGGCGTCGTCGCGCAGGGCGAAGGCCTCGGGGTGTCCGGTGAGCGCGACGCTGGCCACGCGGCGGAGCGGCAGCCGCTGCGCCAGCCGCCGAAAGTCCGGCTCGCGCAGCACGAAGCGGCGCGCTCCGAGGCGCTGGAGCGCGACCCGGTCCACCGTCTGCAGCCAGGCGTCGTGGGCTGGCCTGCGCAGCGGCTCGAGATCGTCGCGCAGCGCCGGCGCCGCGACCCGCTGGCCGTGGAGCAGGAGCGCGTTGGCCACGCCCGCGCTGGGGAGCACCGGCGACGTGTCCGCCGCGAGGAAGGCGGCGACCCGCGACGGCAGCGGTGGGGGCAGTGCCTGGTGGTGGTCGCGATCGCCGGCGCGCGCGCCGATCAGCGCCAAGGCACAGAACACCGCGGCGCCCCACAGCCATCGCTTGGGGCGGCCGCGCGCCACGGCCACCACGCAGAGGCACGCGGCGACGCAGACCGTGGGCAGCCAGACGCCCGGGGCGCGCGGCCCACCGGTCACCAGGGCGTCCGCCAGGGAGCGCGACCCCAGGAGCTCCGGCGCCAGCGTCAGCCGCGCGAGGGAGGTCACCAGCAGCGGCGCCGTGGCGAGCGCCGCGATCAGGCGCCGCTGCGGACGGCGCCATCGGCTGGTGCGCCACACCGTCACGGGCACCAGCGCGAAGCCCACGGCGCCGCTGCAGAGCAGCAGGCGGTGCAGGTCGTGGCGACCGACGGCCGCGCCGGGCTCCAGGCTCAGCGCGAGGGTCACGCCGGTCAGCCACCACAGGGCCCACGCGTCGCGCCACGCGGGGTGCTCGCTCGGCCGCACGTGGCGACGACCGAGCCACCACAGTGGGGCGAGCAGCAAGCCCGGCGTCAGCTCCAGCGCCAGCGTGCGCCACCAGCCCAGGTCCGGAAACGCGACCCCGTGGCGGTGGAACGAGGGCCACGCCGGCCACGTGAGGGACCATCCGGGGCCGGCGGAGGGGACCGGATCCCCGAGGCCAAGCGCCCGCCCCAGGGTGACCACCGCGAAGCCTCCGGCGACCACCACCAGGGCCGCCGCCCCCGCCATGACCAGGGCAGGCCGCGCCAGGCCCCGCAGCCCAACGCGCCCGCCGCGCCAGGCCACGGCGGCCAGCGCGAGCGCGACCCACAGCGCGGCCTCTTCGGCCAGCAGCGCCGCGCTGCCCGCGAGCACGGCCAGGAGCGCCCCGACCCCCCACGGGCGGCCCCACGAGCTGGCCTCTGGCGCGAGCCGCAGCGCTCCGTCGTAGAGCAAGCGCAGCGTCATGACGCCGACGCTCAGCCCGAGCAGCGTCGCCCGCCGCCCGGCGAGCAGCACCGGCGAGAGCCAGGTCGAGCCCTCGACCAGCAGCTGCAGGTCGTCGCCCAGCTGCAGGGTCGGGAGCCACCAGCTGAGCCACAGGGGCCCGCCACCCAAGAAGAACGCGGCCACCGCCAGGGCGCGCACCCCCTCGTCGTCGCAGACGCGCCGCAGCAAGGCCACCACCGCCCCGGCCACGGCGAGCAGCGAGGCCAGGCTCGTCAGGTCGAGGGCCTGCTCCACGCTCCGGAGCCCGAGGAGCTGACGCAGCGCAGCCGCGAGCAGGTCGAAGCCCAGGTGATAGGCCACGGGTTGGTCGCCGCCGCCCGGCGCTGCGAGGGGGAGGCCGTTGCGCCCGATGAGGGCGACGAGGCTGTGATGACAGAAGGGGTCGTCCAGGCCGTTGCCCGTGAGGAAGCGCCAGCTCAGCCACACGACCGCCAGGGCCACGGCCACGTCGGCGCGGGCCAGCGTCGACCCCGGCCCGCGGGTCAGGGTGACGACGCGCCCAGCCAGGAGCCCCGCCCACACCGCTGCGACCGCGGCTGCGGTGGCCACCGCCCAGCGCGCGCCCGCGACGAGCCCCACCGGGCTCGCCAGCAGCACGAAGGTCAGCAGGACAAGCGCAGGCAGCTCGAGCCAAAACACCCGCGCGCCGTGTCCTGCGTGCTCCACTGGTCGCTGGCCTGAGGCCGCCATGGCGCGTCCTGTTGGGCCGGTCGCTGCGCGTGGGCGCAAGGCGGGCGTGACGGGCGACCGGCGGGATGTGTCGCCCGAGCCTTGCAGGAAGCGCGACCTGAGGCTACCGCCGCCGCGGCGAAGCGCACGTGAACCCACGGCCGCGCGATCGCGCCGTGCGGCCGACGTGCTTGCGTCTGCCCCCCTCTGTCTTGCAGGGTCTCAGCTCAGCGCAGGACAGACCGCCATGACCCGCCCCCACGACGACCCCACGGCCACCGCCTCACGCGTGCTCACGCTGCCGCAGGCCGTGACGGCTGGGGTGCGCATCGGGCGTTACCGCGTCGTGCGCGAGCTGGGGCAGGGCGGCATGGGGCAGGTGCTCCTCGCGGACGACACCTCGCTGCAGCGACAGGTGGCGCTCAAGGTCATCCGCGGCGTCGCCGGCGAGTCGGACGGGCCGCGGGTGCGGCGCTTTCTCCGAGAGGCCAGGCAGATCGCCCAGCTCAGCCACCCGCACATCGGCGCCGTCTACGACATCCTGGAGCACGAGGGTGCGCCCGTGCTGGCGATGGAGTTTGTCGACGGAGAGACCCTCGCGGAGCGCATCGCGACCGGTCCCGCCGCGCCGGAGCTGGCGCTTCGGGTGGCGCGGGAGCTCGCCGCCGCGCTGGCGTGCGCCCACGGCCGCGGCATCGTCCACCGCGACCTGAAGCCCGGCAACGTGATGTTGACCACGTCGGGCGCCGTCAAGCTGCTCGACTTCGGGCTCGCGAAGTCGGTCGCCGAGGCGGACAGCGTCAGCGGGGATCCGATCACGCGGACCGGGGTCATCGTGGGCACGCCGGCCTACATGTCGCCAGAGCAGGCCCGCGGTCAGCGCGTGGACGCGCGCTCAGACGTGTTCAGCTTCGGCTCGCTGCTCTACGAGCTGATCACCGGCGAGCGGCCCTTCACGGGGGCGTCGACCCTCGACGTCTTGACCGCTGTGGTCTCCCACGAGGTGCCGGCGCTCGAGGCCGTCGACCCGCTGCTGGCGGGCACCGTGGCGCGGTGTCTGGCCAAGGATCCGGACGCTCGCTTCGCCGACGCCGTGGCGCTCGCGCGCGCGCTGCTGCCGACGGGGCAGCCAGGCGGGGCCGGCCTCTCCGTCGCCGCGCCGAAGCCGACCCAGCCGGCGGGGCTGCGGGTCGCGGTGATGCCCTTTCGCAACACCACCGGCGCCGACGCGCACGACTGGCTGGGCGCCGGGCTGCTGGACACGCTGATCCACGAGCTGCAGCGGGTGCCCGGGGTGCAGGTGCTCGGCATGGCGCTCACCGGGCCTGCGCTCGGTCGCCTGGCGCGCAGCGGCCCGCCGCGGCCGGGGGCGCTGGCCGAGGCGCTCGGCGTGTCGGCTGTGGTCCACGGGAGCTATCAGGTGGCGGGGGCGCGGCTGCGGATCCACGCCGGCGTCCACCAGCGCGGCGAAGACCTCCGCCTGGCCAGGCTGGACGGCACCATCGACGAGATCTTCGAGCTCCAAGACGGCCTCTGCCAGCAGCTCGCGACCCACCTGCAGCCCGCCGTTCCGGCGCTGGCAGAGCCGCCCAAGGTGCGCGATCGCGAGGCCTTCGAGCACTACGCGCGTGGCAGGCTCGCCATGGCCACCAGCGCCGAGAGCGGCGCCCAGGAGGCGATCCTGTGCTTTGAGCGAGCGCTCGCCCGTGACCCCGACCACACGCGGGCGCTGGCGGGGCTGGGGTTCGCGCGGATCACGCTCGCCCACGGGCAGGCGGGCGGCGTGCGTGCCGCCATGGAGGTGCTCGAGCGCGCCGTCGCCCTGGACCCCCGGCTCGCCAACGCGTGGCGCTGGAAGGCCTACGGCCACGTGATGCTCGGGGAGCCCGCCCTGGGTGTGGTCGCGGGCGAGCGCGCCGTGTCGCTGGACCCGGAGGACGTCATCGCTTGGAGCTTTCTGGGCGTGGCGCGGTGGTCGCTCCTGCAGAGCGACGGTGGCGGTGCGGCAGCGCTGCGGCGGACCGCGGAGGCCTTCTGCACCGGTTGGCGCCTGCAGCCGAACAACCAGCAGGCTGTGATGAACGTGGGGCTGGTCGCCCTACAGACCGGCGCGGTCGCGATCGCGCGGCGGCTCTTCGTCGAGTCGGTGCCGCAGGACAACACCGTGGCGGCGGGGTTTCGCTGGATCGGCGGACACCTCTACGCCGCCTTCGCGTGCCTGGCCATGGGCGACCTGGACGCGGCGCACACCTACGTGCAGCTCGATCTTCTCGCGCTGGAGCACGAGGACCATGTCTACGCCCCGCAGTTTCGCTGCCTGGCCCGGGTCGCGCTGGCCGAGGTGCAGCTGCGTCGCGGCGAGGTCCAGGCCGCGCTCACGCACTTTCGCGACGCCGAGGCGCGCGCCGAAGCGGACCTGGGGCGGCCCGGCATGGTCTACCACCATCTCCGCGCGCGCTGCGGCGTCGCCAAGGCGCTGTACCACCTCGGCGACACCCGGCAAGCCGCCGCCGTGGTGGGGGTGATCGCAGCGTCGTGGCAGGAGCTCCGGGCGCCGATGCACCAGGGCTACGGCGGCGGTCTGGCCATGTGCTGCTTTGACCTCGCCAGCGCGCGGGTGACCGTGGGCGACCTGGCGGGCGCTGTGGCGGTCCTCCGCGAGGGGCTGGACCGCGGTTGGGCCTCCGAGCCCATGGTGGCGTCCGACCCCGCCTTCGCGCCCTACCTGGAGCTGCCCGAGGTCCGCGACGTCGTGGCGCGCGCCGCCGCCATCGACGTCTTGGACTGGCTCTGAGGCCCGCGATGGGTGGCGGCACGCTCTCCCGCCCGAGGGTGGGGGGGCGCGCTGCCGCGGCTGTGGGGAGCGCTGTGCCTCGCGTCAGGGCCTTGCGTCACGCCGCGCGCCGTGGCGCCTTGTCAGCGCGCTGTCGATGCTCGATCGTCGCGTCATGACAAGCAGCTGCACCCCGCCCCGCACGTCGTCCGACGCTCCCTTCCCCCCATCGTCTGCTGAGTTGGCCAGCGCGCTCGCCGGCTCGAGCCGCCTGCGCGCCTCGTCTGCCCGCCCGCTGGCGCAGCGCGCCTCGTTCGCGGGCTGGCTCGCCCTCGCCGCGCTGCTGCTGACGACGGGCTGCGGCGGGCCGGCCCTGCGCGACTGGGGTCACGTCGACGCCATGCAGGCGCTGGTCCAACGCGAGGGCGGCCTCCCAGCGCCTGCGGACGTGGCCGCGCCGCCGTCCGATGCCAAGCGCATGCCCTCCGGGTTGGCCTCGCGCGTGCTCGTGCCGGGTACGGGAGACCTCCACCCTGGGCCGCATGACACCGTCACGGTGCACTACGCGGGCTGGACCACCGACGGGCGCAACTTCGACACCTCGTTCAGGCGCGGCCGGGCGACATCGTTCCCGCTCGACCGGGTCATCGCCGGCTGGACCGAGGGGGTGCAGCTCATGGTGGTCGGCGAGCGCCGTCGCTTCTGGATCCCGCAGCGCCTGGCCTATCGGGGTCGCCCGGGGAGGCCCAAGGGCATGCTGGTCTTCGACGTGCAGCTGCTGAAGATCAAGGTCAAGCCCAGCCCGCCCACGGCCCCGTCCGACCTCAGCGCGCCGCCGGCCCACGCCCGGGTCGAGGCCTCTGGGTTGGCCAGCGTGGTGCTGCGTCCGGGGGGCGGCGGCGTGCACCCCACGCTGGGCCAGCCGGTGGTGGTGCACTACACCGGCTGGACCACCGACGGCCGCATGTTCGACAGCAGCGTCGTGCGTGGTCGCCCCATCACGCTCACGCGCACGCAGGTGATCCCGGGCTGGAACGAGGCCCTCGGGCTGATGGTCGCGGGGGAGAAGCGGCGGGTGTGGATCCCCGAGTCGCTGGCCTACAAGGGGCGCCCGGGCCGGCCGCAGGGCATGTTGGTCTTCGACATCGAGCTGCTGGCGCTGAAGGATGAGTAGCCGCACAGACCCCGTCGACCGCGCGCTGCTCCCGCGGAGGCGCCGCCGCTCGGCGGCGCTGGCTTCGCGCTCGACCAGGCGGGGCGGCGGACCATGGACCGCGTCGCCGAGGGCGCGTCGGCAGCCGACCTGCTAGCCGACGTCGCTGCTGGCCGCGGGCCTACCAGATCACCACCTGCTTCGCCGGCGCCTTGTACATCGCGTCCCCCGGCTTGGTGCCGAAGGCGGCGTGGAAGGCCGGGATGTTCACAGGCGTCCCGTTGGCCCGGAACTCGCTGGGGCTGTGCGGGTCGAGCTTGATGCGGTTGAGCAGGTTCTTCTCGCGGTACTTGCGCCGCCAGGCCTGGGCCCACCCCATGAACAGGCGCTGGGCCCCGGTCAGCCCGTCGATGACCGGCGCGGGCTTGCCCTTGAGGCTCAGCAGCCACGCCTGGTGCGCCATCTTCAGCCCGCCGAGGTCGGCGATGTTCTCTCCGAGGGTGAACTTGCCGTTGAGCTTGTAGCCCTTGACCGGCTCGTAGCTGCCGTACTGCGCCGCGAGCGCCGCCGTGCGCGCGTCGAAGCGCTTGCGGTCGTCTTTGGTCCACCAGCTGCGCAGGTTGCCCTGGCCGTCGTACTGACTGCCCTGGTCGTCGAAGCCGTGGCTGATCTCGTGGCCGATGACCGCGCCGATGCCACCGTAGTTCACCGCGTCGTCGGCCTTGGCGTTGAAGAAGGGCGGCTGCAGGATGGCCGCCGGGAAGACGATCTCGTTCTTCTGTGGGTCGTAGTACGCGTTGACCGTCTGCGGCGTCATGTACCACTCGTCGCGGTCCACCGGCTTGCCCAGCTTGGCCACGCGCAGGTCGTAGCGGAACGCCGCCGCCCGCCGCATGTTCCCCACCAGGTCGGTGCGGTCCACCTTCAACGCGCTGTAGTCCCGCCACTTCTTGGGGTAGCCCACCTTGACCACGAAGGTAGCGAGCTTGGCCTTGGCCGCCTCGCGGGTGGCCGGCCCCATCCACGCCAGCTTGTCGAACTCCTGCCGGAACGCCGCCACCAGGTTGGCGACCAGCGTGTCCATGCGGGCCTTGTTCTCGGGCGGAAAGTGGCGCGCGACGTAGATCTTGCCCACCGCCTCGCCCAGGGCCCGGTCCACCGCGCTGATCGCCCGCTTCCACCGCGGCCGCTGGGTGGGGATGCCGTCGAGCGTGCGCCCGTAGAAGTCGAAGTGCTCGGCAACAAAGGCCTTGGACAGCAGCGGCGCCGTGGTGCGCAGCACGTGCCAGCGCAGGTAGCGCTTCCAGTCGGTCAGCGAGGTCTGCGCGGTGACGGTGCCCAGGGCCTTGGCGTAGGAGGGCTGCCGCACCAGCACCGCGGGGATGCCGCCGAAGCCCACCGCTTTGACGTAGGCGGCGAGGTCAAAACCCTTCACGTAGCCCGGCAGCTCGGCGGCGGTGACCTTGTTGTAGGTCGCCTGGGGGTTCCGGTTCTTGACCTTGTCCCACTGCGCCTTGGCCAGGGCCAGCTCGAGCTTGAAGATGGCCTTGGCGACCTCGTCGCCCTTCTGGCCGCCGCTGAGCGCCCACATCTTGGCGATGTGCTGCAGGTAGGCGGCGCGCAGCTTGGCGAACTTGGCGTCCTGCTGCAGGTAGTAGTCCCGGTTGGGCAGGCCCAGGCCGCTCTGCTCGAAGAGGCCGATCATCTCCGTGCTCTTCTTGTCGTCCTGGGTGACGTAGGGCAGCAGCGGCATGTGCACGCCGTCTCGGCCGAGCGCGGCCATCAGCGCGGGCAGGCCGGCCTTGCGCTTCAGCGCGTCGATGCGGGCGAAGGGCGCGGCCAGCGGCGTCATGCCGAGCTTCTCCAGGCGGGCCTCGTCGAGCCACGCGCCGTAGAAGTCACCGATCTTGCGGGCCTCGCTGCCCGGCGCCGCGCCCGTGTTGGCCGCGGACTCCTCGACGATGGCCCGCAGCTGCTTCTTGGCCTGGTCGGCGAGCTCCGAGAAGGCGCCGACGTTCGACTTGTCCGCTGGGATGGCGGTGCGCTTGAGCCAGGCGCCGTTGACCGCGCGGTAGAGGTCGTCTTGCGGGCGCACCGACGGGTCGAAGTTGGCCCGATCCAGGCCCGAACCCAGGGTCGTCGCCTTGCCGGCGGCCTGGGCTGTGACCGGCGCGGCCGCGGGCGCCTGGGCTGGGGTCCCCGCACCGGCCGCGGAGGGCGCTGGCTTGGCGCCGCCGCAGCCCCACGACAGGGCGGCGAGCGCGGCGAGGGCGACGAGGGCGTGAGAGACAGCGCGGGCAGACATGGCGGCTCCTGGCGAGAGGGGGCGCCAGGGTGCGGGGGCTGCGCGCGGGAGACAAGGCGGCGGCGGGCGTTTTTCTCAGCGCCCGCGCGGCCCGTGTCCACGTCGCGGAGCGTGCAAAACCAGCGTCAGCGGTTGGCCTTGCGCGTGGGGTCGCCCTTGCTGCGGTTGAGCGCCGTGGCCTGCTGGACGAAGGCGGTGAGCGCCGCCGACCGGGCCGCGACCTCGTCGGCGGACTTCAGCTTCACGTGGCGCATCATCACCCCCGAGCCCGTGAGCAGGCCCTCCGGGTCGTCGAGCTCGACGCCGCGCCAGAAGCCGAAGCTCACGTGGGCCTTGGCCGGCTTGATGAAGAGGGCGGGGCCCTGGTGGCTGTAGACCGGCTGGTTCCACTTCACCGCCTCGGCGAGCTCGGGCTCGGTGGTGCGGATCAGGGTCCGCAGGGCGCCGATCAGCGCGGCGTGTTGCGGGGCCTTCTCCGGGATCCAGGCGTCGACGGTCTTGGTGGTCATGGGGTCCTCCAGGGGTGGGGTGGTGGGGCCGAGCAAGGGGTTGCCGTGGCTCGGGGCTGTTGTGGCTCGGGGTTGTCGTGGCTGGGGGTCGTCGTATTTGGGGGTTGCTGTGGCTGGGGGTTGGCGTCTCTCAGAGTGGGCCGGCCATGCGGGTCTCGAGGCGGGTGATCAGGCCCTCGCGCAGCCAGTAGTCGTCGGTGCCGCGCATGGGGCCCGGGAAGGCGGGCGACTCGCACGTCCAGGCGGCGTGCACGCGCTGCGGACCCAAGACGTCGACCCGGTCGACGCGCAGGGTCAGGTCCGGTGGCGACTCCGCCAACGAGCGGGTCAGGTGCGCCGCGATGGCCTCGCGCCCGCTGATCTCGGCCCCCTCGGGCGGGCCGAAGGGCTGCACGTACACGGCGTCTTCTGCGAAGAGCGCGACCAGGTCCGGCTGGCTACCGCGCTGCATGGCGTCGAACCAGGCGGCAACCACCTGGCGTGGAGAGAGGGGTGCGTTCATCGAGACCTCCGATCGTGGCAGTCTGGGGGCATGTCGGTCGAGCCGCTAGCAGACTGCGGCGAAGTTGATTGTCGCCGCAATCTGCTATCCTTTCTGTCTCTTTGGGGGGCTACGAGCGCCCCCAGCCACGGCAAGCCGTGGCTTCCCCTTCCCAGCAGACTGACCGGCGTGGCCGCAAGAACGGAGAAAATGCCCAGTCTGCTAGACGAGGAGCAGCTGCAGCGCCTGCGACGGCTGATCGCCCTGGCCCGAGCCGGCGGCCAGGGCGTCGCCCACCGCGCGCAGCTCGCCGCCGCCGCCGCCGCGGTGGGGGCCCGCGGGCCTTTGACCGTGGACCTGAGCGAGGAGCCCGCCATGGTCGTGGTGCGCGTGGCGCCACCGCCTGACCCTGCCTTCGCCGCGCTGACGCCGCGCGAGCGCGAGGTGGCTGAGCTGCTGGCCACCGGGCTGCGCAACCGCGACATCGCCTTGGCGCTGGGCATCGCGCTCGGCACGGTCAAGGACCATGTGCACCGGGTGCTGCGCAAGACCGGCCTCGACAGCCGCGCGGCCGTCGCGGCGGCGTGGCGGGGCGGGTAGGCGGGCTGGGGTTGCGCGGGGGTGGCAAGCGCGGGGGCGCTTTGGCGGTGTGACGGGAGCATGGGGAGGAGCCTAGCGTCCCGCCGGCAGGGCCACCATCCATCGAAGGATGGGGGCGCCCGCGGCGTCCTGCTCCTGCCGGGCGGTCGGCCCGTCATCCGTCAGTCCGCAGCTGTCCCGGCACTCAGCTGTCCCCGCCGCCAGTCGCCCCCGCCGCCAGTCGCCACCGCCCCCAGTCGCCCCAGCGCCGACTCCCTTGCGACCCCCAGGGCCGCGCGCTATCACTCACCGCGCCAGCGTGTCGCCCTCTGCCGCATGCGCCCGGCGATCCCCCCTCGACCTTGTGGAGCCCCCCATGTCCAGCGCGTCTCGGCTCGGCTCGAAGGGTGCGCGTGCGTCTCAGCGATGCGGCGCCGTCGGCCTCGGGCTGCTGGCCTGCTGCGCCCTGCTCACGCCACGACCGGCTGTC